>NZ_JBFTRJ010000074.1:0-310 GCF_056399465.1 Variovorax sp. 01N425 | reverse complement strand
GATCGATGCCGACTCGGGTAATCTCGTTCATGGGGCTTCTCCTTCCAAAGGTTTCAGATTGACTTCGCAAATCAATCTTGGCACTCGATGCCGTGACCAGGAAGCGAGAAGTCCCTTCGCATTCATTTCGCTGCGCAAGGCACCCCATCGACGGGAGCGTTATGCGCAGCGGTCGTTGATCAGCGAAGCACAACGAGCGTGCCCAAGTGCACAGGACATCGGGTGCTCCCCGCAGCGAAATAAAGGAGGAGCCGAAGGCGGGGGACATTCGCGGAGGGGAGTACCCGGTGGCCTGTGCACGCGCCCTGAA
>NZ_JBFTRJ010000073.1:0-351 GCF_056399465.1 Variovorax sp. 01N425 | reverse complement strand
TACTGTCTGCGTCCCTCCGCTTCGCTGCGGGCAACCTGCGGTGCTCGATTACGGCGGGGGTCCGCAGAACTCGCTCCACTGCGTTGCGCTCAAACAGCTGCGGCCCTGATCCCGCCTCCATCTGCGCTCCTCGGCGCATACAGAAGGGGGGGGAACGGGCGGCCTTCGCTTCGCTCGGCCCCAAGACCAACAGCCAATACCAACAGCCCAATCCAATCCCAACCACCACGGCGCGCAGCGCCGCGGTGGCCTGGTGGCCGAGCGAAGCAAAGGCCCGTTCGGTATCCAATCCCCTCTGTATGCGCCGAGGAGCGCAGCGTTTCGCGGATCAGGGCTCGCCGCTGTTTGAGC
>NZ_JBFTRJ010000072.1:0-354 GCF_056399465.1 Variovorax sp. 01N425 | reverse complement strand
CCCTGATTCCGTCCGACTTTCAGCGGTCACCGCTATACATATAGTCGCGCCGCCATGGGTACGAGAGGTCGGCGGGGTTGTCGAGTTCGTCCGGGCGGCCGGTGGCGGGCGGCTGGCCCAGGATCTGGTGCAGCGCGATCCAGCCGTGCTCGAACGCCATGGCGCAGCCGGCCAGATACAGGCGGTACGCCCGCAATGACCGTGCGCCCTGCTCGCCGCCTAATACCTGCGCGGCTTCGGGCAAGCGGGCTTCCAGCGCGTCGCTCCAGGCCCACAGCGTGCGCGCGTAGTGCGGCCGCAGGTTTTCGATGTCCACTTCCTCCAGGCCGCCATTGGTCATGGCTTCCATTACGA
>NZ_JBFTRJ010000071.1:0-390 GCF_056399465.1 Variovorax sp. 01N425 | reverse complement strand
AAGCAGGATTCGCTGCCGACAATCATTTTGATCAAATGGAGACGACATCAATGAAACTCAGGCATGTGTTCAGTGGAGTAGTTATGGCGGTTGCTGTTGTAGGATGCGCCGACAAGAGTAAACCCGTGCCAACGCCAACTCTGGGTTCTGCGGTTGCAGGACAGACGGCGGCGATTGCGCAGCCTAACGTAAGTGGTTCAGTCTTTATCCGCCAGCGCATTGCGCTGCCGCCGGATGCGGTATTAACCGTGACGCTCTCTGATGCGTCCGTCGCCGATGCACCATCAAAAGTGCTGTCGCAGCGCGTGGTGCGAACCGAAGGCAAACAGGCACCGTTCCAGTTCGTGCTGCCGTTTAACCCAGCCGACATCAAGCCTGATGCACGCATTC
>NZ_JBFTRJ010000070.1:0-401 GCF_056399465.1 Variovorax sp. 01N425 | reverse complement strand
GTTGCAGGCTGGCGCCGACATCAGCGTTGGCCAGCGCAGCCCAGACCGACAGCTGGGCCATGCCGCCCGACTGTTCCGACCACAYGGGGAAGTTGTCGGCGTACAGCGCAAACTTTTCTTGCAGGCTGCGCACAACGTCCTGGTCTTCGAAGAACAGCACGGTGCCCAMGCCAGCGGCAAAGCTCTTGAGCTTGGCTTCGGTCTTGTCGAACCCTTCGGCCGGCGCCACCTTGCGCACTTCTTCGATGGCCAGATCCCAGAGCTTCACGCTTTCAGCGCCAAACAGGATGACGGCGCGCGAGCTTTGCGAATTGAACGACGAGGGGCTGTGCTTGATCGCGTCTTGGATCAGGGTTGCCAGTTCTTCTTTGGAGGCCGACAGGTTGCGGCCCAGCGAATAC
>NZ_JBFTRJ010000069.1:0-401 GCF_056399465.1 Variovorax sp. 01N425 | reverse complement strand
TACTGTCTGCGTCCCTCCGCTTCGCTGCGGGCAACCTGCGGTGCTCGATTACGGCGGGGGTCCGCAGAACTCGCTCCACTGCGTTGCGCTCAAACAGCTGCGGCCCTGATCCCGCCTCCATCTGCGCTCCTCGGCGCATACAGAAGGGGTGGGAGCGGGCGGCCTTCGCTTCGCTCGGCCCCAAGACCAACAGCCAATACCAACAACCCAATCCAATCCCAACCACCACGGCGCGCAGCGCCGCGGTGGCCTGGTGGCCGAGCGAAGCAAAGGCCCGTTCGGTATCCAATCCCCTCTGTATGCGCCGAGGAGCGCAGCGTTTCGCGGATCAGGGCTCGCCCTTGTTTGAGCGAAGCGAGTTTGGGCGAGACCCCGCGAAACGCGAGCACCGCAGGTTGCCC
>NZ_JBFTRJ010000068.1:0-405 GCF_056399465.1 Variovorax sp. 01N425 | reverse complement strand
GCCAACTTCAACGGCACCGACAGCTTCACTGTCACGGTGAGCGATGGCCACGGCGGCACGACCACCAGCACCGTGACCGTGACGATCAACCTCGTCAACGACGCCCCCGTGTTCGTCGACGGTGGCGGCACCCCGGTGAACACGACAGACGGCTACGTCTTCGGCTACGACGAGAACCGTCCTGCAGGCGCCGTGCTCGGCACGGTCCACGCTACGGACGGCGACAGCGCGACCGTCACCTACAGCATCCTCTCGGGCAACGACAACGGCTACTTCGCCATCGACCCGGTCACGGGCGCGATCAGCCTCACGCCGGCGGGCGCTGCGGCGTTCGTGAACGACTACGAAGCGGGCGCCAACGCCCACGCGCTGGTGGTCGGCGCGAACGACGGCACGGTCACGACG
>NZ_JBFTRJ010000067.1:0-406 GCF_056399465.1 Variovorax sp. 01N425 | reverse complement strand
CCGTTGGTGACATCGACAATCGCCACGAGCTCCCCGGGCAGGATGTCGGCCGCCTCCAGCAGATCCAGGTCCACGGTGACGGATCCGACATAGTGCAGGTCCGCGTGCGTGACCGTCGCGCGGTGGATCTTGGATTTGAATATTGTGCGATTCATAACGACATCAGTCTAACGCGGGGCCACCGCCCGCGCTGTGGCCCACTGCACATGCCGCGGGCCGTTACGCGCGCGGTTCCACATGCCGGAMGTCACGCGGGCCGGTCCRCGGGGGCCGGGCCGAGGACGCCCGCGGCCGCCGCCGGCACGATGGATGCCGCCGTCACCGCCAGGATTTCCCGGGCCGCCAGCAGTGCGGGCCGCCTGGCGCTCGAGCGCCGCACCGAGGTGAACACCGTACGGTGCGGATC
>NZ_JBFTRJ010000066.1:0-421 GCF_056399465.1 Variovorax sp. 01N425 | reverse complement strand
TTTTTTAAGTACCGTCAAACTTTTTTCGCTTTCTTCAGCTTCTTGTCGCACCCCGCAACCTTCGCTACGAGACGCTGAAGCTGCTTCAGCGGAGCCTTCGATTATGCACTGTTTTTTCAAACCGCGTCAACTTCGAAGAAGATTTTTTCTTCTGGCCTCCTGGCAGCTCGCTCACTGGGAGTCTGCTACCTGAAGCTGCTCGCAGCGCCCCTGGAGACGCTGTGTCGCTTGCCTTTTTGTGTGAACACTTTTGGGGTGCTCACACAAAAAGGAAAGCCCAACACACCGTGTTGGGCTTTTCCTGGCTGTAAGAGCCTGACGATGACCTACTTTCACACGGGAACCCGCACTATCATCGGCGCTGACGCGTTTCACTGTCCTGTTCGGGATGGGAAGGAGTGGTACCACGTCGCTATGGTCA
>NZ_JBFTRJ010000065.1:0-424 GCF_056399465.1 Variovorax sp. 01N425 | reverse complement strand
AATCCCGCCGAGCGGTACGCCGCTTTTCGTATCCGCATTCGGTGATTGGGTGTTCGGCCACCCTGACGGAAGTCTTTGGGCACTTTCGGTCCTCGAGGGCACCTACCAACAAGTAGCTCGCAACTCCTCTGAGTACAACACGCTCAACAAGTCGCCCGAATGGSTAGACGACATCTTCATCGCGAGCTGGCTTGCCATAGCCGCCGGCAACGGGCTAGAACCAGGGCCAGACGAATGCCTTGGGTGGAAGCTTCATCCRTTGCTCGGAGGCAAGTTTGAGGTCTCGAACATGCAGCTGTTCAGCATGCGGGTCTATCAATCTCTAATGGGGCAGTTGCACCGCCAGCTTCAGGCGATTCCTGAGCCACCGAGGGATAAGAAGCCTTGGTACAAGGTTTGGTAGCCGTTCGCGGAAGTGACGCGC
>NZ_JBFTRJ010000064.1:0-471 GCF_056399465.1 Variovorax sp. 01N425 | reverse complement strand
GGGTCGCCTTTCTTTTGCCTACGTTTCTTTGGCGAAGTGTATGGACCGGGGACCTGGGTAACAGGTGTGCGGGGACATAGGAAACACTTTTGAGGTCGAGACGACCGAGGAAGTGGCCCATGCCCTGGCAACCGAGAGACCTGATGGACACCAAACGCGAATTCCTGGAATTGGCCTTGCAAGAAGGGGCCAACCGCCGCGAACTGTGCCGGCGCTTTGGCATCAGCCCCAAGACGGGCTATGCGCTGCTGCGCCGCCATGCGCTCCAAGGCATGGGCGATGCATGCAAGCCGCGCAGCACCCGACCGCACCACAGTCCTGGGCGCAGCAGCGCTGCGATCGAGCAAGCTGTCATCGAACTGCGCCGCCAGCACCCCCGCTGGGGTGGCCGCAAGATCGCCCAGCGCCTGAGCGATCTGGGCTTCAGCGGCGTGCCCGCACCCAGCACCATCACCGGCATCCTGCATCGCC
>NZ_JBFTRJ010000063.1:0-494 GCF_056399465.1 Variovorax sp. 01N425 | reverse complement strand
AGCGAAGTTCTGGTGCTGCGCGCCGATTCAGCCAACGTGGCTGCGCAGAAGGAGTTGGCGCAAGCCGTCCAGGCTCACTATGGTCAGCTCGACATCGCCTTCCTCAACGCTGGCGTATCCGTTTGGATGCCGATCGAAGAGTGGACGGAAGWAATGTTCGATCGCTCGTTCGRTATCAACGTCAAGGGGCCRTACTTCCTGATCCAGGCCTTGCTGCCTGTCTTYGCGAGCCCCGCATCGGTGGTGCTYAATACRTCGATCAATGCGCACGTCGGCGCGSAGCGTTCGTCGGTTTATGCCGCGACCAAGGCTGCGTTTCTGAACATGTCGAAGACGCTTTCGAGCGAACTGCTCGGACGCGGCATTCGCGTCAACGCCGTCAGCCCCGGCCCGGTCGAAACGCCGCTGTACGACAAGCTCGGCATTCCCGATGCCTACCGCACGCAGGTCAACAAGGACATCGCCGCAACCATTCCGTTTGGCCGTTTCGGCAC
>NZ_JBFTRJ010000062.1:0-524 GCF_056399465.1 Variovorax sp. 01N425 | reverse complement strand
CACAGCGCCTTGCGGCCTTCGGTGTCCTCCAGGATCTTCTTCTTCACATGGTCCAGCCCCACCCGCCCGATGTAGTGCACCGTGCGCTCCAGGTACCAGCCTTCCTCGCGGTACAGCTGCAGGAAGGCGCCCGAATACTCCATCACCTCCGCGGCCGTCTTCACCTTCACCAGGAACTGCGCCACCTCGGTCTTGATGCCGCCGTTGCCCCCCACATACAGCTCCCAGCCCGAATCCACCCCGATCACGCCCACGTCCTTGATCCCGGCCTCGGCGCAGTTGCGCGGGCAGCCGGAGACGGCGAGCTTGACCTTGTGCGGCGAATACATCGCCCACAGCGCCCGCTCCAGGTCCTTGCCCATCTGGGTGCTGTCCTGCGTGCCGAAGCGGCACCACTCGCTGCCCACGCAGGTCTTCACCGTGCGCAGGCTCTTGGCATAGGCAAAGCCCGAGGGCATGCCGATGTCCTTCCACACACCCTCCAGGTCCTCCTTCTTCACCCCCAAGAGGTCGATGCGCTGGCC
>NZ_JBFTRJ010000061.1:0-524 GCF_056399465.1 Variovorax sp. 01N425 | reverse complement strand
GGCCAGCGCATCGACCTCTTGGGGGTGAAGAAGGAGGACCTGGAGGGTGTGTGGAAGGACATCGGCATGCCCTCGGGCTTTGCCTATGCCAAGAGCCTGCGCACGGTGAAGACCTGCGTGGGCAGCGAGTGGTGCCGCTTCGGCACGCAAGATTCCACCCAGATGGGCAAGGATCTGGAGCGGGCGCTGTGGGCGATGTATTCGCCGCACAAGGTCAAGCTCGCGGTCTCGGGCTGTCCGCGCAACTGCGCCGAGGCCGGGATCAAGGACGTGGGGGTGATCGGGGTGGATTCGGGCTGGGAGCTGTACGTGGGGGGCAACGGCGGCATCAAGACCGAGGTGGCGCAGTTCCTGGTGAAGGTGAAGACGGCCGCCGAGGTGATGGAGTATTCGGGCGCCTTCCTGCAGCTGTACCGCGAGGAAGGCTGGTACCTGGAGCGCACGGTGCACTACATCGGGCGGGTGGGGCTGGACCATGTGAAGAAGAAGATCCTGGAGGACACCGAAGGCCGCAAGGCGCTGTG
>NZ_JBFTRJ010000060.1:0-530 GCF_056399465.1 Variovorax sp. 01N425 | reverse complement strand
GCGCAATAGGCGAGGAACTCATTGACTTGCGCTGCCTTGTCGACGACCACATCGGCGTCCAGACGAAAGCACGCCGCGCGGCTGTCCGGAGAAGCCGCGTTGGTCAACGCCGCCACGATCCACTTCTTTCTGCCGGGCGTAAAAAGGGCGGCCGACACGCCAGGTCCTGTTCCCTGCTTCAGCAACAGATCCACGACGAGAAGCTGCCATGCCTCCTCGTTCGCCTGGAGGCAGGCCACAGCTTCAGCCTCGGAAAGCGCAGCCCCGACGACCTCTGCCTGCAGGTAGCCCGAGCACAACCTTGCGGTTGTCCTGGATCAACGGCTCGTCTTCCACCAATGAAAACGGCAAGCGTCATTCTGGGAGGCCTCCTGCTGATGTCGTGAACCGCACCAGCCCGCCTCGTCACCGTGCGTGCGACGTCACCGGACAGGGAGAACATTGCACCGGGTTGAACAAGGAGCAAGCTCGCATCTTCAGGGCCGCTTCGCCCCTGGCCGTCACCCGCATCACCGTGGCTTGACCGGAAT
>NZ_JBFTRJ010000059.1:0-534 GCF_056399465.1 Variovorax sp. 01N425 | reverse complement strand
GCCGACATCGTCATCAGCACCGCGCTCATTCCCGGACGCGCCGCGCCCACGCTCATCACCGAGGACATGGTCAAGGCCATGAAGCCCGGCTCGGTGATCGTCGACATCGCGGCCGGCAAGGGCGCGGACGGCATCGGCGGCAACTGCCCGCTGTCGGAGGCCGACAAGACGGTGGTCAAGCACGGCGTGACCATCGTGGGCGAGACCAACCTGCCGGCGCTGGTGGCGGCCGACGCGTCGGCGCTCTATGCGCGCAACGTGCTCGACTTCCTCAAGCTCATCGTCACCAAGGAGGGCGGCCTGAAGATCGACCTCGAGGACGACATCGTCGCTGCCTGCCGCGTTGCGCAGGACGGCCAGGTCACGAAGAAATAAGCCGCCCCCAGCACCCACGCGAGGAGAAGAAATCATGGATCCCGTTTCCCATACCGTCATCAACCTCATCATCTTCGTGCTGGCCATCTACGTGGGCTACCACGTGGTGTGGACCGTCACGCCCGCGCTGCACACGCCGCTGATGGCCGTGACCAACGC
>NZ_JBFTRJ010000058.1:0-539 GCF_056399465.1 Variovorax sp. 01N425 | reverse complement strand
GCCGACATCGTCATCAGCACCGCGCTCATTCCCGGACGCGCCGCGCCCACGCTCATCACCGAGGACATGGTCAAGGCCATGAAGCCCGGCTCGGTGATCGTCGACATCGCGGCCGGCAAGGGCGCGGACGGCATCGGCGGCAACTGCCCCCTCTCGGAAGCCGACAAGACGGTGATCAAGCACGGCGTGACCATCGTCGGCGAAACCAACCTGCCGGCGCTGGTGGCGGCCGACGCATCGGCGCTCTATGCGCGCAACGTGCTCGACTTCCTCAAGCTCATCGTCACCAAGGAGGGCGGCCTGAAGATCGACCTCGAGGACGACATCGTCGCCGCCTGCCGCGTCGCGCAGGACGGCCAGGTCACGAAGAAATAAGCCAAGCCGCCCCCGGCACCCACGCGAGGAGAAGAAATCATGGATCCCGTTTCCCATACCGTCATCAACCTCATCATCTTCGTGCTGGCCATCTACGTGGGCTACCACGTGGTGTGGACCGTCACGCCCGCGCTGCACACGCCGCTGATGGCCGTGACCAACGC
>NZ_JBFTRJ010000057.1:0-583 GCF_056399465.1 Variovorax sp. 01N425 | reverse complement strand
GGCGATGCAGGATGCCGGTGATGGTGCTGGGTGCGGGCACGCCGCTGAAGCCCAGATCGCTCAGGCGCTGGGCGATCTTGCGGCCACCCCAGCGGGGGTGCTGGCGGCGCAGTTCGATGACAGCTTGCTCGATCGCAGCGCTGCTGCGCGCAGGACTGTGGTGCGGGCGGGTGCTGCGCGGCTTGCACGCATCACCCATGCCTTGGAGTGCATGGCGGCGCAGCAGTGCATAGCCCGTCTTGGGGCTGATGCCAAAGCGCCGGCACAGTTCGCGGCGGTTGGCTCCTTCTTGCAAGGCCAGTTCCAGGAATTCGCGTTTGGTGTCCATCAGGTCTCTCGGTTGCCAGGGCATGGGCCGCTTCCTCGGTCGTCTCGACCTCGAAAGTGTTTCCTATGTCCCCGCACACCTGTTACCCAGGTCCCCGGTCCATACACTTCGCCAAAAGAAAGTAGCCAAAGAAAAGGCGACCCCACTGTCTGCGACCCTCCGCTTCGCTGCGGGCAACCTGCGGTGCTCGCGTTTCGCGGGGTCTCGCCCAAACTCGCTTCGCTCAAACAAGGGCGAGCCCTGATCCGCGAAACG
>NZ_JBFTRJ010000056.1:0-892 GCF_056399465.1 Variovorax sp. 01N425 | reverse complement strand
AGGTTCAGCATGTGCTGGCCCTTGAACTGCACCGGCGCGCCCTGGAACAGGCGGAACTTGTAGGTGCCCGAGAGCTTGCCGAAGGCAATCACCGAGCCGCTGAAGGTGATGGCGCCGATGGCCGCGCCCAGGAACAGCTCGAGCCGGTTGCCGGCGGGAATGGGYGCGCCCTTGGCGATGCCTTCGAGCATGGCCGCGGGTTCGACCACGGCYGCCACCGCGATGAACACCGCCGCCAGGCCGATCATGCTGTGGAAGAAGGCCACCAGCTCGGGCATCTTGGTCATCTCGACCGTCTTGGCGCGGTAGGCGCCGTAGCCGCCGCCGGCCGCCAGCCCCAGCAGCACCCAGGCCAGGCCSGTGAGCTGGCCGCCGGCCAGCTTGTAGATCAGCGCGCCGGTGGTGACCACCGCGATGGCCATGCCGGCCATGCCGAAGAGGTTGCCGCGGATCGAGGTGGTGGGGTGCGACAGGCCCTTCAGGGCCTGGATGAAGCAGACGCTGGCAACCAGGTACAGCAGCGTGACGACGTTCATGCTCATTGCGAGGCTCCCGCTTCGGCCTTGGGTGCGGCCTTCTTCTCTTTCTTCTTGAACATCTCGAGCATGCGCCGCGTGACCAGGAAGCCGCCGAAGATGTTCACCGCCGCCAGCGCCACCGCGAGCACGCCCATGGTCTTGCCCAGCGGGGTTTCGGTGAGCGCGGCCGCCAGCATGGCGCCCACSACCACGATGGCCGAGATCGCGTTGGTCACGGCCATCAGCGGCGTGTGCAGCGCGGGCGTGACGGTCCACACCACGTGGTAGCCCACGTAGATGGCCAGCACGAAGATGATGAGGTTGATGACGGTATGGGAAACGGGATCCATGATTTCTTCTCCTCGCGTGGGTGC
>NZ_JBFTRJ010000055.1:0-990 GCF_056399465.1 Variovorax sp. 01N425 | reverse complement strand
GGCCGGGTCTCGCCCCGGCGGGCGACCTACTTTTCTTTGCTTCGCTGTATGGACCGGGGACCTGGGTAACAGGTGTGCGGGGACATAGTAAACACCTTGGGCGCTCAGTTTGAGGTGGCGGGATTGCGCAGATCCAGCCGCATGAAGCGGTGATGGCAGAAGAAGGCGTCGAAGCAGCCATCTGTCTTGGGGTCCGGCCGCATCGCCACGGGCAGCCTGTGCAAGGCACTGGACAGGCGCAGCTTGCGCCCCTGGAAGTGCACCCAGCCGTTCCAGCCCACCGTCAGCACCCGGTCATCAGGGCCATATTCGATCGGCGCCAGCACGGCAGGCAGGGCCCGAGGGCTCACCTGATAGCGCGCTGCGGGTGTTTGCATGCCCAGCGCCTCGTGCGGGCGCTCGTGGTTGTACACGCCGCGCCAGTGCTCGAACGCGTCCTGGGCCTGAGCCAGGTCCAAGAAGCTGCGCCCATTGAGCACCTCGGCCTTGAGCGAACGGTGGAAGCGCTCCAATTTGCCGTTGGTCTGCGGGTGGTAGGGCGCGCTGTGGCTGATGCGAATGCCCAAGCGAATGAGCCACACGCTGAGTGCCGACAGCCCGTGCTCGGCCTTGGCGGGGCTGCCCCAAGGGGCGCCGTTGTCGGCGTTGATGCGTACGGGCAAGCCGTAGCGCAGGAACACCCGCTGCAGATGATCCTGCACGCGGGCAGTGTTCGTCTGGGAGCACGCGGCGATCGTCAGGTTGAAGCGCGAGTGGTCGTCAATCACCGTCAGCGGATGGCAGCGCCCCGCGCCCGTCTCGAAGTGGCCCTTGAAATCGATTTGCCACAGGGCATTGGGCAGCTCGTGCTCGAAACGCTGCCAATGCTCGGCCGCCTGGCTGGCTTCAGGGGTGATCAGTCCGTGGCGATGCAGGATGCCGGTGATGGTGCTGGGTGCGGGCACGCCGCTGAAGCCCAGATCGCTCAGGCGCTGGGCGATCTTGCGGCCA
>NZ_JBFTRJ010000054.1:0-1146 GCF_056399465.1 Variovorax sp. 01N425 | reverse complement strand
CTTCCATCGAGGCCGCCGTCTGCTCGAGCGAACTGGCCTGCTCCTCGGTGCGCGAAGACAGGTCCTGGTTGCCCGCCGCAATCTGTCCCGAAGCCGTCGCGATCGCATCGGTGCCGTGGCGCACTTCGCCCACCACCTTGGCCAGGCTGCCGTTCATGCCCTTGAGCGCGTGCATCAACTGGCCGGTCTCGTCCTTCGTCGTCACTTCGATGCGGCTGGTCAAATCGCCGGCGGCCACCGCCTCGGCCACCTCGACGGCGCGGCGCAGCGGATGCGTGATGCTGCGCACCAGCAGCCAGGCGAGCACCAGGCCCAGGCCCAGCGACAGCACGCCGAAGACGACGAGCATCAGGCTGGTGCTGGCGCGCATCTCTTTGCTGCGCTCGGCCGCGGCGTCGAGCAGCGCGCGTTCCGTGTCCACCATCTGCTGCACGCCTGCAAGATAGCTGCGCGAGGTGGGCTCGAAGCGTTCGTTGAAGATCCGGTTGGCGCCTTCCATGTCGCCCGCCAGCTTGGCCTTGCTGACCTCCTCGCGGGCCGCGAGGTAGGCCTTGCGCAGCTCGCCGACCTTGTCGTACAGCGCCTTCTTTTCGGGCGTGTCCATCTGTTCCTCGATGAACTTCTGCAGCTCGTTGGTCTCCTTGATGGAGAGCGCCGTGGCCGGCGCGAAGTAGGCGATCAGGCTCGCATCGCTGCTCTTGGCGATGGCCGCGGCGCGCTGGACGCCCGAGTTGGTGTTGCGCAGCCAGTCGGAGCCCGCGCGCTCGGTCTTGATGTTCTTCTCGACCATCGCATTGATTTCCTCGCCGAGCTGCTGCAGCTTCAGCACGGCAAGCACGCTGCTCGTGAGAGACAGGGCGAGGATGACGCCGATCACGACGGCCAGCCGCTTGCCGATGGAAATATTGCTCAGAAACATGCTCATCACTCCAGAAAATCAGGAAAGGGCAAGCACGCAGAACGCGCGCTTGCCGCAGGAAAGGGTTGTGCGCGCCGTCTCAGGCGGCGATCTTCTCGACCAGGCCCATCTCGTCGCTGGACATCAGCCGGTCGATGTCCACCAGGATCAGCATCCGCTCGTCCAGCGTGCCCAGGCCGATCAGGTAGTCGGTGTCCAGCACCGAGCCCATCTCCGGCGCCGGCTTG
>NZ_JBFTRJ010000053.1:0-1173 GCF_056399465.1 Variovorax sp. 01N425 | reverse complement strand
CTAGGGAAGGTCTGAACAAGTGCATGTTTCTTGCATGATCGAAGCAGGTCATTGACGGAGCGCGCAACGATGAGCCAGATCAGTTTCTCGGACGCGGAGTACGCCGGCAAGCGCAAGAAGACGCGGCGCGAGGTGTTCCTCGAGGAGATGGAACTGGTCGTGCCGTGGAAGGCGCTGTTGGGCCTGATCGAGCCGCACTACCCGGTAGCCGGGCGAGGCCGCCGGCCGTACCCGCTGGCGTCGATGCTGCGGGTTCACCTGATGCAGAACTGGTTCGCGCTGAGCGACCCGGCGATGGAAGAAGCGCTGTACGAGATCGCCTCGCTTCGCACGTTCGCACACCTGAGCCTGGCCGAGCCGATCCCCGACGAGACGACCATCCTGAACTTCCGCCACCTGCTGGAAGCCAACGATCTGGCCGAGGACATCCTCAAGGCGGTGAACGCGCATCTGGCGCGCAAGGGCCTGCTGCTCAAGCGCGGCAGCATCGTGGACGCGACCATCATCGCGGCGCCGAGCTCGACCAAGAATGCCGAGGGTGAGCGTGACCCCGAGATGCATCAGACCAAGAAGGGCAACCAGTGGCACTTCGGCATGAAGGCGCACATTGCGGTGGACGCCGACAGCGGCCTCGTGCACACGGTCACCACCACGGCGGCCAACGAGTCGGACGTCGAACAGATCGTCGATCTGCTGCATGGCGAGGAACAAGACGTGTGGGCCGACTCGGGCTACCGGGGCGCGCAAAGTCGCGTGACCCGGCACGATCTGCAATGGCACATCGCAGGCCGGCCCAGCGACATGGCCAAGCTGCCCGAGGGGCGAGCGAAGCAGCGGCTCAAGAAGCAGGAGCACGGCAAGGCCAGCGTGCGCGCCAAGGTCGAGCATCCGTTCCGGGTCATCAAGCGCCAGTTCGGGCTGGCGAAGGTAAGGTTCCGGGGACTGGCGAAGAACACGGCGCACGTGGTCACGCTGTTCGCGTTGTCGAACCTTTGGATGGCGCGAAAGAAGTTGATGGCGATGGCGGGAGTGGTCCGCCTGCGGACAGCATGAGGCGCGAGGAACGCGGCGCAACGCGCCTGAAACGCGTGAAGCATCGGCGTTCTTGCGGCTTGACGCAGGTCGAACGGCTGAACGTGATCGCGTTTGCACGTTGTTCAGACCTTCCCTAGT
>NZ_JBFTRJ010000051.1:0-1297 GCF_056399465.1 Variovorax sp. 01N425 | reverse complement strand
ATCTGCTCCGCGCTCAAGGTGATCACGTCCGACACGCTGTCCACCACCATGCCCACCACGCGCCCTGCAATGTTCAGCACGATCACCACCGTGAACTGGTCGTAGCTGGGCGTGCCCAGCCTGAACTTGATGCGCATGTCGATGATCGGAACGATGATCCCGCGCAGGTTCACCACGCCCTTGATGTACTCCGGCGCGTTCGCGATGCGCGTCACCGCGTCGTAGCCGCGCAGCTCCTGCACCTTCTGGATGTCGATGCCGTATTCCTCCTGGCCCAGCGTGAAGGAAAGAAATTCCAGGGGACGGCCGGCCCGCAACGGGGCGATGCTGCGGCTGTCGGTGGTTTGTTGGGATGTTGTTGTGCTCATCGGATATCTGTCGCTGTTGGCTAGAACTCGGGCCACCCGCCACCGGCCGCGCCGGCCATGGCCAGCTGCGGGGACGCGGGGGCTTCGTGGGTCTTCTTGCCCGGCGCGAGGCGCCGGGACTTCTCGGAAGCCGGGGGCGTGGCAGCGGCGCTGCCGGCTTCGAGCCTGAACACGCTGACCGACGCCACCAGGCTCGCAGCCTGCTCCTGCATCGACTGCGCCGCAGCCGCCGCCTCTTCGACCAGCGCCGCGTTCTGCTGCGTCACCTGGTCCATCTGCGCAATCGCCTGGTTCACCTGCTCGATGCCGGTGCTCTGCTCCTGGCTGGCCGCCGTGATCTCGCCCATGATGTCGGTCACGCGCTTGACGCTGTCGACGATCTCGTCCATCGTGCGGCCCGCCTCGGCCACCTGGCGGCTGCCGGCCTCGACCTTGTCGACCGAGTCGTCGATCAGGCCCTTGATTTCCTTGGCGGCTGCGCCCGAGCGCTGGGCGAGGTTGCGCACTTCGGAGGCGACGACTGCGAAGCCTCTTCCCTGCTCGCCGGCTCTTGCGGCTTCGACAGCAGCATTGAGCGCAAGGATGTTGGTCTGGAACGCGATGCCGTCGATCACGCCGATGATGTCGACGATCTTCTTGGACGAGCTGTTGATCGAGCCCATGGTGTCCACCACCTGACTCACCACGCCGCCGCCACGCACCGCCACTTCAGAGGCGGAGACCGCCAGCTGGTTGGCCTGGCGTGCGTTGTCCGCGTTCTGCTTGACGGTGCTCGTGAGTTCTTCCATCGAGGCCGCCGTCTGCTCGAGCGAACTGGCCTGCTCCTCGGTGCGCGAAGACAGGTCCTGGTTGCCCGCCGCAATCTGTCCCGAAGCCGTCGCGATCGCATCGGTGCCGTGGCGCACTTCGCCCACCACCTTGGCCAGGCT
>NZ_JBFTRJ010000050.1:0-1396 GCF_056399465.1 Variovorax sp. 01N425 | reverse complement strand
TCTGTCGTGTTCACCGGGGTGCCGCCACCGTCGACGAACACGGGGGCGTCGTTGACGAGGTTGATCGTCACGGTCACGGTGCTGGTGGTCGTGCCGCCGTGGCCATCGCTCACCGTGACAGTGAAGCTGTCGGTGCCGTTGAAGTTGGCGCCAGGCACGTAGGTGTACGTGCCGTCAGCGTTGACCGTGACCGTGCCATGGGCTGGGTCGCTGCCCTTCACGTAGGTCAGCGCGTCGCCATCGACGTCGGTGCCAGTCACTTGGCCGCTGACGGGCGTGTCTTCGTTCGTCGTCTTGGTGTAGTCGGGCGCCTTCGGTGCGTCGTTGATGTTCTGCTCATTGAGCGTGACGGGGATGTTCGTCGTGACCGTGCCGTCGTTCGCGCCGACCACCAGTGCGTGCGCGTTGGCGCCCGCTTCGTAGTCGTTGACGAACGCCGCAGCGCCTGCAGCCGTGAGGCTGATCGCGCCCGTGACCGGGTCGATGGCGAAGTAGCCGTTGTCGTTGCCCGAGAGGATGCTGTAGGTGACGGTCGCGCTGTCGACGTCGGTGGCGTGGACCGTGCCGAGCACGGCGCCTGCAGGGCGGTTTTCGTCGTAGCCGAAGACGTAGCCGTCTGTCGTGTTCACCGGGGTGCCGCCACCGTCGACGAACACGGGGGCGTCGTTGACGGGGTTGATCGTCACGGTCACGGTGCTGGTGGTCGTGCCGCCGTGGCCGTCGCTCACCGTGACGGTGAAGCTGTCGGTGCCGTTGAAGTTGGCACCGGGCACGTAGGTGTAGGTGCCGTCAGCGTTGACCGTGACCGTGCCGTGGGCTGGATCGCTGCCCTTCACGTAGCTCAGCGTGTCGCCATCAGCATCGCTTCCGATGACCTGGCCGCTGACGGGCGTGTCTTCGTGCGTGGTCTGGGTGTAGTCCGGGACCGTGGGCAGATCGTTCACCGGGTTGACGGTCACGTTCACCGTGCTGGTGGTCGTGCCCCCGTGGCCGTCGCTCACCGTGACGGTGAAGCTGTCGGTGCCGTTGAAGTTGGCACCGGGAACATAGGTGTAGGTGCCATCGGCGTTGACCGTCACCGTGCCATGGGCCGGGTCGCTGCCCTTCACGTAGCTCAGCGTGTCGCCATCAGCATCGCTTCCGATGATCTGGCCGCTGACGGGCGTGTCTTCGTTCGTCGTCTTGGTGTCGTCGGGCGCCGTCGGCGCTTCGTTGAGGTTCTGCTCGTTGAGCGTGACGGGGATGGACGTCGTGACCGTGCCGTCGTTCGCGCCGACCACCAGCGCGTGGGCGTTGGCGCCCGCTTCGTAGTCGTTCACGAACGCCGCAGCGCCCGCCGGCGTGAGGCTGATCGCGCCCGTGACCGGGTCGATGGCGAAGTAGCCGTTGTCGTTGC
>NZ_JBFTRJ010000049.1:0-1512 GCF_056399465.1 Variovorax sp. 01N425 | reverse complement strand
GACAACCCGGTGCGAGTCGTCGACGCCTTCGTCGAGGAACTTGATCTTCAGGCACTCGGCTTCAAAGGCGCGGACCCAGCTGCTACCGGTCGGCCTGCGTACCACCCGGCGGTGCTTCTCAAGCTCTACATCTACGGCTACCTGAACCGCATCCAGTCCAGCCGGCGTCTGGAGCGCGAGGCCCAGCGCAACGTCGAACTGATGTGGCTCACTGGCCGCCTTGCCCCGGACTTCAAGACCATTGCCGACTTCCGTCACGACAACGGCGCGGGCATCCGCAACGTCTGCAAGCGCTTCGTGGGCATGTGCCGGGAGCTCAAGCTGTTCACGCAGGCCATCGTGGCCATCGATGGCAGCAAGTTCAAGGCCGTCAACAGCCGCGACCGCAATGTCACCCCCGCCAAGATCGATGCGCGCCAGCGCCAGATCGAGCAGAGCATCCAGCGCTACCTCGACGCGCTGGAGACCGCCGACCGCACGCAGCCCGCGGAGGTCGAGGCCAAGACCGAGCGGCTGCAGGACAAGATCAAGAGATTGCGCGAGCAGATGCGCCAGCTCGATGAGACCAAGGAACAGCTGAAGCACGAACCCGATGGCCAGCGCTCCACCACCGATCCCGATTCACGCTCGATGAACTCACAAGCCAAGGGCTCGGGCCTGGTGGGCTACAACGTGCAAGCGGCCGTTGATGCCAAGCACCATCTGATCATTGCCCACGAGGTGACGAACATCGGCAATGACCGAGCCCAGCTGAGCAAGATGGCGCAGGCCGCTCGCGAGGCGATGGGTAAAAGCAGGGTGCGCGTCTTCGCTGACCGCGGGTACTTCAACGGCACCGAACTCAAGGCCTGCGAAGACGTTGGCATCACAACCTTCGTGCCCAAGCCGATGACCTCGGGCGCCAAGGCCCAGGGGCGCTTCGACAAGAGCGACTTCATCTATATCGCGAAAGATGACGAGTACCGGTGCCCTGCAGGACAACGACTGCGGTGGCATCAGACCACCACGGAACGGGAGATGAACCTGCGGGCTTACTGGACGTCGGTGTGCCCGCAGTGTCCCCTCAAGGCGCAATGCACCACTGGCAAAGAACGACGCGTGAAGCGTTGGGAGCACGAAGCAGTGCTGGAGCGCGTTCAGCAACGGCTTGATCGAAAGCCCGATGCCATGACGCTGCGAAGAAGTACCGTGGAGCATGTGTTCGGTACGCTGAAGCACTGGATGGGATCGACCCACTTCCTCACCAAGACATTGGCGCATGTGAGCACCGAAATGAGCCTGCACGTGCTGGCCTACAACCTCAAGCGAGTGATGAACATACTGGGGATCGCGAGAACAATGAGGGCGATGCAGTTGGCAAGGGCGTGAGCCCTTTTAGTCGCGCTCGCCGCGCAGCGCGGCCAGTGCCTGCATCACTGACTTCGCCGCCGAGTTCCGCGTCTGCAGCGCGCCAGCTTGCATCTCAGTTCGGCATACTCGCACGTCGAGTGCGTTTCCACACAACCTCGGCCA
>NZ_JBFTRJ010000048.1:0-1578 GCF_056399465.1 Variovorax sp. 01N425 | reverse complement strand
CAGGCGCCGCATGATCTTGCCGCTGCGCGTCTTGGGCAGGTTCTCGCCGAAGCGGATGTCCTTGGGCTTGGCGATCGGGCCGATCTCCTTGGCCACCCAGGCGCGCAGTTCGTTGGCGATCTGCTTGGCCTCCTCGCCGCTCGGGCGCCCGCGCTTGAGCACCACGAAGGCRCACACCGCCTCGCCCGTCACGTCGTCGGGCCGCCCCACCACCGCCGCCTCGGCCACCAGGTCGGTCTTGGACACCAGCGCCGATTCGATCTCCATCGTGCCCAGGCGRTGGCCCGAGACGTTCAGCACGTCGTCGATGCGCCCSGTGATGCGGAAGTAGCCGCGGTCKKCRCTGCGCACCGCGCCGTCSCCGGCCAGGTAGATGGTGCCGCCCATCTCCTCGGGGAAGTAGCTCTTCCTGAAGCGCTCGGGGTCGTTCCAGATGGTGCGGATCATCGAGGGCCAGGGCCGCTTGATGACCAGCATGCCGCCCGCGCCGTTGGGCAGGTCCTTGCCGGTCTCGTCCACGATGGCGGCCATGATGCCCGGCAGCGGCAGCGTGCACGAGCCCGGCACCAGCGGCGTGGCGCCCGGCAAGGGCGTGATGACGTGGCCGCCGGTCTCGGTCTGCCAGAAGGTGTCGACGATCGGACATTTCTCATGGCCGATGTTCCGGTGGTACCACATCCAGGCYTCGGGGTTGATGGGCTCGCCGACCGAGCCGAGGATGCGCAGGCTGTCCAGGTTCCAGTTCCTGGGGTGCACCTTCTCGTCCGATTCGGCGGCCTTGATGAGCGAGCGGATGGCGGTGGGGGCGGTGTAGAAGACGCTGACCTGGTGYYKYTCGATCATCTGCCAGAAGCGCCCGGCGTGCGGGAAGGTGGGGATGCCCTCGAACACGACCTGGGTGGCGCCGGCGGCGAGCGGGCCGTAGGCGACGTAGGTGTGGCCGGTGATCCAGCCGATGTCGGCGGTGCACCAGAAGACGTCCTCGGGCCGGATGTCGAAGGTCCAGTCCATGGTGAGCCGGGCCCACAGCAGGTAGCCGCCGGTGGCGTGCTGCACGCCCTTGGGCTTGCCGGTGGAGCCGGAGGTGTAGAGGATGAAGAGGGGGTGCTCGGCGTTGACCGGCACGGGCGGGCAGTCGGTGCTCTGGCCCTGGAGCGCYTCGGCGAAGGTCTTGTCGCGGCCTTCGACACGSGSCCAGGCGCTGGSGGTGCGTTCGTAGACGAAGACGGTGCGGATGGATTCGCAGCCGCCCAGGGCGATGCCGTCGTCGACGATGGCCTTGAGGGGCAGYTCCTTGCCGCCGCGCAGCTGGTAGTTGGCGGTGATGACGGCCACGGCGCCGGCGTCGATGATGCGCTCCTGCAGGGCCTTGGCGGAGAAGCCGCCGAACACSACGCTGTGGGTGGCGCCGATGCGCGCGCASGCCTGCATGGCGACCACGCCCTCGATGGTCATGGGCATGTAGATGATGACGCGGTCGCCCTTGCCGATGCCGGCGGCCTTCAGGGCGTTGGCGAACTGGCTCACGCGGGCGAGCAGTTCCTTGTAGCTGACGCGGGTGACGGCGCCGTCGTCGGC
>NZ_JBFTRJ010000047.1:0-1973 GCF_056399465.1 Variovorax sp. 01N425 | reverse complement strand
TGCGTGCCGAAGCGGCACCACTCGCTGCCCACGCAGGTCTTCACCGTGCGCAGGCTCTTGGCATAGGCAAAGCCCGAGGGCATGCCGATGTCCTTCCACACACCCTCCAGGTCCTCCTTCTTCACCCCCAAGAGGTCGATGCGCTGGCCGCCCGTGACCTTGACGGTCGGGATCTGGTACTTGTCGGCCGCATCCGCGATGCGGCGCAGCTCGTCGGGCGTGGTGTGGCCGCCCCACATCCGCGGGATGACGGAATAGGTGCCGTCCTTCTGGATGTTGGCGTGGCTGCGCTCGTTGATGAAGCGGCTCTGCGGATCGTCCTTGGCCTCCTTGGGCCAGGTGCTGATCAGGTAGTAGTTGATGGCCGGGCGGCAGGTGGCACAGCCGTTGGGCGTGCGCCAGCCCAGGTTGCGATACACCTCGTCGTGCGTCAGGTAGTGTTCGCGGCGGATGGCGTCGCGCACGTCCTGGTGGTTCGCGTCGGTGCAGCCGCACACGGCCTTCTTCTTGGGCGTGGCCGAGTAGTCGCCGCCGGCGGTGAACATCAGGATCTGCTCCACGAGGCCGGTGCACGAGCCGCAGCTGGCGCTGGCCTTGGTGTGCTTCTTGACCTCGTCCAGGGTGAACAGGCCCTTGTCCTTGATGGCCTTGCAGATGGTGCCCTTGGTCACGCCGTTGCAGCCGCACACCTCGGCGTCGTCGGGCATGCCGGCGGCCTTGCTGTGGCCCTCGTGGCCGGTGTCGCCGATGTTGGATTCGCCGAACATCAGCTTGTCGCGGATGTCGTGCACGCTGCGCCCGTCGCGCAGGAGCTTGAAGTACCAGCTGCCGTCCACCGTGTCGCCGTACAGGCACGCGCCCACCAGCTTGTCGTCCTTGATGACCAGCTTCTTGTAGACCCCGCCGAAGGGGTCGCTCATGACGATCTCTTCCGTGCCTTCGCCGCCCATGAACTCGCCGGCCGAGAACAGGTCGATGCCGGTGACCTTGAGCTTGGTGGAGGTGAGGGACCCCAGGTAGCGCCCGATGCCGAACTGGGCCAGGTGGTTGGCCGCGACCTTGGCCTGCTCGAAGAGCGGGGCGACCAGGCCGTAGGCGATGCCGCGGTGGGCCGCGCATTCGCCCACCGAGTAGATGCGCGCATCGGTCACGGTCTGCATGGTGTCGGTGACGACGATGCCGCGGTGGCAGTGCAGGCGCATCCGCTCGGCCAGTTCGGTGTTGGGGCGGATGCCCACAGCCATGACGACCAGGTCGGCGGGAACCTCGGTGCCGTCCTTGAAGCGGATGGCGGCCACGCGGCCCTGGTCATTGCCCACCAGTTCCTGGGTCTGGGCGCCGATCAGGAACTTCAGGCCCCGGTCTTCGAGCGACTTCTGCAGCAGCTTGCCCGCCACGTCGTCCAGCTGGCGCTCCATCAGCCAGGGCATGACGTGCACCACGGTGACGTCCATGCCGCGCAGCATCAGGCCGTTGGCCGCTTCCAGCCCGAGCAGGCCGCCGCCGATGACGACGGCGCTCTTGTGGGTGCGCGCGGTCTCGATCATGTAGTCGGTGTCGGCGATGTCGCGGTAGGCGATGACGCCTTTCAGGTCCTTGCCGGGCACGGGCAGCATGAAGGGGTTGGAGCCGGTGCACATGAGGAGGCGGTCGTAGGGGGCCTCGGTGCCGTCCTCGGCGCGCACGATGCGTTTGACGCGGTCGACCTCGGCCACCTTCTTGCCGGCGTGCAGGGTGATCTTGTTCTCGGCGTACCACTCCCAGCTGTTGAGGACGATCTCGTCCACGGTCTGCTCGCCGGCGAGCACGGGCGACAGCAGGATGCGGTTGTAGTTGGGGTGCGGCTCGGCGCCGAAGACGGTGATGTCGTACAGGTCGGGGGCGAGCTTCAGCAGCTCTTCGAGCGTGCGCACGCCGGCCATGCCGTTGCCGACCATCACGAGCTTGAGTTTCTTCATCATGGGTGGGGCCTT
>NZ_JBFTRJ010000046.1:0-2000 GCF_056399465.1 Variovorax sp. 01N425 | reverse complement strand
GGTCTCGAACATGCAGCTGTTCAGCATGCGGGTCTATCAATCTCTAATGGGGCAGTTGCACCGCCAGCTTCAGGCGATTCCTGAGCCACCGAGGGATAAGAAGCCTTGGTACAAGGTTTGGTAGCCGTTCGCGGAAGTGACGCGCCGCGGGCTACAGTCGGCCAAAACCAGACGTTCGCACGCGACCTCCCATGGCCCCAACAATACGTACCGCCGTCGAGTCAGATTTCGAGTTTGCGTTCGATGCAAAGCGTCAGGCGTTGGGGCCGTATGTTGCCGCGCGGTGGGGATGGGACGACGATTTTCAGCGAAATTTGCATCTGAGCCGGTGGCAAGAACGCCCATGGTCGGTCATTCTTAACGGCGCGACGCCAGTCGGCACGATTGCTACGTGGAAGGTCGATGGTCACCTCCGCATTGGCGAGTTCTACGTTCTGCCAGCCTTTCAGCGCTTCGGCATTGGCTCGGCTGTGCTCCGGCACGTGCTGGGACAGGCAGACCAGGACAACGAAGTGGTACGGCTAGAGCATCTGAAGTGGAATCCGGTTGGAGAGCTGTACGCTCGCCATGGATTTGTCCAGGAAAGCGTCAACGACACGCATTGCTTTTTGGCCCGTCGTCCGGTCGGCCCGCAACGGTGAGGGCGGCCGACAGGCAGAATCGGCCAACCGTGGACATTCGTTGCCTGCGACCAAGCGCTGGGCACAATCAGCTCTGGCCGAATCCACGGCCGCGCGAGTGAAAGTAGTGTTGTGAAGTTGATTCTGGTGGAAGGGCTACCGGGAACAGGCAAGACCACGTTGGCGGAGCGCCTCTGTGCCTTCGCTCTCTCTTCCGGACGTCGGGCCGTGTGGCACCGAGAGGAGGAACGAACCCATCCGGTACACCCCGCGTCATTGACGACGTCTCGGGAACAGCCGGGATTCGCATCGAGGTGTTTGCAGCACTGGCGAGCATTCACGGAGCGGGCTCAATCCGTCCATGGCTTGTGCATCCTCGAAGGAAGCGCTTTTCAAAGTACCGTGCGCTTCCTGATGGAGCAGGAGCGCGAGGACGCTCACGGCTACGTCGTAGAGTTCGAGCGTGCGGTGAGAGCAGTCTCCCCGGTGCTCGTCTATCTGCGCCCCACCGACGCTACCGATCACTCCCGCGGCATCGCCGCCCACAGGGGAGAAAAGTGGTCGGCCGACGTATCCCGGTACCTGGAGAAGACGCCCTACGCGCTCGGGCGGAAGCTCCAGGGGACGGAGGGGATGCACCGGCTTTGGACCGACTACGCGGAACTCTGCGACGGGCTCTTCGAACGGATGTCCATGCCGAAACTTTCCATCTCCATCGAACCGTCTGACCTCGAGTCGACATTTCGGCGCAGCGTCGATTTCCTCGAAAGCACCGGACATCTCAGGCGGCCTTGACCGTGAGAAGGCCGAATCCGGCCAAAACCGGTGGCTCAACCTTGTGGCACCATTCATCAATGAACTGCCGGATTTGTGGTCGTGAGCTCGGTCGAGAGGATGACCCACTGTCCTTGGACTGCGGCGGGGATTGCTGGGGCTGCATCGGTGAAATCGAGGCGGAAACCGGTTCGGAATCGTCCCTCGCACGGGTTCGCGAGGAAGCGGCCCAAGGTCTCCGGCCAGGCTGGAAGAACCCGGCTGAGTAGTCAGCCATCGGCTAGAGTCGGCCATTGTTCCCATAAGTGAAAATCGGCGGATAGCGGACATTCAAGCCGTACGACTTTGGTGAATCAGATGAGCTCCGACAGCAAACGCAATGTTGCCAACATACTGATTCTTTTGGGGGTAGCCCCTACTGTGCTTTGGCTTGGCCTCCTGGCGATCAGCGGCGTGCTGACACCGTGGGCCGCCGTCGGCGTCATCTGGATCGGCATTCCTCTATGTTTTCTGAGCCTGCTGATTTCCGGAAGCGCGTGGGTATGGGCGCATGATCTTGCAAAAGCTAATCCTGAAAAATGGCGCGGTGCTCACCGCATTCCTTCC
>NZ_JBFTRJ010000045.1:0-2507 GCF_056399465.1 Variovorax sp. 01N425 | reverse complement strand
CGTGAGCCCTTTTAGTCGCGCTCGCCGCGCAGCGCGGCCAGTGCCTGCATCACTGACTTCGCCGCCGAGTTCCGCGTCTGCAGCGCGCCAGCTTGCATCTCAGTTCGGCATACTCGCACGTCGAGTGCGTTTCCACACAACCTCGGCCAGAACCGGCCGTTCGCTCCGCCCCTCCAACTGATTCGTACCCCGTATATGTGGCCATTCGAGAAAGTCGCGGCGGTCTCGCCGATAGCGGTCGCTCCAACGCCGGAAATGGTCGCGGAAGCCAAGGCCAACCCCGGAGGCTGGGTCTACCAAATCGCGGGAAGCTTTGGCCCGACCGACCACATCCCTCCGGAGTTCATCAAGGGGGCATTCAAGGTCGATGAGCGTGGCAACATCACGGGTGAGTTTCAGGCGAACCCGAAATATCGGGGTGAGCCCTGAGGCCCGAAAACGTACAGCGGGACGCGGCCAGAAGCGGATATCTATCGATGAACCCTACCAAAAATGACGGCAAAAAATCTCCGCTGCTACAGCCGGCGAGTGTAAAGCCGAACTTGGACGCTGTGCCCTCCTGGTATCAGGACTTCTTGGAGCAAGTTGAGCGCTTTTGGGTTGTGAACCAAATCGAACCGTCAAAGCGTTCTTCTTTTCTCCTGAGCAACCTTCTTAGCGCGATTGAGGCAGGCGACAAGGACCGCGTCCATCTCATTTTGGAGGTTGCCCTCCAGTTTGACGACGCGGAAAAAGCGGTCCTTCTCTGTGAGATGCTGCTGATCAAGCAGCACTACCGTCACCAGGAGCTCGTGCGGGAGCTCCAACTCATGGCGGAGCCGTCCGCTGTTCCATATCTGGTCAAAGCGTTCACCTCCAACCTAGACTACATGGGCGAGTACAACGGGTCTGGTTCTGGCGTGGTAGCAAAGTGGTTCAGCCACGCTCTCCTCGACATTGGTACCCCGGAAGCTATTGAGGCGTTGAGGGCTTTCTCAGCTCACTCGGACGCGGAGGTTCGAGAAGAGATGGCGTATCGCCTTACCAAACTCGAGGACTTAGATTGAGGCCAACAAGACGGGCCTCGCGCTGCGCGCTCGCACGCGCCTGGTTGTGGGCGTTGAGCGCCCTGCGTCAGGTTTCCTTCAAGGGCCGCATTGGGGCCTTTGCCGCAGCCCAATCATTCGAACCGCAAGGCCGGACGCGGCCACAACCGGACCTTCGCTACGGTCCCCGAATGAATTCTTGCCATCCATGAACATCCAGGAAGCGCGCCCCTCCGATGCCCCAATAATTGCCTCTATCCTGCAAGAGGCAGCCGAGTGGCTCGCTGGCGGCGGTAGGCCACTTTGGTCGGCAGCTGAAATTGACCGCGAAAGCGTCCTGCAGGACGTGAGCAAGGGTCTCTTTCACATTGCCCGTCAAGACGAGCAACTGGCTGGCGTCATGAAGTTCGAGTTGGAGGACGCCTATTTTTGGCCCGAGGTCCTGCCGGGCACCTCGGCTTTTGTTCACAAGCTCGCCGTACGCCGAGCGTGGGCGAAGAAGGGCGCCTCGACCGCACTGCTGTCATATGCCCGAACTCGGGCTCAGCAGCTTGGACGTGCTCACCTTCGCCTGGACTGCGTCGCAGACCGCCAAGGGTTGCGGAATCTTTATGAAGGCTTCGGCTTTGCGCTGCATAGCGTCGTTCGGATCGGGGCCTCTTCGTATGCGCGGTACGAACTCTCGATGGCAACCCTGTAGGGACTTAGAAAGGCGTCGACCGACTACAGTCGGCCGAGTTGCGGACCTTCGAGGGGTGGCGCCGAAGGACAGTGAACATGTACAGAGGAGTGACGTGAACACGGCTGACGACGGCCAACTCGGGGCGGCGCGCAGAGCGGTCGTGGACGCCGCTCGGGGCCTCGCGGATGACACGGTACCCTTTATTGAGGGCGTCAGGCAATTGGCAGCGCTGAGCTTTGAAGTGTCACGGCTTGACCATGACCCGGACTTCACGTTGTTCGTCGCCGTTGCGAGTGAAGCGGACCACCTTCCGCCGCACGAGCTCCGCAGTCAATGTGCGCCGGCCTGGCTAGAACAGTGCGACCGCGAGGCGCGCGAGCTCGAGGCTCTTCACCGGAAGCAGGTTCGCGCTGCATGTGCGCGCCTCGTCGGCCGGTTTTCCTCATGAGCGTGGAGCCAGCCGGTGGGCAGAATGCGACCAGAGCCAGTCATTGTTCCCGCAAGCGAAGATCAGCGGATGGCGGACATTCAAGCCCTACGACTTCGGTGAATCAAATGAGCTCCGACAGCAAACGCAATGTTGCCAACATACTGATGCTTTTGGGTGTAGCCCCGACTGTGCTTTGGCTTGGCCTCCTGGCGATCAGCGGTGTGCTGACACCGTGGGCCGCCGTCGGCGTCATCTGGATCGGCATTCCTCTATGTTTTCTGAGCCTGCTGATTTCCGGAAGCGCGTGGGTATGGGCGCATGATCTTGCAAAAGCTAATCCTGAAAAATGGCGCGGTGCTCACCGCATTCC
>NZ_JBFTRJ010000044.1:0-2879 GCF_056399465.1 Variovorax sp. 01N425 | reverse complement strand
CTTCCATCGAGGCCGCCGTCTGCTCGAGCGAACTGGCCTGCTCCTCGGTGCGCGAAGACAGGTCCTGGTTGCCCGCCGCAATCTGTCCCGAAGCCGTCGCGATCGCATCGGTGCCGTGGCGCACTTCGCCCACCACCTTGGCCAGGCTGTCGCGCATGGCCTGGACCGCATGCAGCAGGCTCGCCTGGTCGCCGTGCTTCAGGTCGATGCGGACCGCCAGGTCGCCCTCGGCGATGCGGTGCGCGATGCCGGCCGTGACCATCGGTTCGCCGCCGAGCTGTTTCAGCAGGCCGCGCGAGATCGCCCAGCCGAGCGCGAAGAGTGCCGCGGCCAGCACCAGCGCACTGATCGACAGGCCGATGACCCGGCTCATGATGGTGGCCTGCACCGTGTCCACGTAGACGCCCGAGCCGATGATCCAGCCCCAGGGCTCGAAGCCCTTCACGTAGGAGACCTTGGGCACCGGCTTGTCGCTGCCCGGCTTGGCCCAAAGATAGGGAACGAAGCCCGCACCATCGGCCTTGACGGTGTCGACGAAGGCGACGAACAGCCGCTTGCCGGTGGCATCCTTGTTGGACGAGAGGTCCTTGTTCTCGAGCGCCGGGCTGATCGGGTGCATCAGCATGCGCGGCTGCATGTCGTTGATCCAGAAATACTCGCTGCCGCTGTAGCGCAGGCCGCGGATCGCCTGCATCGCCTGCTCCTTGGCCTGCGGCTCGGTCAGCGTGCCCTTGGCGGCGAGCGCGTGGTAGTGGACCAGCAGGCCATGCGCGCTTTCCACCACCTGGCGCACGCTGGCCTGCCGCTCTTCCAGGATGAGCTTGCGCTCCGAAACCAGGAAAAGGGCCGTCAGCGCCGCCACGCCCAGGATGGCGCTGGCCGTGAGCAGCCCGAGCTTCTGCCCGATGCTGAGGGCGCGCGGATTCAAGCGGTTGAACATGGTCTCTTCCTTGGGTGGATGTCTTTTGTGCGGTGCTCTGTCCACAGGGTTATCGGCATCCGCGCGCAAGACTTGAGGCCTTCAGCTCAAAATTCCGTCCAATCGCCATTTGCCGCGCTGGCGGCAACAGCCAGTTGCGGGGCCGCGGTGGCCTCGCTCTTCCTGGCCGGGGCCGGCCGCAGGGCCTTCGGCGCGGCGAATGCGAGCCCGGAACGAGCGGCCGGTGTTCCATCCAGCCTGAACACGCTGACGGCCCCGACCAGGCTCGCGGCCTGCTCCTGCATCGACTGCGCCGCAGCGGCGGCTTCTTCGACCAGCGCGGCGTTCTGCTGCGTCACCTGGTCCATCTGGGCAATGGCCTGGTTCACCTGCTCGATGCCGGTGCTCTGCTCCTGGCTCGCGGCCGTGATCTCCCCGATGATGTCGGTCACGCGCTTGACGCTGCCCACGATCTCGGCCATGGTCTTGCCGGCTTCGCCGACGAGGGCGCTGCCCATGTCGACCTTGCCGACGGAGTCGTCGATCAGGCCCTTGATTTCCTTGGCGGCTGCGCCCGAGCGCTGGGCCAGGTTGCGGACTTCGGAGGCGACCACTGCGAAGCCGCGGCCCTGCTCGCCGGCACGTGCCGCCTCCACCGCGGCATTGAGCGCAAGGATATTGGTCTGGAACGCAATGCCATCGATCACGCCGATGATGTCGACGATCTTCTTCGAGGACGCATTGATCGAGGCCATGGTGTCGACCACCTGCCCCACCACGTTGCCGCCCTTCACTGCCACTTCGGAGGCCGAGAGCGCGAGCTGATTCGCCTGCCGTGCGTTGTCCGCGTTCTGCTTCACCGTGGAGGTCAGCTCTTCCATCGATGCCGCAGTCTGCTCCAGCGAACTGGCCTGCTCCTCGGTGCGCGACGAAAGGTCCTGGTTGCCCGCCGCGATCTCGCCCGAAGCCGTGGCGATCGCATCGGTGCCCTGGCGCACGCCGCTCACCACGGTGGCCAGGCTCGCATTCATGTTCTTCAATGCCTGCATCAGCTGGCCCGTCTCGTCGCGCGACGACGATTCGATGCGGCTGGTCAGGTCGCCGTCCGCCACCGTCTGCGCCACGCGCACGGCTTCGTTCAGCGGCCGCGTGATGCTGCGCGTCAGGAGCCATGCCAGCACGCCGCCGAGCAGCAGCGCAGCCATGGCCAGCACGATCACGTTCATGCGGCCCGCGCGGTTCAGGCTGTCCACGGCATCGGCGGCCTTGTCGATGCGCTCGGCCTGGTGCGTCAGCATGCCGCGGATGCTCGCGTCGTAGACCTCGAGCATCGGCACCAGCTTGCCGTTGGTGATCGCTGCCGCCTCCTCCTGCTTGCCTTCGGCCTTGAGTTTGAGGATGGTGTTGCGCAGGCCCACGTACTGGCTGCGCTTTTCCTTGATGTCGGCGCTGATCGCCTGCTCCTCGGGCGAATCCAGCATGGCTTCGAGCTTGGCCTGCGTCTCGGAGATGCCGGCGCTGGTCTTGCTCATCTGCTTTTGCAGGTAGTCCTGCACTTCCGCATCGTTGCTCTTGACCAGCGCGAAGGTGCGCACGCTGTTGCTGCTGGTGTTGAGCAGCCAGTTCGCGGCCAGGCGCTCCTTCACGAGCGAGCGCTGCACCATCTCCTGCACCGCGTCGCCCACGCCCTGCAGGCGGAACACGCCAATGCCCGCGATGCAGGCCATGAGCGCCAGCACCAGCGCAAAACCGATGCCCAGGCGCGTGCCGATCTTGAGGTTCTTCATGTCGATTGCTCCGTGCGCGCCCGCCTCAGGCGGCGATCTTCTCGACCAGGCCCATCTCGTCGCTGGACATCAGCCGGTCGATGTCCACCAGGATCAGCATCCGCTCGTCCAGCGTGCCCAGGCCGATCAGGTAGTCGGTGTCCAGCACCGAGCCCATCTCCGGCGCCGGCTTG
>NZ_JBFTRJ010000043.1:0-3422 GCF_056399465.1 Variovorax sp. 01N425 | reverse complement strand
TGTTGAGCGTGTTGTACTCAGAGGAGTTGCGAGCTACTTGTTGGTAGGTGCCCTCGAGGACCGAAAGTGCCCAAAGACTTCCGTCAGGGTGGCCGAACACCCAATCACCGAATGCGGATACGAAAAGCGGCGTACCGCTCGGCGGGATTAGCCAACGCCACTCCATCAGGAGGTCGCTGACGTCGTATCGGTTCGCCTTGAACATAAGTGGCCGGAGTTCGGTCATGCGTGCTCCGTTGCGGGAAGGTCCCTCCGCAGCATTGGGATGGTTTGGTCTAACGGTTGCATCGGTGGAATCCAAAGAAGGCGTGATTGCTGGCCAGGCCTTCGAAGCCCCAGACTCGGCGCCGATTCTGATTGTTAGTGTCGCCGCGGTTGGTGTACACGCGCTTCAGGGAAATTCGGAAGGCATCGTTGTGCCCGCGCCGCGAAGGCCTGCTATGCGCAAATTCTGAGGCGACCGCGACCGTCCGCTGCTGGCCGACTGTAGCCGCACGCTGCATCTACGCATTCAGGTCACGCAGAACCCTGAGAGCGAGCGCCCCGCGTCCAACGCCTGTGCCCCGATTGTGCTCGTTGAGGTTCTGGACGTCCGTCACATCTGCCCATCGCTCCACTCGTAATTCGGCCGTTGTGTCGATCTCAAATGCTATGAAGCGCTGGTCTTGTGTCACCAGCTCACCAAAGATGCTGGGCGTTCCGGGGAAGTCAACGCCAAGTTCAATCACTATCGATCTTTCCCACTGGACACCTCGCTCCACTCCCGCACGCGCCAAGATCGGCGGCAGGCCATGCTGCCTCCAATAGCTTGCTTCAGCGTGCAGCGAACGCTCGACATGGGCGTTTTGCTGCTGTACGTTCGATTGCCGCGGTCCGCGCTTTTGCATCGCTGAAATGAGATCGACCCGGGTGGATTGAGATACCCCGGATTCTGCCGCAGCGGCATATGTCCGCTTCTGACCGATTCTTCCCCGCCATCGGCGGGGATCAAGATGCAGGAGGTAGCGCCAACAGGTCGAAGTATTCGTCCTCGAGCCACTTGAGCCGACTGGCGACACGCTCTCCCCACGAGTTAAGACCGAAGGCCACACTCAGGGAACCAAGCAGCTGCTTCTGGTCGTCCGACATGTCCTCGCCGTACTCCTCGTCAGCGAGCTCGGACAGCAGCCAATCCGGTCGGTAAGCCAACTGCTCGAGAATGAAGTAGCCGCGGCGGCAGCCTAGAGCGAGAAAGTCGCACAAGTTTTCGCCAACGACGAAATTCGTCCTATCGCCCATCGCCCTCGGGACCATCATGATGACTGGCGAATCTTCGGAGAGTGTTCCGTCGAGCAATAGCAGACCGAACTGGACACCGTCTCCCCCAGTTTCAGCGAATCGCAGGACGTTGGTGGGAGAGCACCACCCATATTCGCTCGGCTTCAAAGGCAGCGACAACAGCAAGCCAATCTCATCGAAATGGCTGCTGTACGCCGCGCCACCTTCAGCCAGCGGCTGGTCGGTCAGCGCCCACAAGCGGCCAAGGGATGCAGGATAAGAAATCATCGGTGCATTCAGGGGAGATGCAGGTGCACGAATTCTGTCGCACGGTTGAACGACCGGTAGTGGCCGAATTCTGCCTTCGCCTACACATGTCCCAAGTCATCAAGCCGGCGAAGCTCCTCGGCCTCCTCCTCGGACGCCTGGAAGATGTTTCGCAGAATCTGCGGAGTGATTGGCCGACCAGCCTCACTGACAAGAGGCTGATGCCCGCCGTGCTCCAGCGCCGAAAGCAGCGCTCGCGCTTTCGCAAAGACGTTTTCTGTTCGGTTGCCAAAAAGCTCCTGGTCGAACACGGGTTCCCCGGCGGAAAGACGGTCACGCACGTCGAGAACACCTAGCTTTGTAATGCGGCGAACGTCACTCACCAGCGAGGCCGAAGGGTCGCACGGCGCTGTCGAAATGGTCACACGGCTCATCTTCGTTGGGAGGTGATAGTGGACGACTGGTCTTGGCCGCACTTGGACCTACGCCCTTGCATTACGGTGCGGGCGGTGGTCCACCGGAATTTCCGGCGTCTTCGAGATTGTCTGCCTGGATGTGCGCCACATCCCGATAAGCGTTCCAAGGGCAAGAGCTAGCAAAGGATCGCAAGTTCGAAATCGCCGCTTGCAAGTTTCCTTCGGATCGTGTGTCGTCCGCGTCTATGAGCGCTCTACCGAGGGCTCGATTCCATCCGCGCTCGTTGGCCCTGAGTTCAAGGACCGTCGCGGCAAACTCAGAAGGTGGCTGGTTTTCCGGCGGCACGTGCCCTGGCAGGTTCGCGATCACGAACTTTCTGAAAATTGTCCGGTTGGAGTCAGTCGCTTGCTGCATAAGTTCCTCGACGGGCAGCTTTGCAAACTCATGGAACCATTCGAATCCTTCATCAAGCTCGTCTTCTTCGTTCATGGTGCGGCCCCCCGGATCGGAATGAATGGTTCTTGCCGCATCCTGCCACAGCGCAACGCGGCGCTAGGCCTGAAGCGGCGGGAATAGCGTGCAAGTGCCAACGCCGGGCACCATT
Organism: Variovorax sp. 01N425; assembly: GCF_056399465.1. Taxonomy (NCBI): domain Bacteria; kingdom Pseudomonadati; phylum Pseudomonadota; class Betaproteobacteria; order Burkholderiales; family Comamonadaceae; genus Variovorax; species Variovorax sp. 01N425. Next base: position 877 of record NZ_JBFTRJ010000043.1, on the reverse strand, counting down.
CCGAATCAATGAAGATCAACCGGCTTCCAAACCGCGAGCCTGCTGTCAGAGCCCCAGATGTAGTAGGACGGGATTCCTCTCCTAGTTCCGGACCTGTGAAGGCCGACGCCTTGAACTCTGCCGAGTTCTCGAAGATGCGGCGCTTGCAGCTTCCATGCTCGCCAAAGCAATTCGCCCCCTGTAAACGCGCTGCCGTCCTGAGCGGTAATAAGGGTGCCGGGTTTGGAACTGCCTTTCGGTCCGAACGGTTCCAGGTACACCGCAGGTACATGTAGAACGCCGCGCACGCTGACACTGTCTTCGACCGAAGCACGCGCCATGGCACTGATATCGCTGGCAGCACTGGGCGGGGTCGGGGTCCACTCCACGCTTCTCACGACTGCGAAGGACATCGGTAGATCCGGTCGATGCCGCTTCCATTCGGCGTCAGAGTACTCGTCTGTGCGAACGTATGCGGCAGACGCAAACAAAAACGGGGCAAAAATGCGGTAGTAGGAGATATTGCCTTTGCGAGCTGCCAACTCCCAATCCCCAATGTCCGACCGCCATACGTCATAGAACACGACGGTGGCATCGAATGCGATGATGCGAATGGGGTCGTTGCTCCATTCGGTCCTGTAGACCGCGCCAAGCTCGAAAGGATGCTGTTCGTTCACGCCGGATAGTCACCGCAAGGTTTGGAATGGTGGAGGCTAGCCGGATTCTGCTGCACCGATCGATGTCCGCTGTTGGCCGAGGTTGTGTGGAAACGCACTCGACGTGCGAGTATGCCGAACTGAGATGCAAGCTGGCGCGCTGCAGACGCGGAACTCGGCGGCGAAGTCAGTGATGCAGGCACTGGCCGCGCTGCGCGGCGAGCGCGACTAAAAGGGCTCAC
>NZ_JBFTRJ010000042.1:0-4563 GCF_056399465.1 Variovorax sp. 01N425 | reverse complement strand
TAGTCATCAAGACATTCCGGCAACAGCGCGACCTGCTGTCGGTCTTCGCCTTCGATGAATCGCTTCATGGGGCACCTTGCTTGGAACGGGTGCACCGATTTTATTTTTTGATGGGCAGGACTGGAAGTCTTTTCACACAGCCTCGGCCGAATGCAGCCCGCTTCAGCCTCTCGAAGACTTGACGGTTCATGAGGCACGCTGTTGCCGAAGCTTGTTCAGCTCGCTTAGGTACGAGCCTGGAATCTGTTGAAGCTCGCCGTCTGCCCCGAGGACGCCGATGCGGGCGCCGTCCACGACAACTTGCAATTCCGCCGGCACGGCGAAGAACTTGACTAAGTCCGGACGGTCGACCCCGAGCTGATAGAGGGAGGTTTTAACGAAACGAGTCGGGTCTTGGGAGCCCGCCTGGTCGTCCAGGTCCGAGAGCCACCAGCCAGAGTCTGCCCCGTCGACGGCGGCGCTTCGCGTGAGTAGCACTCGGCTGGCGTCCTTGTAATTCACATGCACCACAGCGCTTTGGCGAAGCGACGGAAAGTCTGGCTCTACCGATGGGAAGAGGCTTCCGACAACGTCTCGCTGATTTCGCAAATGCATCAACGTTCCATCGACCGAATCGACAAACTTCACTGGAACGACCTTCATGTCGGGCTCCAAAACTCGCAGGAACCCTCCCGGCCCGTCCTCAAGCATCGTAAACATCCAGCCGACCTGCAGGCTCTCGCCGCTTCGGAACTTCTCGCCCTTGGATACACGTTGTTCGAAGAAGCGCAGGAACCAGGAAATGTCTTCTGCTGGGATGGCGCTATTTGAGACCCGAACCTGAAACTCGGGGTGGTTGTGGAGCTTGCATTCGGAAGTCGTATGGACCGACCACGTCTTCGACTGCTCCGAGGAGAGTTTCCGGCCGAATGTGGAGAAGACGGAGCGAAGAGACATGATCTTCTTAGGTGCAGTGGTTCAGTCGTGGCGAACGTCGCTATCGGGCAAATTCGGCTTGATCAACGAATGTCGGGTTCTGGCCGCTTCGAGCCTGTCGCTCGCCGGCGGTGCAAGCCTACCGCCAGCGGGAAGCAATACATGCGCGTCAGAGCGCTACCTCCGCCTCTGACGAAATGACGGTTACACGTCCCGATTGGCATTGTTGCAGGAGGCCCTCAGGCAGTTCCGACGTGACATCTGTTCTTGCAAGTACGTAGTTGCAATCCAATTCGAAATAGCACATTCCATGTACGCCAAGCAGTTCGAAAACGAGTGAGTTCAAACGCCCCCCGGAGACCGGTCGCTCGAAGCCCACGGAATCTATGCCATGGCCTTCGCTACCCCCGATGAAGCCCACCTCACACAAATCATTGTCTCCAGGGGTGAACTCCAAACGGCCTCCGACATGGTCCACTGAACCATACTTTCTCAAAATGGAGGACACCGAGGCGAACGGAGCTGGCGAAGCCTCACCGGCCGCAAACTTGTGCACAAATACTGAGTAGCTCATGTCGACATAAAAAGGTGACCTCGGGTGTCTGCTCGTTGCCACGAACAGCTACTGGTTCTCGCCGTTCCCGGCGCCCGAGATTCAGGCCAACATGGTCTCCGTGCCACGGAGCTGCCGAAGTGCTCAGCAGCCTTTGCACGGGATCGGCAACGTCCGCGTCAAACATCGCGCATTTCCACGACTCGCGAAACCTCAGCCGAGGGTCGCCCCGAACCCGCCACATGCCTATCGAACGCCGGCCCAGAGGTGTATGAGGCGGCCGCCTTGAAATGACCTTGGTACTCCCAGCGATTCACGTCCCGCTTCAGGAATACGGGAATGGCATCGAGCTGTTGTGCCAGCAGCTTGCCGGTGGGTTCAATGATGGCTCCTCGCCCACACAGGATGACTCGAGGCGCCCGCGGGTTCAGCGCCTGCGTGAGGCACGCGGCAACTACCGCGCCGTTCCTCGTAGGCAAGTAGGATTGTTTGCTTCCACCCACCTTAGCGTGAATGTCGTTGCGGGTGTAGTCGCGGCCGATGCTAAACATGCGAACTCCTTCCAGCAGCATGGATTCGAGCATTCTGCCGTGTCGAACGTTTCACGGGCAGGGAATCGAAAGATCGTGATGAACTTCCGGTCCCGGCCGAGGCGCGACTATCGGCAGCCACATTCAGCGGGTCCGTCGCGGGAGCCAGTCATGGTCTTGGGATAGACCGGCGCCATCTGACCTTGCCTCCCTCGGCCGGCGCAATAGTCCTGGCAGCGCTCCTCTAGGCGCGAGCCGAGCCAGCCGGCGCTGTAGCCAATCAGCACACTGGCCCCGCCGAAAATGACGATAGCGCCGAACGCGATCAGTCCAGACGAGACACGGCGCTTCATGTTTGGTCAGGGCTTCTTTGGACTGGCGGGATGAATGTCGGGTATTAGCCGCTTGCTGTCAGTGTGGCCGCGACAGTGCCGCACATTGGGCGGTCCACCGCAGCCGCGCGCTTCTTACAAGAAGTGCTCTAGGCGGAAGTTGCTGGCGCTGCAGGATCGACTTCCGGAGTCCAGCCAAGTACATGGAGCGCCGTTGGCGGTCCAAGCAGCAAGCCGAGCGGTCCCAAGATGATGGTCAGTCCAACCCAGAGCCACACCTTGGCTTTGGCAGCTGTGGCGGACCGCCCCATCTCGATCACTAGCCATATTGCAGATGCGACCCAACCGAGGCCGGCGCCAATGAAGTAGTAGCCCAAAAGGGAAAAGATCGAAATTCCGATGAAAAGCACGTAGGCAAACGCCAGCCTTCGTCGGGCCGAACGACGCGCATGAAGGCCATTCTCGTCTTGCTTCGGCCTGATACGGTTCATGGATGTACTCATAAGTGTCAACTCCCGAGCGAGTGCGCCCCTTCAGTGAAAGTCCGGTCTTGGCCAACTGGAGCCGGCGGCATGCTACCTTCCGGGCCGACACACGGCTTGTTGGAATCATAGATGGACGAATGGCTGGAAAGACAGGCACCGCTCGACGCAGCGGTAGCGAAAGCCCTCATTGCTGCGACCCCAGAATGGTGGAAGTCGGCGAGCCTCGTCGCCGACCGGGAACAGCACGGCCTGCAAGAGCGCATGAGCATTGTCATCACATCCCCTGACGGGCTGCCCGAGCCCGTTAGCCCGACCGAGGAAATCTATTCGAGCCTCTACGCTCTCGCTGACTTCTTCCGTGAGCGCGGGACCGTTTGGCGCTCTGCGTCGTACTCCGTCAAACAGACGGCAGGCGGCGACTGGAAGTACACGGTCCAGTTCGCCTACTAGCGAACTCGAGGGCGACGTCGACCGCCGGTTTTGGTCGACTGGAGTCAAAGCTCGCCTCGCAGGCGAGCCGCTTCCAAGAGAGCGTCAACGTCCACCATTGCTTCTTCCGCGATAACTTGTTCCCAGGTCGGAATCGGGCAGCCTGGTTCTTGAACCAAGATGAAGAGCCAACCGCTTTCATACAAGCAGTCGACGTAGAACCCTTCGGCGAGACAGCCGGCAATCTCGGCTTCGACCTCGCTTGCTTCAACGTCCTTGCCATTTGGCTTGTCGACGCCGGCATAGTGCACAAGCCGGCACGATGGCGCGGATGAGGCTGAAGACCTGAACGCAGCAACCGCTTGCTGGCGCTTGCTGTCGTGACCAATGTTGTCAAGGTCGTTTCGCATTGGCATCCGACAAGGGGTTGTGAATGTCCGATTTTGGTCGAACTCTGCCATCGCCTACACATGTCCCAAGTCATCGAGCCGGCGAAGCTCCTCGGCGCCCTCCTCGGACGCCTGGAAGATGTTTCGCAGAATCTGCGGAGTGATTGGCCGACCTGCCTCACTGACAAGGGGCTGCTGCCCGCCACGCTCCAGAGCCGAAAGCAGCGCTCGCGCTTTTGCAAAGACGTCTTCTGTTCGATTGGAGAAAAGCTCTTGGTCGAACACGGGCTTCCCGGCGGAAAGGCGGTCTCGCACGTCGAGAACTCCGAGTTTTGTAATTCGCCGAACTTCGCTCACCAACGATGCGGGCGGGTCGCACGGCGCCGTAGAAATGGTCACGTGGCTCATCTTCGTTGGGAGGTGATAGGGAATGACTGGACTTGGCCGTCAGACGTCGGTGGAGCCGAGAAGGTACACCTTCGAACCTACGGGAAGACTGGCCTTCGCGACCGCACGAGGCAAGGAAAACGGCGCGTGAACCATAAGCCGCCCTCGGTTAATCATCTCGAAGGCGGCGATGTTCGTCCGAACCTGCGCACCCTGCGGAGTCTCGATGAGGAGCTGTGCCCCAGTCTTCACGTCCCGTCCGAACGCATACGGGACGCCCGGCACGAGCACGCAACCTCGGCCGCCGATATCAAACACGTCTTCGATTTCGAACAAGAACTGCATCTTGATGGTCGTTGGGGAAGAACTGGAGGGTCGAGGCGAACTTCTGCTTTTGGCCGAGGTTGTGTGGAAACGCACTCGACGTGCGAGTATGCCGAACTGAGATGCAAGCTGGCGCGCTGCAGACGCGGAACTCGGCGGCGAAGTCAGTGATGCAGGCACTGGCCGCGCTGCGCGGCGAGCGCGACTAAAAGGGCTCAC
>NZ_JBFTRJ010000041.1:0-4900 GCF_056399465.1 Variovorax sp. 01N425 | reverse complement strand
CGGGAGTGGTCCGCCTGCGGACAGCATGAGGCGCGAGGAACGCGGCGCAACGCGCCTGAAACGCGTGAAGCATCGGCGTTCTTGCGGCTTGACGCAGGTCGAACGGCTGAACGTGATCGCGTTTGCACGTTGTTCAGACCTTCCCTAGTTGCGCAGGGCAGATGGTGGACGTAACTTGGTCAACTCCTGCTCGAACCAAATCATGAATTCCGAGCACGCTGCCTGGACGGAAACTGCTGAGGTTCTCAGGCACCGCAGTTGCGTCGATCCAATGGGGCGATTTAGCACGTTCACGCTATCGCCATCCGCGCAGAAGATGAACGATTTTCCCTCTCGATCAAACATCTCGCCCCAGTTGGTGAGAAAGCTGAACCGCGAATATGCGCGAGCATCATCCTCACATTCCTCGAGCGTCCGCTCATCAGCCACCTCAACGCCGTCCTTGAAGCCATACAAGACCGCATCCAGATGGTTAAACAGTTCCTCGTCGCTCTTCCCCTCGAACTCCGGGTCCCAGAGCTCTGGTAGGTCCAGACAGAGCGACTTAAATGGGCTGTAGGGCAACCCACAGTGCGGCTCAGAGAAATCGCCCAGCGGTACCCCGGCACACCATACGCGCATCCGTCCCCAGACCGAGGAGGGAAGCACTAGGTTCGGCTCAACCATCGCCTCGATAGCGAAATCGTGCTTCTCCCCAAAAATCATACGTTGATGCTTCCTCGCGAGGTTCAATCCCGGGGCCATTTGCCGATTGTCGAGCGCCCGCCCCGGAGGACGAATTTTGCCGCACCCGGAAAGGTCAGCTTTTGGCCGACTGTAGCCGCACAGGTTGGCGGCGAAAAGGAGGCCGAACCGGAAGTACAGATTCCTCTGCAGCAGCCCTGCACAAGGGCCTACGCCAAATCAGCGGCCCGGTCGCTGGGCCTGCATCGTTGTTTAAACTTGAAGCGAGCTCCACGCTTCAGAAAAGGTTTCGAGGCTGATCGGCTGCGCGTGAGGGTCTTCTTCCCTGAACAATCCGCGCCCGACGCCGAAATCCTGAATGGCATCCCGAAAGCCGCCCGCAGTGCCTGACGCGATACCCCAGGCACGGTGCTTACAAACCACGAGAGGGCTCTCGAGCAGCGTTGCAACGGCGGTCATTGCGGCGCGGAGCTCCCCCCGGCGCATTTCAGAGGCAGAAGCTGCCAATGCGACTACCAACATGGAGCCGAACTGAGATGCGCCTCCATGTTGGACGTTAGGCGCCGAAAGTAGATGCAAGTAGAAGTCCGGCGCCTCATGTTCTTTCTCGCATACCGTCCATGATGGCGCCCATGCTTCCGTTCCAAGGAACCTCCAAGAATTCGACTCGAGGGCGTTGGAGGGCGAGCCGTGCGCCCAACGTGCATGTGACTTCAAATCCCAACCCATCTTTCCGAAGGCGACCGATCGATACTCTTTCCCCAAACCCGAGGTTTGGCTTGAACGGACCGTCGGCTTTCCGCGGTCTGAGCGGACAAATGGCGCGAGCAACTGCTCGATCTTCACCCATACCTGCCATTGCCAAGGCAACAAGCTCGGTGCACCAAGCAGTACAAACACATCGTAGTTCTTGGCGTAATATGGAATTGAATTCGTCACGGGGAGAGGGTCATCATTCAACTGGACGGCAAAGAAATCGATGCGTGCAGCGAGCTTGCCTTTTTAGCTGGACAGTACCGAGGGCTCGGGGCCGATCAGCACGATCTTGCCACGGGCGCGAACGTCGGTTTCTGGTTGGCTTCAGTCGCACCGGTGAAAGCGCTTGCACTCAGCGACAGCATGAATAGCAACTACGCACTCAGTTCACGCAAAACCCTGAGAGCCAGTGCTCCGCGTCCAACGCCTGTGCCTCGATTGTGCTCGTTGAAATTTTGGGCGCTCGTTATGTCCTCCCACTGCTCCACTCGTATCTCATCAGTCGTGTCGATCTCAAATGCAATGAAGCGCTGGTCTTGCGTTACTAGCCGACCGAATATGCTGGGCATGCCCGGGAAGTCAATGCCAAGTTCAACGACGATCGATCTTTCCCATTGGATGCCCCGCTCAACTCCCACACTAGCCAACGCCGGCGGCACGCCGTGCCGCCTCCAATAGCTTGCTTCTGCGCGCAGCGAACGCTCGACGCTGGCGTTTTGCTGTTGTACGTTTAACTGTCGCGGTTCGCGTTCACACATAGCCGAATTGCGATCGTCCAAGATGAATGGAGCTACTCGGATCTTTGCCGCTGCGACAGAGGTCCGCTCTTGGCCGCTTACCGACGAGGGAGGGACAGGTTCACCATGCATAAAACTCCGGCCCGAAACTCATAGTGTGTCCAAAAGTCCTCCGCCTCAACGCGCGCCCACGCCGTTTGAAGACGGAGCGCGGGAATATCCGCATCACCCGTAACTACGCGAAGGCCCATGTCGGTCGATGCATGCTGCACCTCGTCGCGCGTGGCATAAAGCGGAACCCCTAGAAGCCCGGCATCGACTGCCGAGAAACCATCCACAGGCACGACGTAGCAATGGATGGTCTTCAGCGTTTGCTGCTCGTCAAACCGAATCGCGAAGCCCTCGTCGGCAGCTTCGAGCCAGTATGAATCCGGCGTGCCCTCATGCAGGCGGTCAAATTCGTAAGTGACCGGACCCGCCTGACAGTCCTCCAGTAGCTGGAGCACCTCGTCGTCCTTGAGCTTTTTCCCGAGCAGTTTGGGCAGAGTCATTTTCTTGCGACAGATTTTCCAGGCCGGTCGATGGATAGCGACTTTAGCCGTCGCGGGCCAGGCCGACCGAGCATCCACCCTCAAAATTGAACAGGCATCACGAAGGTCGGCTTATGGCCGAATTCTGCCGCGCTTACAGTACGGTTGTTCGGAACCAAATGCCCTTAGATGCGGCGGACGTCTTCCGCTGCAGGGTCAGTTGGCCCCACTGCGACGCAGACTCCGGTCAGCCCTGCCGCGTGCAGAGACTCGATCACTGAGGTTCGAAACCAGTTGAATTGCTCCTGGTCATGCAGGTTGATCTCCTGCGGGTCGTCGGGCATCAGCAGCGCACAGGTTGGCCCCGCGTGCGATACGAAGCCAAGGTCGACCAACCACGATGAGGCGAAGCCAATCAGGCTTTCAGCGCTCTCGTGATTAGTGATCTTCAGTGCAATTTCGCTCTTGTTCATCCAGGTTGAGCCTCTGACATGAGTGTCGGCTGTTGGCCGATTCTGTTGAAAAACTCGAGTGGCGCTCTCTTGGGCACATTTGCAGGGGTGGTCAAACCATTCCTTGGGCCCCGATCGTCGATCCTGGGTCATCTGAGAGGTCGATTTTCGCCACGGTGCAGCGGTGAACGCTGCGACCGATTTTTTCAACAGAATCGGCCGACTGTAGCCAGTGGGGCAAGCGTCAGGTCCCGAGGGCAGCCCCACGCTGGAAGCCTCGGACAAGCCCGGGAAAGTCATCAGCTACTTTGATGGCAACGTCTGGTGCCATTCCAATCATAGGCAGCATGAAGACGGCGCCGGCCTCGTCGAAGGCGTAGATTTCACCACCACCATTCCCGGCGAACGCCACGAAGCCCGGAGCGTATGCGCCAACTTCCATTTCAGCGTTGGCGGTAGTCACCTCGTCCTCGGCCCAAAGGATGATGTACTGCTCCTCGTCATCCGTGACGACGAAGCCCTCGAACACGCCGTTCGCGTTGATGAATGCTCGGTAGGCAGCAGGCAGGTGACTGGTCATCGTGGGTGTCTGGTTATGGCCGCATTCTGTCTTCTGCGTTGTCGAACTCAAAGACGCCGAGCAACGGCAGAACCGCCTCTTCGACCTTGACCATGTCATATCCCATAGCATCGCCCCTTTCCGTTCGGCGATGGACCGTTTGCACGGCGCCGCCTCTGATTAGCCTCGGCGACCGCGAGGCGGCAGTTCGACTTTACGATGGTACTTTGGCAATTTGGCATTCGCCAGCAACATGGTCTCACCTGCCAGGCGTCGTACAGGCTTCAATTCCGACACGCACAGAGATGAAAGCAAGCAAGACCAAGAGATCCACGTCCTGGAGCGACGTCAAGGCCAGACTGATCCATTTCGACCACGATGGACTGGTCGGCTTGGTGCATGACCTGTACACGGCCGACAAGAGCATCCAGGTTTTCCTTCACGCCCGTTTCGGGCTGGGCGAAGATATCCTGGAGCCGTACAAGATCACCATTAACCGCTGCCTTTGGCCCGAGATGTTCCGGAACCAGACCGTGTCGGTCGCCGAGGCCAAGAAGGCCATCGCGAATTACAGGAAGTCAATTGGCCAACCGGAGGGCCTCGCAGAATTGATGGTCTTCTACTGCGAGCGCGCATCAGGCTTCAGCGTTGAAGTTGGCCTGCAGGACAAAGATTTCTTCAACGCGTTGGTGCGAATGTTCGAGCAGGCGTTGAAGGCCATTGCGAAACTGCCGGATGAGCAGCGCCCCTTGCTCATGGAACGACTGGAAGCCGTATGTCGCATCAGTCAGAACATCGGCTACGGCGTCGAGGATGCCATGGAGGACCTGCTTGTCGAATACGACATCTACGATTGACGACGATGTTCAAGGCCTGCTCATGGCCGGATCCGCCACTAGTGAGCGGGCGGCGTTGTCGCAACGGGCTTGCCGGTCAACTCTTCGATCTTTGATCTCGCCCGCCGTTCGATCTCTGCATTTTCCTCTGCCGACAGCTGCACTGATCGAGATGGGAGTTCGGCAGGCGACTTTGGCCCCTGAACGTTGATGGCAATCACTGCGACCACTGCGAGACCAGCGACGGCGGTCGCGATCCATCCAGGAATGCGGTGAGCACCGCGCCATTTTTCAGGATTAGCTTTTGCAAGATCATGCGCCCATACCCACGCGCTTCCGGAAATCA
>NZ_JBFTRJ010000040.1:0-5387 GCF_056399465.1 Variovorax sp. 01N425 | reverse complement strand
TAGTCATCAAGACATTCCGGCAACAGCGCGACCTGCTGTCGGTCTTCGCCTTCGATGAATCGCTTCATGGGGCACCTTGCTTGGAACGGGTGCACCGATTTTATTTTTTGATGGGCAGGACTGGAAGTCTTTTCACACAGCCTCGGCCGTAGGCGGCAGTTGAGCGGGTTCACTCTGTGACACACGCTCGCAGCCACCTGAAGGCCGGATGTTCGCCCGGCAGGGTAGCTTCTGCCGCCGCATCCATCAAGCGAAGGCCGCGGTTGCTGTTGGTCAGCAGAACGACGGCTGACTGAGTTATTGGATTACCCATTGCGAAGGCCCTGATGCCGTCCATCTTTCCCCACTGGAAAAATATGCCGTCAGTTGCTTCAATTCCCCACCCGAGGCCCCAACCGATGTCTCGTTCAGTCTCGGGGGGACTGTCCATTAGATGGATAGCGTCCCCTCGCGGCACCATCACAGCAGGCGTCAACCATCTTTGGCGTGTCATCTCTCTCAACGACGAGCCATTGAGAACAGCGACCATGAACTTTGCGTAGTCGCCAGCTGTCGTCTGAAGGGAATAGGAGGCATGAGCGGCAGCTGGGCGATGCTTTTCAAGCCGCTTGTCACCCTCATGAGGCATCGCAAAGTCCTCGTTAAAGCGGTCATGCCATCGGAAGCTGGACGATTGCATCCCCAGCGGATCGAACACCAGGCGTTGTGCAAGCGCCTCCAACGGCTCGGTGGAGACGGCCTCGAGTGCCATTTGAAGGAAGGTAAAGCCGACGCTGGAATAGCTGAACCAACTCCCTGGCGGAAAGTGGGTCCGCAGCGGCTCGTCGCCCCGAAGGTTCGGCAGGCCTGAGGTGTGCGTCAAGACATGGCGGGCTGTGATGGATGACGAGGCGAGTTGTGGAGGAACGCCTTTCTGGACCATTCTGGACAAAGGTTCGTCGAGGTCAAGAGTACCGTAGTCCACGAGTTGAAGCGCAACGTATGCGGCGACAGGCTTGCTCAACGAGGCGACATCGAAAACCGTCGTTTCGACAACTGGCCGTTCGACGTCAAGTTCTGCCACGCCCATTGGCGTGACCTTCACCTTCCCATCTTCGACCGTGGCCAAGGCCACGCCCGGTATGGCCGCCGCGGCCATCAGACGGTGCATCGAGTTTCCGGCGGTTCGGCAATCGTTCATGTTGAGCGCGGATGTCAGGGAACGGAGCACGTCGTCCGCTTACAAGTGCGCATGCTGGCGAAGGTCCGGAATTGGCCCGCATTGTGCCGATGGATATGGACCATGACTTCACTTCAGCAAGCCGTCGTCGACGAAGCCAACGCCACAAGCGCGGCAGTAAAACCCGTGCGCAAACTGCTCTAGCGGGGTCTTCTGCAGTTCTTCCTGTTTGCACTCGTCGGTGGCTACTTGGTCACGCCGCCGGTAGCCCGCTCGCTCCTCACCGGAAAACAGAACGCTCGGGCTTGCCTTCCCAATGAGAAGAATCTTTGCCCCGACCTGTGCGTCACTATGGCACCGTGGGCAAGCTATCCCGGATTGCTGCGAAGCAGACATAGAACTCCTCTATTGACTGATGACGGTGAGGGACCGCTCCTGGCCGGATTCTGCCGTCTTGCGGGCTACCAACTTCACGAACGAATTTCCGAAAGCGCATTCGTCAAGCAGGTGCCCCAATTCTCCCGTTGGGTGTCATCTGGCGGTAAGTCCATAGCCTTGCACTTCTTCGTCCTGCCACGATTGGTTCGGCTTCTTGCCTATGAGCTGCTGTTGGACGCCACCACTGCCGTCCAGCTTAACAACAAGGCGAATGCGCTCGCAGTTGCCGAACAGCGGCTCGGGGGTGATGACGAGGGTGCCATCGGCCTTACCCCGGCGGCCACCCAAAGTGCCCCACTTATGGCCACCCAAACTGCTCCACCCTGGCCACGGTGATCTGACGCATTGAACACGGTGCGTCGGGCACCGCGAAGCCCGACAGGCAGGACGTTAATTTCCACCCCCTCTGAGCGAGGGAACAACGGAGTGAACGTCTTGAAGCCACATCTGCAAACCACCATCTGGACGCTGCTCAAGGGCGGCGCCACCCAGCGCGAGATCGAACGCATCACCGGCATTTCGCGCCACACCATCCGGACCTACCAGCAGCGCTTCGCCGCCGATCCGGCAAACTGCCCCGGGGTGGCCACCGACCCTCCCAGTCAAACTGCTCCACCCTGGCCACCGACTTCCGGGCCGGTAGCGCCGCCGCTGGCCACCTCCAAGTGCGAACCCCACCGCGCCTTCATCGACGCCCAGTTGCGCCTGGGCCGCAACGCCACCGCCATCTACCAGGACCTGGTCGACCTGCACGGCTTTGACGGCGCCTACAACTCGGTCAAACGGTTCTGCGCCCAGCTTCGCCACAAGGAGCCCGAGCAGTTTGATCGTCTGAGCTTTGCGCCCGGCGAGGAGATGCAGGTCGACTACGGTGAAGGCGCCCCCACGCGGATGCCGGGCACCGAGCGCTGGCGCAAACCCCGCCTGTTCGTGGCCACGCTGCGCTACTCGCGGCGTAGCTTCCGCCGCGTGGTCTGGAAATCCAGCCAGCAAGTCTGGGCTGAGTTGCACGAGCAGGCCTGGGCCTACTTCGGCGGGTCCACCCACTACGTCGTCCTCGACAACCTCAAGGAAGGCGTCTTGAAGCCCGACCTGTACGAGCCCGCGCTCAATCCGGTCTACGCGGCCACACTCGCTCATTACGAGGTGGTGGCCGACCCGGCCCGGGTCCGGGATCCGAATCGCAAGGGGACGGTGGAGAACGCGATCCAACACACCCAGGCCACCGCGCTCAAGGGCCGGCGCTTTGAGACCATCGAAGAGCAGAACGCCTTCCTGGAACACTGGGAGTCCAGGTGGGCCGCCTCGCGCATCCACGGCGCCGAGCGGCGTCAGGTGCAGGCCATGTTCGAGGAGGAGCGCGCCCACCTGCAGCCGCTGCCGGCCACGCGCATGCAGTACTTCACCGAGGTGCAGCGCACGGTCTGCGACGACAGCTGCGTGCGCATCGACCACAGCAGCTACGCCGCTCGTCCGGCCCCGATTGGCTCCAAGGTGCTGGTGCGGCTGTTCGAGCGGCGCATCGAGATCCGTGAGCTGCGCACGCAAGCCTTGCTGCGCACCCACGAGCGGGTCGATCGCCCCGGCAGCGTGGTGCTGCCCATGGCCGAGCGGGTGTTCAACCCCTCGCGCGAGACGCGCTACATCCTGGCCCAGGCCCGAGCCATCGGGGCGCAGGCCTCGCGGCTGTGCCAGATGCTGTTCGCCATCGAGGGGCGCGTGGGCCAGCGCAAGCTGTGGGGCATCGTCAACCTGGCCAAGCGCTACCCGAACCACTTTATCGACGCGGCCTGTGCGGGCGCCATGGAGCAAGGCGTGCACAGCTACCGCCACGTCAAGGCGCTCACCGAGCGGCTGGTGGCCGACGCCCTGGCCGCCCTGCAGGCCGGCACGCCGACACAGTCGGCGTCAACGCTCACCCAGCAGCACGCGCTCATCCGCAGCGCCGACGAATACGGCGATCTGTTCGCCCACGCCGCCACCGCCACCTCGGGCGGCACAACCTCTCCCACCCCCACCACTGAGATCGCCCAGCCATGAACATGACCGAGATCGAACGCGCCCTGCGCGAGCTGCGCCTGTCCGGCATCGCCGACACGCTGTCCACCCGCGTGATGCAGGCCCAGGCCGCCCAGCAGCCCTTCCTGGAGACGTTGGCCGCCATGCTGCAAGACGAACTCGACCGGCGCCGCTCGCGATTGATGGAGCGCCGCTTCAAGCGCTCAGGCCTGGCCGAACGCCTGACGCTGGCGGACTTCGACTGGCGCTTCAATCCCAAGCTGCCGCGCAACGCCTGCTTCGAGCTGCACACCCTGAAGTTCATCGGCGAGGGGGCCAACGCATTGATCGTCGGCAAGCCCGGCACCGGCAAGAGCCATGTGGCCAAGGCGGTGGCCTACCAGGCCACGTTGGCCGGCTATGACGTGCGCTACGTGGAGGCCGACACCGAGTTCGCCCGATATGGGCTGGCCAGCACGGCGCAGCAGGCCGAACAGCTCAAGGGCTGGATCGAGCCGGACCTGTTGGTCCTTGATGACCTGTTCCTGGCCCGGCGCATTGCCGACGTGAGCGCCGAACTCTTGCAGGCCATCGTGCACCAGCGCTACAAGCTGCGTCGCGCCATCGTCATCACCTCCAACCGGGTGGTGCAGGACTGGGGAAAGTACCTCGCCGACGCCACCATGGCCACCACCATCCTGGACCGGCTCATGCACCGCTGCGCAATGCTGGAGTTCGAGGGCAAAAGCTACCGCCTGAAGGAGGCCGCCGCGCGCATCGCCATCACGCCCGAATCGTCATAATCCGACCGTCCTGCCTGGAGCAGTTTGACCGGCCATAAGTGGAGCAGTTTGGGGTGGCCATCGGGGCTTATCCACCTGAGTGGTCCTGAAGCTCTTGTAGCAACTCGGCGCGGTATTCCCACGGATACGGAACTCGTAACTCCCGTCCTTGCTTTGATTAAGCTCGGCGATGTTCTTCCCGCTTGTCGGGCGCTGCGTTCCGCTAGCCGGGCTGACGCCGCTCAGCTGGTAGTCCCATTCCTGGTCAGCCGCTAGCGCAGCGGGGGAAACGAAGGCGAATGCGAGAATAAGCGTCGCGATTTTCATTGAGTTTTCTCCTCTTGTTGACCATTTTGGCCCGAAACTAGGTGCTCTTCCTCGGCGTCGCTGTTCATCGGTCAGGTCATCTGATCCTGCGAAATTCTGCCTCCTATTCGGAGGGCCGCTCTTGGCCGCGAACTGCCCTAGAAGGCATTGCCTCTCTCAAGCGTGCTCTTGCCATTGAAGACAAGCTCGCACCGCTCTTTGAAGTCCAGCACACGCGTCTTCCGTCCTGCGGAGAGGTTCACGAGGTAGTACACGGCGTCTTCCTGCTTGAACCATGTCTTGGCTACGAGCTTTAGCGGGGTGAGCTCCAAATCGACGACGGCATAGCGGCTTGCAGAGTGGCGATAGAAACCGATGGGAATCTCGATGCCGGCCTGCTTGCAGTAGACCTCTATCCTGTCTTTGTACTTCTCTGGCATGCGGGTACTTTACTGAAGCTGAGGTCTGTACGTCTGCTCTTGGCCGAGGTTGTGTGAAAAGACTTCCAGTCCCGCCCATCAAAAATAAAATCGATGCACCGTTCCAAGCRAGGTGCCCATGAAGCGATTCATCGAAGGCGAAGACCGACAGCAGGTCGCGCTGTTGCCGGAATGTCTTGATGACTATATCGGCGAAGACAACCCGGTGCGAGTCGTCGACGCCTTCGTCGAGGAACTTGATCTTCAGGCACTCGGCTTCAAAGG
>NZ_JBFTRJ010000039.1:2500-5653 GCF_056399465.1 Variovorax sp. 01N425 | reverse complement strand
GCCCAACACACCGTGTTGGGCTTTTCCTGGCTGTAAGAGCCTGACGATGACCTACTTTCACACGGGAACCCGCACTATCATCGGCGCTGACGCGTTTCACTGTCCTGTTCGGGATGGGAAGGAGTGGTACCACGTCGCTATGGTCATCAGGCATAACTTGTTGTCGTGCTGATCACATGATCAACACAACGAATTCATAGAGTTTGGAATCAGCTTTTGGCGAATTATTTTGAATGCGTCAACTTGGCATAACACCTTGATCTGATTGATCAAAGTTATAGGGTCAAGCCGCACGAGCAATTAGTATCAGTTAGCTTAACGCATTACTGCGCTTCCACACCTGACCTATCAACGTCCTGGTCTTGAACGACTCTTTAGGGGGCTCAAGGCCCCGGCAGATCTCATCTTGAAACGAGTTTCCCGCTTAGATGCTTTCAGCGGTTATCTCTTCCACACTTAGCTACTCGGCAATGCCACTGGCGTGACAACCGATACACCAGAGGTGTGTCCACTCCGGTCCTCTCGTACTAGGAGCAGGCTTCCTCAAATCTGCAGCGCCCACGGAAGATAGGGACCAAACTGTCTCACGACGTTTTAAACCCAGCTCACGTACCTCTTTAAATGGCGAACAGCCATACCCTTGGGACCGGCTACAGCCCCAGGATGAGATGAGCCGACATCGAGGTGCCAAACACCGCCGTCGATATGAACTCTTGGGCGGTATCAGCCTGTTATCCCCAGAGTACCTTTTATCCGTTGAGCGATGGCCCTTCCATACAGAACCACCGGATCACTATGTCCTGCTTTCGCATCTGCTCGACTTGTCAGTCTCGCAGTTAAGCACGCTTATGCCATTGCACTATCGTCACGATGTCCGACCGTAACTAGCGTACCTTCGAACTCCTCCGTTACGCTTTGGGAGGAGACCGCCCCAGTCAAACTGCCTACCATGCACTGTCCCCGATCCAGATAATGGACCTAGGTTAGAACCTCAAACACACCAGGGTGGTATTTCAACGTTGGCTCCACAAGATCTAGCGACCCTGCTTCAAAGCCTCCCACCTATCCTACACAGATCTGTTCAAAGTCCAATACAAAGCTACAGTAAAGGTTCATGGGGTCTTTCCGTCTTTCCGCGGGGAGATTGCATCATCACAAACATTTCAACTTCGCTGAGTCTCAGGAGGAGACAGTGTGGCCATCGTTACGCCATTCGTGCAGGTCGGAACTTACCCGACAAGGAATTTCGCTACCTTAGGACCGTTATAGTTACGGCCGCCGTTTACTGGGACTTCAATCAAGAGCTTGCACCCCATCATTTAATCTTCCAGCACCGGGCAGGCGTCACACCCTATACGTCCACTTTCGTGTTTGCAGAGTGCTGTGTTTTTAATAAACAGTCGCAGCCACCGATTTTTTGCAACCCATTCATGCTTCGTTGTTCACTACACACTAATAGGGCACACCTTCTTCCGAAGTTACGGTGTCAATTTGCCGAGTTCCTTCTCCTGAGTTCTCTCAAGCGCCTTAGAATACTCATCTCGCGCACCAGTGTCGGTTTGCGGTACGGTCGTATATAGCTGAAGCTTAGTGGCTTTTCCTGGAACCTCGTTCAGTCACTTCACGGACAAGTCCGCTCGATCGTTGGCCTCGGTATATGTGCACCGGATTTGCCTAATGCACGCCTACATCCAACTAAACCGGGATATCCAACACCCGGATGACCTATTAAGATCCGTCCCCACATCGCACTATATAACGGTACAGGAATATTGACCTGTTTCCCATCAGCTACGCATCTCTGCCTCGCCTTAGGGGCCGACTCACTCTACGCCGATGAACGTTGCGTAGAAAACCTTGCGCTTACGGCGAGGGGGCTTTTCACCCCCTTTAACGCTACTCATGTCAGCATTCGCACTTCTGATACCTCCAGCACGCTTTACAACGCACCTTCACAGGCTTACAGAACGCTCTCCTACCACTTGCAATAAATTGCAAATCCGCAGCTTCGGTAACT
The DNA here is from genome assembly GCF_056399465.1 of Variovorax sp. 01N425. Classification (NCBI taxonomy): domain Bacteria; kingdom Pseudomonadati; phylum Pseudomonadota; class Betaproteobacteria; order Burkholderiales; family Comamonadaceae; genus Variovorax; species Variovorax sp. 01N425. Next base: position 3,636 of record NZ_JBFTRJ010000039.1, on the reverse strand, counting down.
GGCTTAGCCCCGTTACATCTTCCGCGCAGGACGACTCGATCAGTGAGCTATTACGCTTTCTTTAAATGATGGCTGCTTCTAAGCCAACATCCTGACTGTTTTAGCCTTCCCACTTCGTTTCCCACTTAGCCAATTTTAGGGACCTTAGCTGGCGGTCTGGGTTGTTTCCCTCTTGAGTCCGGACGTTAGCACCCGGTGCTCTGTCTCCCAAGCTGTACTCATCGGTATTCGGAGTTTGCCTTGGTTTGGTAAGTCGCCATGACCCCCTAGCCAAAACAGTGCTCTACCCCCGATGGTAATACTTGAGGCACTACCTAAATAGTTTTCGGAGAGAACCAGCTATTTCCAAGTTTGTTTAGCCTTTCACCCCTATCCACAGCTCATCCGCTAGTTTTGCAACACTAGTCGGTTCGGACCTCCAGTACCTGTTACGGCACCTTCATCCTGGCCATGGATAGATCACTTGGTTTCGGGTCTACACCCAGCGACTGATCGCCCTATTCGGACTCGATTTCTCTACGGCTTCCCTATTCGGTTAACCTTGCCACTGAATGTAAGTCGCTGACCCATTATACAAAAGGTACGCAGTCACCCCTTACGAGGCTCCTACTTTTTGTAAGCACGCGGTTTCAGGATCTATTTCACTCCCCTCCCGGGGTTCTTTTCGCCTTTCCCTCACGGTACTAGTTCACTATCGGTCGATGATGAGTATTTAGCCTTGGAGGATGGTCCCCCCATATTCAGACAGGATTTCTCGTGTCCCGCCCTACTTGTCGTTAGCTCAGTACCACACAGGTCATTTCACGTACGGGGCTATCACCCGCTATGGCCAGTCTTTCCAAACTGTTCCGTTATGTCTTGTGCTATCACTAACAGGCTTCTCCGATTTCGCTCGCCACTACTTTCGGAATCTCGGTTGATGTCTTTTCCTCGAGCTACTGAGATGTTTCAGTTCACCCGGTTCGCCTCGCATGACTATGTATTCATCATGCGATACCTTTCGGTGGGTTTCCCCATTCGGAAATCTCCGGATCAAAGCTAATTTGCCAGCTCCCCGAAGCTTATCGCAGGCTATCACGTCCTTCGTCGCCTATCATCGCCAAGGCATCCACCACGTGCTCTTATTCACTTGACCC
>NZ_JBFTRJ010000038.1:0-6381 GCF_056399465.1 Variovorax sp. 01N425 | reverse complement strand
CGTGAACCGCACCAGCCCGCCTCGTCACCGTGCGTGCGACGTCACCGGACAGGGAGAACATTGCACCGGGTTGAACAAGGAGCAAGCTCGCATCTTCAGGGCCGCTTCGCCCCTGGCCGTCACCCGCATCACCGTGGCTTGACCGGAATTCGGGCGATGGAAAGACCCAGCCCCATCGTTGGCCGGTCGGGGTGAACCGTCCGTGCGATGGCGAACATACTTGGCGCGCTACAGCCAAGACCGAGCGCGGACCACCTCCGGTGCCGGAAGAGGGAAAAGAACGGCCGAACGCCTCGGTTATAGGGCGACTAGCCCTATGTCTGTGGCAAACCAGCGAAAGATCTTGGTCGGATTTTTCCAATCCCTCGTGCGCCGAACGAATAGAAAGCCCGACGCTGCATTCCCGATTGCGTCGATGGGAATGCCGGCGGCCTGCAACGCTGCCGCCTGTTCTTCAGCACTCGTATTGAGCGGCAGCTTCAGAGTGATGGTCGCGCTGTGGATGATTTGCTTTGACATCGATTTTCCTCCCATGAGTGCAAGTCACGTTAGGAAAGTCGAGGAAACTGGTCTGTTCGGTTCCGTACATAAAAAGCGCTACTTTCCCCCAATGCCCGGCGTCAACGACTTTGAGCGCCGCCGCTCAAGATAATTGTTGCTGGCCACCTCAAGAGCAAGTCCAGAAAAGACCCAGGCAATGGCTTACGTCGACCGGCTGTGCGCGGAACAGGTGTAAAAATGCCCGCTTGAGGCGGGCACTGAAACGTCGGAGGCTCAGGATTTGGACAGTGACAGCCCGCCAGCATCGAGGCTCCACCTTGGATGGGCGGGCGCCTAAGCTACCTCTACCAGCGCTGGATGGCCGTCAACGAGATCATGGCGTGGCTCTGGCGTTCGGTCTGTGCGCTACCTCACGGTCCAAACTTCCTCCCAGCGGTAGTGTCACGGTTCCAACTCCTTCCATATGGAGGGCACCATGCACCCTCCCAATTCACGGCTGAGTCTCTGCTTTGTACCTACCTCCACGGGCGCAGTACGCCGATGATCCTGCGCGACGCGGTTGTATGGGTGATCGCGGCCCGGCCGGCCAGCAACGAGACGCCAATGATTGAAGTCACAACGCATGCAAGCCTGAGGCATCCAGGCCACAAAGAGTTCGGAACCTCGGTGTATTGATACGTGCTGGCTTTACGGCTACCCGTCGGCTTCAACTTTTTCGCTGAGATGACTTTCGACATCATTGCTAATCCGAGGGCTGACGTTCGCGCAAGGTAGGTCGCCGCAGCTTCGAAGTCGGGACCGCGCAATCGCAGCGAGACCGCGGCAGCATTCATCACGCCCTCGACGAGCCGTGAATGGCGCTTCGTGCTATCGGCTTGACCGGGGCGAAAGCACATCACTGGTGGTGTGCTGCTTTCGCCGTTCAGCATTTTTCAGGGATCCGCAAAGTCTGTCGCTTTACTTCGCTGGCTGGGCCTCCGGAGCTGGCGTGATGATCACAGTAGTACTCTCACTGGGCTTGCCAGTGTCCCCTTTTTTTCCATCGACGCCTTGAGCACCTGCTATACCTGGGGGCCCTGCGGGTCCGGGCACAGCCACGGGTGCCGCTGGAACGGCGACCACGGCGGTGGGTCTATCGCACGCGGCCAAGCTCAACGCGCCGAGCAGCGCAAAAGTCAGTAGTGAACGGCTCATGGAGAATCCTTTGAAGGCCCCTCAGGCTAGGCGCATTCCTGGCATGAGACGGTGCGCCAGCGAACATAGACTGAATCGCCCCGGCTTCCGTAGATCAATTACTGCCGTTTCGGCAAACCATGACAATCCGGCTATGCCAGTTGGACGTCATTGCCCCGACTTTCTAGGGGAAGGTCTGAACAGGTCACCGATTTGGCGTGTGATGAAAGTCATGGTGTGCATGATGATGAATCTCGCCTCCCCAATGCTTCGAATCGACGAGGTTTGCCCCTCATCCGGCGCCCTCAGGCTGTCGTCGCCGCTTCGGACCGCGATCAGCGAAGCAGGCGGCACCGAGACCGCCACGAACGCCGCCACCACGCTGGCCACGGCCTTGCGCGCGCGACCACCATGGCCGTGCTCGCGAAGCCCGCGTCCCACCTGATTGGCATTGACGCCCCACTCGCGCGCCAGGCGCGACTCCGAGGCGCCTGGCTGCAGGCACAGTGCCACCGGCTGCGACTTCGCGGCTTCGTCGTTCATGCTGCGTCCGTCGCTCTTGTCCCCCACCACCGGCCGGCGCTTGAGGTCTTCCAAATCGTCTGCCATCTATGTTCCCGCGTTCACATCTAGGTGGGAACGTAGGCTGCCAAGTCACAGCCTGCGGCTCGAGGATGGCGTTCATTGACCGCATGCAATCGACGGTCAAGGCCGGCCCGGCCAGGCGCACTTCCGGATCGATCGGCTTCATGCCGCCTGTTGCTTGGAGCAGCGCACATGCAAGACGGCGGCGCATCGCGGCCGACCGGCAGCTATGCGATCAGGTGCGCATAACTGCGCCGATTGGCCCGGTAACAATCGCACGCCGCGTTCTCCAGCCCTTCGCGGTCCGTGATCGTGATGACGCCCCGTCGATAGTCAATCAACCGGCGCCTGTGCAGCGCCGTTGCCGCATTGGTGATGCCGACCCGGCGCACGCCCAGCATGCGGCCCAGCACTTCATGGGTCAGCGCGAGGTGCGTCGAATGCGCGCAGTCCTGTGTAGTCAGCAGCCAGCGCGCCAGCCGCTCCTCGATCAAGTGGAAGCGGTTGCACAGGCCCGAGCGGCCGAATTCCATCAAGAGCACGCAGACGTAGCGATTGAGGATGCGCTTGAGCTTCGAGTTCTGCTCCAGCTCCTGGGCGAACGATTGTGCCGTCAGACGCCAGGCCATGCCGCCCCCCTGCACCAGTGCCCGCAGCGGCGCGCGCTGCACGTCCAGCGACAGCTCGTAGCCCAGGGCCCCCTCGTTGCCCACCATCCCCGTCTGGAGGCCATCGTGGCCGTCCGCGGTCGACACCAGCGAGACGAACGCGCTCGTGGGGAAATGGATGTGATGAATGACATCGCCCGGCTCGTAGAGGATCTGCGCCGTGACCAACTGCACGCTGTCGCAGCGCTCGAGCAGATGCACCCGGTCCGCGGGCGGCAGCGCCTCGAGCAGGCGGTTGAGGACGGTGCGGGGCGGGGCTGATGTCACGGAACCGCCTGTTGGGAAGAATCAAGAGTCAGCGCGGGAATGCGCAACCGAGCGCATTGTTGCCGAGGGCCCCTCTCGCGTCTGTGCGCAGGCGCACCAATGCGGCGCGACCGCCGCTGGCTCAGGTTGCGAGCTGACGAGGGAGCAGGCGATCCGTTTCACGCTTCACGACCTCGTAGCACTCGCACACCTGCTTCTCCAGCCCCGGGCGGTCCAACACCGTGATGTGACCCCGCGAGTACTTGATCAGGTTCAGGCGCTGCAGCTTGCCGGCCGCCTCCGTCACTCCTTCGCGCCGCACGCCGAGCATGTTGGCGATCAGTTCCTGGGTCATCACCAGCTCGTTGCCGGGCAACCTGTCGAGGCTCAGCAACAGCCAGCGGCACAGCTGCTGTTCCAGTGAGTGGTGTCGGTTGCAGACGGCCGTCTGCGACATCTGGGTGATGAGCGACTGGGTGTAGCGCAGCAGCAGATGCAGCAGGGGTCCGCCGTTGTCCGTCAGCTGCTTGATGTGGCTGGCGCTCAGACGGAACGCCTGGCCTGCGCTTTGCACCACGGCGCGGTTGGGCGTGCTGCCCCCGCCCATCAGCAGCGCCACGCCGACCATCCCCTCGAATCCCACGACGGCGATCTCGGCCGATTGCCCGTTTTCCAGCACGTACAGCAGCGAGACGATGCAATCGGTCGGGAAGTACACGTACTGCTGGACCACGCCCGATTCGTACAGCACCTCGCCCAGCTTGAGCGGCACCAGTTCAAGGAGCGGCATCAGGCCCATCAGCACCTCCGGCGGCATCACCTCCAGGAGGCTGTTGCGCGCCACGGCTGCGCGCGAAGAAGACGAGGGAGAAGACGATGCCATGGCGGAAGGAGATTCCAAAGTGCTCATCATTTTGCCGCCGATACCTCGGCGTCTGTGCGCTTCCGCACACAGTCGAGGGAATGCAAGTGCCGATTGCACATCGGCACGCCACGGTATGTGCGACACCGCACCGACGATTCTCCCCGGCGCCGCTAAAGATGACGGTACGCCTTCTAAGTCTCTAATAGAAGCAGGCGACATTCATTGAATGAAGCGGGCGAAAGCCATCGAGGTCCCGGAACATGCGCAACTTTCTCATCAACAACCGGGAGGAGCTGGTTTCACGGTGCAAGTCGAAGGTCGCACTGAGGCCCCGGCGGGCCGCCACGGAACATCAGCTGGCGAATGGCATCCCGTTGTTTCTCGAGCAGCTGATAAGAACCCTTGCGGCCGAAGAGGACAACAAACCCGCCGACAGCATCAGGATCTCGGGGCCATCGGGCGGGGACTCGCTGGCCTTGTCGGAAATGGGGGTGTCCGCCACAGCCCATGGCAAGGAGCTGCTGAAGCTGGGCTACACGGTTGACCAGGTCGTTCACGACTATGGCGACCTTTGCCAGGCGATCACGGACCTGGCCTTTGAACGCGATGCCCCGTTCGCTGTCGCGGAATTCCGGACATTGAACCGCTGCCTGGACAACGCCATCGCGGACGCCGTCAGCGAGTTCAGCTTTCAACGGGATACGCAAATCGCCCGCCAGCAGAGCCTCGACGCGACAGAGCATTTCGGATTTTTGGTTCACGAGCTGCGCAATTCCCTAGGAACAGCAACCTTGGCGATTCACGCGCTTGAACTCGGCAACATGACAGTGAGAGGCGCCACCGGGGCCGTGCTGAAACGCAGCCTGTCAGCAATGGGTGCCCTGATCAGCCGGGCGCTCGCCGAGGTGCGCAGCGGCGCGCCGGACCAGCGGCAGACATTTTCCGTCGCCTTGTTCATCAAGGACGCTGAAACCGCGGCCCAGCTCGTTGCAGGCGCCGCCGGTTGCGTCTTCGAGGTGCCGCCTGTCGATTCCCTGCTGGCCATCCGGGGAGATCGCGAACTGCTGCTCGCCGCGCTGGCAAACCTCCTGCAAAACGCGTTCAAGTTCACGCACCCGCACACCGACGTCGCCTTGAAAGCCTATGAACTTGGCGAGCACGTCCTGATCGAAGTCGAAGACCATTGCGGCGGGCTGCCATCGGGAATCGCCGCCAAGATGTTCGCCCCCTTCAATCAACACAGTCATGACAGGTCCGGATTGGGGCTGGGTCTTTCCATCGCCCGCCAAAGCGTCGAAGCAGACTTCGGCACATTGACCGTGCGGGACGTGCCGGGTGTCGGTTGCGTCTTCACCATATGCCTGCCGCGTCACCCCCTTCCCTGACTGGCACTCGATCGTTTCTCTTATCCGAAAGGACTCGCCATGGATACCCAATTACTGATGCGAATCGGACGAATGACGCCACCTCGGCGGCTCACGTTGTCGGCGGATGTGGCCGCGGCAAAACGGCTGGCTGCGAGCGGCATGATCGAAGTGACTCTCGAGGTTCAAGGCAAGGCGAAAAGACTCGCGCTGCAAGTTGTGCATGTGGAAGCGATCACCCGCGAGGGCGCATCGGCGATCGCGATCGAAAAATCCTGCGCGCGGAAGAACGCAGCGCTCCCGACGCCGTGATGGCCGTTGCTGCCCCGGAGGCAAGGAAGATCCATCTGCTGGCGCTAGGCAGGCGCATTCCGGTTTGTTCGATAGCGAACAGACTGGAGTGCGCCGCCTCGGTATCTTGATCTTGATATCAAGCAAGCACCTAGGAGTGAATCATGAGCATTGGCACCATTCTTTTGATCATCCTGATCCTCGTTCTGGTCGGGGCGTTTCCGTCATGGCCGCACAGCCGCGGCTGGGGCTACGGTCCGAGCGGAATTCTCGGCATCGTCGTGCTCGTATTGATCGTCTTGTTGCTGACGGGACGCATTTAGCGCTGGGTCTACTCGAATTCATCAGCCGGCGATGTCAACCCGTATCGATGCGAGGATTCACAATGCCCATGCAGTTGCTCGAGCGGCTTTACTCCGCAAATATGCCCATGACCATCGATGCGCATGAGGACATCCAGAAGTGCGACTTGCTGCGCGCTGAAAGGCTGATAGAGGCGGATCTTCCGCCATTCATACCATCCCAGGGGCGAACAACTTATTCCGGTCAAGCCACGGTGATGCGGGTGACGGCCAGGGGCGAAGCGGCCCTGAAGATGCGAGCTTGCTCCTTGTTCAACCCGGTGCAATGTTCTCCCTGTCCGGTGACGTCGCACGCACGGTGACGAGGCGGGCTGGTGCGGTTCACG
>NZ_JBFTRJ010000037.1:0-9608 GCF_056399465.1 Variovorax sp. 01N425 | reverse complement strand
ATCTCCTCGAGGAACACCTCGCGCCGCGTCTTCTTGCGCTTGCCGGCGTACTCCGCGTCCGAGAAACTGATCTGGCTCATCGTTGCGCGCTCCGTCAATGACCTGCTTCGATCATGCAAGAAACATGCACTTGTTCAGACCTTCCCTAGGGGTGCGACGAAGGGCTACAGTCGGCCATAACCGGCCGTTCGCTGTGCCGGCACAATGTGCCAAAAAGCGGACGTTCGCGGCTTCGGCACAGTCCGTTCGAAAGAGCAGGAGCGCGGTGATCCGACGGTTCTGCGCCCCCTCGCACCTTCGACCTACGAATGTTGCATCGCCTTTATTGCTCAAGCGGAAACACGGTCGGAGTCGACGAGTACGTCTGTTATTCGGAGATCGGAGCCGACGGCTCTAGGGTACGTTACGTCGAAATAAAGTCAGATGGAACGGCGCTCCGGTACGACACCGAACGTGTCGCGGATCAGTACGGGATTCTTCCTGAAGGTAAATGGGAAGAAACGGAATCAACAGTGAGGGAATACGGCACAGTTGCAGCGATATCCGCCGAGCTGTTCCAAGTGGTTTGGTCCGTGACTCGGTGCATCAACGACGATAGGAGAACAGATGAAAGCAGAGTTCACCGTTTTTGAGGATGCTGATGGCTACTGGTTTGTTCCACGTAGCGAGGAAAATGCTGCCATTGCAGATCCGTCGTCGTATCGTGTTTGTGTGCATTCCACGAAGATTGCAGCATGCCGCGTCGCACTTCTTCAAGCGATTGACACTGGTGCAACTGAGCTGCACCTCCACGGCTGCGGGTCAACCACTAGCATCAAGCAGGAGGCGACTTCAAGTGGGGTGAAGCCCTTTATCTACTGGCCTTCGATCACCACCCGGATCGCTCCGTTTGTGCGAGCCAAGAAGGCATAGTTCAGGCCCTTCTTTACTGGCTCGTGACGGCCGACCCCGGACATTCGGCTAGCATCTCGGTTGTAACAATAGCGCGATGCCAAACCGCTTAACTGTGTATGCCCTACAAGGTCTTCGTCGACGACAACTACGCCTTCATGGACGAATCGAAGCGACACCCGGCGGGCGTTTTCGAATCTCACCAGGCGGCCGTATCTGCAGCAGAGGCCATAGTTGATGAATTTCTCCTTTCAACCTATCGGCCAGGAATGAAGTCCGATGAGCTTTTTGCTGCGTACCGAGGCTATGGCGAAGAGCCATTCATACTTGCCACCGAGCCAGACGCGGCAGTCGCCCCGATGTTTTCGGCTAGAACATATGCGGCCGAGAGCTGTGCAGAAATCTGCGCGGAACCACGCCCATGGTGGAAGTTCTGGACACCTTCAACCCTCTAACGTGCTCTTGCCCATAAGCTCGCTGCAATCAGCGTCTGTACGGCAGAGCTCGGCCCAACACCGGTCACTCGCGCTTAGGTCAGAATCCTGACACGCGCAGCCACGGGGCACGAGCTGCTCGGCCGAATGAGACACACGGAGGAGTCGAGTGAAAAACCTGAAGTACGTGGGCGTGGCTACGCTCGCGCTGGTCATGAGTTTCTCGGCCAGTGCAGGAGCATGGGGTGAAGGCCCCTTTGACAACGACGATGCACAAGACTGGCTGATTGAATGCTCGAGGTCGGCGGGGGCGGGCACGATAGCCGCAGCGATCAACGCAGCATTGCGTCCTGGCTATCTTGAGGCCGATGCGGGTTCTGTTGCCGTTGCCGCCGCCGAAGTTATCGCCAGTGCGGACGGAAAAGGGCCTGCCACGACAAGCGTAGACGTCGCGCCATGTCTCGCAAAGACGCGAACGCCCGAAGTGCGCGCCTTGGCGCCTCGTGCACGCCGAGCCATCACCCGGGTTTCGGACGCCAATTCTTCCGAACTCGCTCAACTATGGTCCGCAAGCAAATCAAACCGATGGGCTGCCGGAATCAGCCAGCTTGCGACGAGGCTCGAACGGTAGCGGTAACGGTAGCAACCGGCCAGAGCCAGACATTCGATATGACACCTCGCTTCTCCGTTGATTTCAACGAACTCCTTGAGCGCGATCTCATCATGCTGTCCCAGACCGATCTCCGGAAGGACATCAACGGCTCGTCCGTACTACTCGTTGAAGGTCTACCCGTTGAGGTCCAAGAAGAAAACCTCTATGACGACGGCACGCACGAAGTGCTGTTTGCTCGGGGAGTCGTTGAGGCCAACTCAACAGGCACCTGGTCTCACGTCAAGTGGTGCTGCCGATTTGACGCCGATGGCTTCTCCGATATCGCAGGTTAATGATGCTTACTACAGGCCTGTTCGGCCTGCCGTGCGACGGCAGAATCCGGCCAATAGCGGAAGTTCAACCAACCCTCCAGCACTGGTCTATATGTGGCCCTTCAGAAAACGCGTAGAGGCCTCGCCGGCATACACCATCCCGCCCTCAGAAAAGGTCGTAGAAGCCACGGCCGATCCCGGCGCTCGGGTTTACTGCCATGTTGAGTTCGAGTCGAGTGGCGAGAAGTCCTTACAGCGGCTGACGGAATTCTTTGACCTCGTGAAGGCAGCGAAGGATAGCGATGAGCCCGTCGATGAATCGCACCTACTGGCTTATCTGAGCGATGGTGAACGCTCCTACTTTTCGAACCTTACTCCGGAAGAAGTGGCTGAGTGGAACGAATATTGGTTCTCCACGCCGCTTCCAAAGCGGCATTCCCCTGAGATGCTGACTCCGCAGTGGGATTTCGCTTCCATGCTTGATGCATTCTGGAGCGGGGACTACGACCTCATTGCAATCCAACCACGAGCGACACGGCATGTATTGGAGTTCAACCCCCATGGCTATCCGTACGGCGGCACCGGCAGTCTTGTTGCGCTGGTCGAGTGTTTCGGCCATCGAATCGTCGGCGTTGATGATGGAACGGGATATGAGAAATACGTGCCACGGACGAACATCTGGAAGCCGTCTGCCGGCCGTGATGTCTGACCTCGCATCGCGCCCGCACCTACTTGGCTGTGGCCACCCGCGGCGAAGAAGGACCACATTTTCTTAAGAGGAACATAGTGGCGCTTTGGGCTCCTGATGCTCTCGTCGAACTACGGTTGTTCCCCTCGCACGCAGGCGGACGGGCGGGGCCGACTTCCACCGCCTGGTGGGGTTGCCCGCTCAGCATCGATGGTGAGCTTTTCGACGCGAGATTTGACCTTTCCGAGATGGAGCCGCTTTGGCCAGGAGAGTCTCGCGTCGTCCCCGTGAAGTTTCTCAGCCTGAATCTCGTGAGGCCTCTCATTGCTGAGGGTCAAGAGTTGCGCGTTTGGGAAGGGCGATGTATCGGGGAGGCCACAGTTTTGACTTTGTGCTGGTAGGCTGCCCTCGGCCATAACCAGACCTTCGATGAATACTCTCTCCTTATTCGCAAGACATCTGTGCTTCCTATTCTTGGTTGCGCTCCTGTTTGCTGGGTCTGCAGCGCATGCCTGTTCCTGCGTGCAGAAGTCCGACGTGCAGAAGTTCCGGGACGCCAAAGCAGTTCTTGTTGGCGTTGTGCTCGAAACTCGATACATCGAAAACAAAGCTGTGTTCGGTGGTGGGTACGTCAAGGCCCGGGCGCGCGTGAACGAGGTTCTGAAGGGAAAGGCGGGAAGCACATTCGCAGCAAGCGACCAGCTTCCCGAGAGTGGGATGTGCACCGCGTTTTTGCGAGCGGGGGTTGAGTTTGTGCTTTTCGTGGATGACCGCGACGAGGTGGGCATGTGTACGGGAACTCGGCCATTGGGCGCGACCATATACGACAGAGGTGAAAAGCTGATGGAGCTGCGGAAACTGAGGGCTGCCGCAAGGTTGTAGCAACGTTTGCTTCGGACCCAAAATCTCAAAAGACCGCGACAAGCTACATTCAGCCACAAGCGGAACTCCAGAGGCGCGGCAGACTTCGTCTGGGGACGAATGTTGAAATTGGAGAGACCGCGTGAGCGTCGAACATAAATTTGGATGGGGTCCCAAGACGATGCCTCGACCGAACGAGGCGGACATGAAGCGCCTGGCAGGCTTGGTTGAACGCGGTGAATTGCATCCAGTGCTCAATCACATCAAGTGGGCAGAGCTTCGGACCGAGATGCTCGCCGCACCTCCGGGGCAGCACCCTCAGTTCCGGGCTCGCAGCGTGTTCGCGCCGCCGGACTTCTGCACTACTTGGGACGGCGAGTTTTACTATCACGTCCATCCCGTAGCAGACTTGGAGTGGATAGAGCTACGAGCTGCCTCTTTGACGTGGCTGTGCGACGCCCTCCAGCGTCACAGCATTCCGTACTCGCTTGAAGCTGGCGTTGTGCGGGTTTGGGGTTACACACGACCCGGTCCACAACCAGAATGGCAGTAAGCGGCCAGAAGCGGCCTCTTGCGAACGTCGGCTCCGCGGACATGCCATAGTTGCAAGCATGAAGCAGACTCTGTCGATCGTCAAAGCGAAGCAAGCCTGGGCAGAGGGGCGCTTTCTGGACTGTGGGCGAGCACTCTACGAGCCGATGCAGCCACATGAGCGGGTCAACTGGGCGGCGGACCTCTTGATGTTCTGCATGCAATACAGCCCCTCGTTACCTGTTATCGACCGCGTCGTGGAGTTGGCAAAGGTTCTATCCGATTGGCGGCTCGCGCATGCGGCCTTCAATGAGGTCCGCAGGATGACGTTGGTCGCCGAAGCGCGAGACAGTGCCATCGACCCGGCCCTGAAGAGCCTTCTATTTGTCGCCGAGAACACCGCCAAAGTTATCTACAACTCTTCGGGTGAGCCAGCGCCGTTCGACGCCGATGCCGGGTGGGAATTGGTGCCATGCGTAGAGCACTTCTTGGCGACCATCGCTGTGCCTGCGGTGACCGAGGGTGGTGTCCAACTGATCTTCGCTTCAGTGTGAGGCCAGTTGCCGGCCAAAACCGGACACATGGCGGGACCTCTATTCTTCGCCTATCGGCTGCGCGTGCACCCCGCATTCCGTCAGCCTTTGAAGTAGGCGCTCTACCGCCTCAGTCGGTTCGCAACCGAACTCCCCTGGCGCCACCGTTAGGTCGCGGGAATCTCGTCCCTTGAAGAGCCGCACGGAGCGCTCTCTGCCGCCCCAAGATTTCACCTCGACCAAACCTTGATCCTCCAACAAAGGAATGTGGATGCAGTCATGAAATAGTTCGCTCCGCACTCCCGCAGCCGCTAGAGCCGCAGAGAATTCATCGAGGCCGTCATCTTGAAACATGGCGGAATTAGACCCCAAGGAGCCATGCAGGAGAAGCGGGGGCACGTTCAAGACGCTTCTCTCTAATGACCGCTTTCGCGAGCCTTCGAATTCCGCTTCGCCTCCATGCGCCTCCGCTGGCGCAAAGTTTCGATCCCTAAACTGCATAGGAGATCGACATGGACGCTCTCACCGTCTCAGCACCACGGCCGCCGTGGAACAAGGGCAAACTCGTGGGACAGAAGCGGCCTTTCAAGCTCAAGGAAATTTGGGCTATCCGCACTCGCCTCCAGTTGTCCCGTCGTACTCGTGACCTTGCACTTTTCAATCTCGGAATCGACAGCAAGCTCCGGGCGTGCGACCTGGTGAAGCTGCGGGTCCGCGATGTTGCCAACGGCGATCGGACGGCCGCACGGGCGAACGTGGTTCAGCAAAAGACCGGGCGACCGGTCCAATTTGAGCTCACCGATCCGACGCGGGAGGCCGTGTACAGGTGGATCAATCTGGCCCACCTTCGTTCCGAGGACTTCCTGTTCCCGAGCCGGGTGCATTCGTCGCCGCATCTCGGGACCAGGCAGTACGCCCGAATTGTTGATGGCTGGGTGGAAGAGATCGGACTGGATCCGGCCGAGTACGGCACCCACTCAATGCGTCGGACCAAGGCGTCCCTGGTCTACCGCCGAACGAAGAACCTTCGCGCGGTGCAGCTCCTGCTTGGCCACACCAAGCTCGAAAGCACGGTGCGGTACCTCGGAATCGAGGTCGAGGACGCATTGGAGATGGCTGAGCAGACAGAAGCGTGACTGTGTCCTGGCGCTCTGGTTGACGAGCGCCAGTCATGGGCAAAATGCGGCCAGGACCAGACATTCGAGCTTTAATGCGGAAGCGTGAGTATGGAATTGAGCGGCAAAAGCATCATTCAGGGCTTCTTTCTGCTCGCCTGCGTGACACTACTGGCTCTGTTGTTCTTCGGCGCCTGGGTGCTGAAGAAGGTGTTGCCTGAGGAACATCCAATGAAGAGCAGCCTGTCGCCTGAAAGGCTTTTGCATATCGCAAAGATTCTTGCAGCAACGCTGATCGCGGCTTACTTCGTGGGTGCAGTAATCTTGTACGGTTAGGCAGGACGCGGCCACAAGCCGACCTTCGTAGGCGCCGCCTCTCTGTAACCGTGTGCGAGCCCGCCGCTATAGTTGCGCGACCATCCACTTGACAGGCCAATGTATGCTGATGACGCTCAACAGGTCTGGACAGACTTTCTCGAAGAAGATCGTCTACCTCTTTCTTTCCACTTTCTTGATTGCAGGACAAGTCATGGCGGCGACAGAGTCACTCGCTGAGTTGGATGTTGGTGAATATGCGGAGCTTGCTAAGCGTCCCAACCCCAAGCACCTCGTCCTTCAATATGTCCCCGCGCTTGCAGCACTACTGGCTCGTGCCGAACAGCTCAAAGCCGCCCCACTGACGCAAGCTGAAGTTGAGAGGATCAGAGACCATGGATCCGTGATGGTGGCGAACGATAGGGCCGCGAAGGCGGTTGCGGAGAAGCGGGGGTACAAAGATATTCACCCCGAATCGGCCTGGGAAGAGTGGAAGGTGCTTCGCACTCAGCTCCCGCGCTGAATGCCGGCGCCGAGTCGGCCCTTCGAGCGGCTGCTTTCCGCTGGTCGCAGCGTCTCAAAAGGATCCAAGGACTAAACCGCTCGCGCGGTAGCCCGCCGCACAGTCTGTGATTTAACAAACATCGCGCCCCTGTCTATGTTGGGAACCGAGGCAATCGGCCTCGTTCTTCGACAGGAGCACGATCATGATCCCTTCGACACCGGTGGTTTCGCCGCTGCGCCAGCGCTTGCTCGACGACATGCGCATGCGCAAGCTCGGCCCCAAGACGCAATCCGCGTACGTTCGCGCTGTGCGTTACCTCGCGAGCTTCCTTCAGCGCTCCCCCGACACGGCCACCGCGGAGGATCTGCGGCGTTTCCAGTTGCACCTGGTCGACCGGGGCGTCTCGCCGATCACGCTCAACGCCACCATCACCGGCCTGAAGTTCTTCTTCGACGTCACGCTCCATCGCGGCGAACTGGTCGAGAGGATGAGCTACGTGCATGTGCCGCAGAAGCTGCCGGTGGTGCTCAGCCGCGACGAGGCCGCACGCCTGATCGCGGCGGCCTCCAACCTCAAGTACCACACGGCACTGTCCATCGCCTACGGCACCGGCCTGCGGGTCAGTGAGATCGTTGCGCTGAAGGTCGGCGACATCGACAGCCAGCGCATGACCCTGCGCGTCGAGCAGGGCAAGGGTCGCAAGGATCGCTATGCGATGCTCTCGCCGGTTCTGCTGGAAAGGCTGCGGGCCTGGTGGCGGTATGCCAATGCGCAGGGCAAGATGCTGCCCAACGGTTGGCTGTTCCCTGGCATGAACCCGGTCGATCCCTTGACCGCGCGCCAGCTCAACCGCGCGGTCCATGACGCCGCCGAAGCGGCCAAGATCGACAAGCGCGTCACCATGCATACGCTGCGCCACAGCTTCGCCACGCACCTGCTGGAGCAGAAGGTGGACATCCGCGTGATCCAGGTGATGCTCGGCCACAAGAAGCTGGAGACCACGTCGGTCTACACGCACGTGGCCACCGAAGTCCTGCGCGAGGTCGTCAGCCCGCTGGAGAAGCTGTCTGCGTAGGCCCTCTTCATGGCGCACTGCGCCCTGGAAGTCGCCGACGTCTTCCGCACCCACGGTCCCGGCTGGCGCAACGCGCAGCGTGGTCACCTGAGCCTGGGCCAACTCAAGGTCATGTCGGCCATCGAGCAGTGCCGCAGCGCGGCGCTGGGGGCCACGTGTTGCGTTGCGAAGGCTGCGGGCAGGATCAGATCGCCTACAACTCGTGCCGCAACCGGCATTGCCCGAAGTGCCAGGCCAGTGCGGCGCAGCGCTGGCTCCAGGCGCGCCAGGCCGATCTGCTGCCGGTGGACTACTACCACGTCGTCTTCACCTTGCCGGCGCCGATCAGTGCCATCGCCTACTGCAACAAGGCCGAGATCTACGCCTTGCTGTTCGACACGGCCGCCCAGACCCTGTTGACCATCGCAGCCGATCCCAAGCACCTTGGCGCGAGCATCGGTGCGACCCTGGTGCTGCACACGTGGGGATCGGCACTGACGCACCACCCGCATGTGCACGGTATCGTGCCGGGCGGAGGTCTGTCGCCGGATGGCGGGCGCTGGGTCGCCTGCAAGCCCGGCTTCTTCCTGTCCGTGCGGGTGCTGTCTCGCCTGTTCAGAAGGCGCTTCCTCGAAGCGCTCGGACAGCTGCATCGCGCGGGCCGCCTGCGATTCTTCGGCGAGTTCGCGGGGCTGACCGACGCGCACGCCTTCGCGGACTGGCTCGCGCCGCTGCGCAAGTGCGAATGGGTCGTCTACGCCAAACGACCGTTCGCCGGACCCGAAGCGGTGCTGGCCTACTTGTCCCGCTACACGCACCGCGTCGCCATCTCCAACAGCCGGCTTGTTGCCATGGACGAGCAAGGCGTCACCTTCCGTTGGAAGGACTATCGGGCCAAGGGGCGCACTCGGCGCAAGACGATGACGCTCGATGCCGATGAGTTCATGCGCCGCTTCGTGCTGCATGTCCTGCCGGGCGGCTTCCACCGCATCCGACACTACGGGCTTCTGGCCAACGGCAATCGCACGGCCAACCTGGCGCGCATCCGCGAACTACTGGGGCAAGAGGCTGACGCCGTCGCGCAGATCGCGAGCCTGGATGCTGAGCCTTGCCGTTCTCCACCGACCTTCGTCTGCATGCACTGCGGCGCTGCGATGATCGTCTTGCTGACGTTGGCGCGCGGGCAGCCGATCCGTGCGCCGCCACCACAGGTCGGGGCACCATGACAACGCAGCCGCTCAGCCAACCTTCGACCCTTCTTGCTATCGGGCCGATGAGAGGAAGTCTGGTCTTCGAGTCCGGTGATGCCTTCGTCGACCGTCCTGGCGTCGAGCGACGCGTACGACGACCTGGATTTACTGCGCTTCGGCAACGCCGTTGGAGGCTTCCCCCCGGGCTCCGCATCGGCGCCAGCTCGGGCCACGCGTTCCGAATCGCCATAGACCCGTAGCCTTCCCCGTCCACCGCAGAGCATTCCGCGGTTTCCTCCTTAGAGGCTTGTCCAACACCTGCCCTCAGGCCGTTGTCGTGCGCGGGCTCGTGGTGTTGCACGGGCAGGTATCGGACAACCCTTAACCCATTCGGCCTCGACGAGGCTCCGGCAGAATGCGGCCGAGGCTGTGTGAAAAGACTTCCAGTCCTGCCCATCAAAAAATAAAATCGGTGCACCCGTTCCAAGCAAGGTGCCCCATGAAGCGATTCATCGAAGGCGAAGACCGACAGCAGGTCGCGCTGTTGCCGGAATGTCTTGATGACTA
>NZ_JBFTRJ010000036.1:0-18374 GCF_056399465.1 Variovorax sp. 01N425 | reverse complement strand
GAACTGCTCGGACGCGGCATTCGCGTCAACGCCGTCAGCCCCGGCCCGGTCGAAACGCCGCTGTACGACAAGCTCGGCATTCCCGATGCCTACCGCACGCAGGTCAACAAGGACATCGCCGCAACCATTCCGTTTGGCCGTTTCGGCACACCGGAAGAAGTCGCCAAGGCAGTGCTGTACCTGGCTTCGGACGAGTCCCGATGGACGGTCGGTTCCGAAATCATCGTCGACGGCGGCCGGACGCTCAACGGCTGATTGGCCTGTAGCGCTTCGACGTCGCGGCGGATGCAAGCACAATGGGCATCGTGGTCCGGCCGACAGCCGCACGCTACGTTCCGCAGCCCTCTCTATCGCCGGACCGAGACCACGTCACCACCCGCCTCACATCCGATCGTGCCGCTATAGGGCAAGTCAGGTCCGTTCGATGCCCGCAAAGGTGCGCAGGACGTCGGCCGCATGGGCGGTGGGGTCGTAGGGAGGGTTGCCGATGCCATGCGAAGTGGGTTCCGTGGTTACGGCTTTCCAAAGCCGGTCGTGGTTACCTACGGCGAAGTCGAGGAGGGCGTCGCGGACGAAGGTGTCTCGGATGGCTTGCTCGTCGCTCTGTTGGGGGCGTTGCTGTCCGACGATGCCGTACATCTCCGTGCCGTGTACGGCCGGCGCACCCTCGACTGGGCCAACGGTGAGCAGGTGGGCCTTTCCGCCTGCGGCGGCGTGGGCGAGTGCTGCACGGACGGCGGGTAGGGTGAAGAAGTAGTCTGTGAAGAGGGCCCCGCGGACCTCGACCGGAGTACGTCCGTTGACATCGTATGCGGCAACGATGCGCCGGGCACGGCTCCGGGGGATGCGCGATTTCACTACAAGCTCGTCAACGAGGTTGCTGATGCTACCCGGGTCGAACTTCTTGGTCGCATTGATGACCCACCAATCCGCCTCGTTCGTCGCCGTACTGAAGAGGATGTCGATGTCACGGTGGCGTCCAGACTCGAGTACGCGCAGCGGCGTGCCGGCAAGCACGGCTCCGTTCTGAGAGTGGTCGTTCACGATGCCGATAGTCGTGTTGTCGATGCCATGCCGATCGCCGATGTCGCGCGGGCTGACCTTGATGAGGGTCTCCGCAAGGAGCTTCGCATCGAGCGAGAGCAGTTGTTGTGGATCGTCCGCGATGCCGAGTTCAGTCAGGAACGTGATCGCGAGTTCTTCGGCCCACCAGGCCGGAACGATCCGGGAGGCGCCGCCGGAGAATGCAGCGAGGCGCCGGTAGAGGCCGTCGGCGGCCGGGGCAGCAAGGAGCCCGATCGTGGAGTACGCGCCGGCGCTGTGGCCGGTGACGGTGACGTTCTGAGGATCGCCACCGAAGCGGGCAATGTTCTCCTGCACCCATCTGAGCGCGGCGATGATGTCTTGCAGGCCGAGGTTGGTGGCGTCCGCGAACACGCCCCCGTACTGGGAGAGCGAGAGCCACCCGAACGGACCGAGCCGATAGTTCAGGGATACCCCGATGGCACGGCCGGTCGCGGCGAGACCCGAGGCATTCGAGGTGGTCTGGGTGTTCGCGCCAAGTTCGAAGCCGCCGCCGAAGATGTAGACGATCACGGGGAGCGGTTCCTCCCCCGCGTCTTCGGGTGCCCAGACGTTGAGGTTCAGGCAGTCCTCGCTGAATCCGTTGTCGGCCTCCAGCCAGCTGGTGTCGCCGGCCTGCAGCGGGGCCGGCCCCTTCTGATCGTAGGGCAGGGCCGGATTGAAAGGCAGCAAAGTGGGCTGGCGAAAGCGATCTGCGGTGGCGTAGGGGATGCCCAGCCAAGAACGTATCGCTTGGCCAGCGGTGTCAGTGTCGGTCATGTGTTCGATCCTTTCGTTGAGAGTGTGCTGTCGGGCGAGGAGGCGTGGTCTTCCTCGCCGGGGTTGTTGCGCAGCCTCGACCAGTGGTGCAGGCGCACAGGCGAAGCGCGAGTTCAAGATCTTGACCTGGCGCGAAGGTGCCGTGACTCAGACTGGCGGTGCGTCGCCGAGCCGGAACTCTCGCGTGATCGCGTCCAGCTCCTGCAATACAGGCGCGTTCAGTTTCGTTTCTCCGGCCTGCAGCACTTCCCGCAACTGGGATGCACGGCTCGCCCCGATCACCGTGCAAGTGACGCCAGGTTGTGCCAGTACCCATGCCACTGCGAGCCGTTCAGGCGCCAGGCCGGCAAGCTGAGCCAGATCCATGATGCGGCTCACTGCTTGGAACTCTCTCTCGTGCCAGTACCGCTGTCTGTATGCGGCTGCGGTGTTTCCGGCGCCAAAGCGCGTTCCGGCGTCGGGCTCTGCCTCGCCGTGATACTTGCCCGTGAGGAAGCCACCGGCCAGCGGGTTGTAGCAGAGCGTCGCGAGGTTCTCCGCCTCGCACATGGGGAACAGGTCTCGCTCGAACTGCCGAAACAGCAAGTTGTAGCGAGGCTGAACCGTCACGGGCTTCACCAGCCGGAGAGTTTCGGAGCGCCCAAGTGCGCGAGCGATCCGCCACGCGCCCCAATTGGATACGCCGACGTATCGGGCGCGGCCGCTGCGCACGATGGTTTCGAGCGCCTCGAGCGTCTCGTCGAGCGGCGTGGAGGGATCGTCTCGGTGCAACTGGAACAGGTCCACGTAATCGGTACCGAGCCGGGCAAGCGACGCGTCGACGGCGCTCAGGAGATGTTTGCGCGACGTGCCGGCGTCCCATGGCAGTGGGCCCATCGGGCCGCCGGCCTTTGTCGTGACGATGAAGCGTTCGCGGCGGCCCTTCAGCCATTTGCCGATAATTTGCTCTGTGTACCCTTTGCGCTCGTCGGACGCGTCACTCGGGTATCGATTCGCCGTGTCGATGAAATTAACGCCCGCATCAGTGGCGGCATCGAGGATCGACATCGACTCTGTTTCGTCGGCATTGGATCCAAAGGTCATTGTGCCAAGGCACAGGCGCGAGACTCGCAGCCCGGTGTTGCCAAGACGGATCAGATTGCGACTGCTCATGGGTTGTAGTCGTCAAAACCAACAAAGACGCTGGCCTCGGCCACGCTCCTGCGCTCGGAGATCACCGCGTTGGCGGGGAAGGTATCGTCAGGCCAACCGAGCGCAATGCTCTTCATGATCACCTGGTCGTCGGCAATGCCGGCATGCTCGCGCACCACCGGCGATTGCATGATGCCCTGGCTGTTGATCACGCAACCCAAGCCCCGCGACCAGGCGGCGTTGACGAGCGCAGTGGCGACCGCCCCGCAGTCGAAGAAGGTATCGTCGCTGCCGTCGCGCACGCGGTCGTAGGTGACGATGACGCAGACCGGCGCGTCAAACTGGCGGAAGCCGCGCATGACCCAATCGTGGCGCCTTTCCTTGTCGTCTCGCGCGATGCCCATCGCCGAGAACAGCTGCTTTGCGACCCCGACCTTCCGCTCGCGGTGGGGACCTTCGAAAGCCGGTCCTGTTCGAAACTCCCGGGATTGCGGCACACCGGCCAGCATCCTCTCCGTATTGCCGGCGCGGATGCGGGCTAGCGGCTCGCCGGTGACGACATAGAAATTCCACGGCTGGGTGTTGTTGGACGATGGGGCCCGCATGGCCAGTGCAATGATCTCCACGATCAATGCTCTGGGGACCGGATCAGGTTTGTAGCCTCGGATACTGCGGCGGCCGAGGATGACGTCGTCAAATTGCATCATGCCCTTCAGTCCTCGGTTGATCGTCACTCCTCCCGGCGCCCGCACGCAGCCTGATATTCGCGAACGAGCCGCGCGACCAGTGTGGCCACGTCGGGGATGTCCTCGATGAGATCGATGCCTTGCCCGCCGCTCCAGATGTCCCGCCATGGCCGGATGTCGGTCGGCAGATGGTCGAAGCGCCCGGCGCCGGGCATCGCGAGCGTCTCGATATCGATTCCGCACCGCTGCAGCGACGGCTTCAACCAGTTCGCCGACACGCCAGTGACATTGGGCGTGTAGACCAGGTCTTCCGATGTCGATTCGACGAGCATCCGCTTGTAATCGGCAGGCGCATCGGCTTCCTTCGTGGCGATGAAGCGCGTTCCCATGTACGCATAGTCGGCACCCAGAACCTCTGCGGCCCGCACGCCGGCACCCGTCGAGACGCCCCCCGCCATGACCAGGGGCCCCTTGAAGATCGTGCGGATTTTTTCGATCAAGGTCAGATGGGACAGAAGCCCGGAATGGCCGCCTCCGCCCAGACCAATGGCGATCAGGCCGTCCACGCCCTGCTCGATCGCCTTCTTCGCGAACTCCACACTGATGACATCGTGCAGCACGCCCATGCTCTTCGAGTGCGCGACGCGCACGACCTCGCGCGGCCCGCCGCCCACACTGATGACAGTCTCCACGCCGTAGCGGCCTGCAAGCGTCAAAGTCTCCTCGAGCTCAGCCGTGGGCAGCTTTGCGGAAACGTTGACCACGAGCGGGCCCACCTTGGTGGAATGGGCCAGCGCTTCCTTCCGCGCGGTCTGGATCGCTTCCAGCCATTCTTCGAATTGCTCGAGGGTTCTCGCGTTGTGGCGCGGCAAAACACCCACCAGTCCCGCGAGGCAAGCCTCTCGCACCAGGTTAGGCCCTGTGACGAGAAACATGGGTGCGCAGATGACAGGAACCGAAAGGCTTGAGCGGATGAACATGGCTGATGTGGCTTTTTTTTGCCAGGTAAGAGAGTGCATGGGCGGTTGGCTACTTCGGCTGCGTCGGCTTGCGCCAGTTCCGCTCGCTGAAACCCGCGAACAACAGGGGAGACTTCCCGACGAAACGCTGAACAGCATCAGCGTGGTAATCGGTGCCGATGGCGACGGCCTGAGCGAGTGCCTCGGCCTGCGCCATCGCCGATTGGCTCGACTCGAAGGTCTGATTGAGCAGCTGCTTGGTGAGCCCCACAGCGGCAACGGACGCCAGCTTCATCTTGCGTGCGAGTTCGGTGGCCGCCTCGATGGCTTCGCCTTCGGGCACCAGGTCGTAGACGATCCCCATCGCCTTGGCCTCATCGGCACCCAACACCCGCGCCGAGAAGATCAACTCCTTGGCGCGCTGCAAGCCCACGATGCGAGGCAGCATGAAGAGGATGGACGTGTCCGGCACAAGACCCATCCGGCCGAACGCTGCACAAAAGCTTGACTTGGGCGTGGCGATGATGAAGTCGGCCGCCAGCGCGATGCTGAACCCGGCCCCGAAAGCAGGCCCGTCAACCGCCGCAATGACAGGCATCTCGAGCTTGAGGAGGTCGCGAAACCAATCCTGAATGTCCGTCATGCGGCTATGGATCATCTGGGTGGTCTTTTTCGTGGCCATGCCCTTGACGTCGCCGCCGCCGCAGAAGGCGCCCCCGCGCCCGCCGATCACCAGTGCCCTGACATCGAGCTCCTTGTGGTCGATCCCCTTGCGCAAGCGCCGGATGACGTCAGCGATCTCCACCCGCATGACATCGTCGAGTGCGTTCCTGGCCTCCGGACGGTTCAAGTGAAGAAAGGCAATGCCGTCTTCGATGTTGAACTCGATTGCTTCATAAGTCATGCACGTACCTCTGAGTTTGGTCGTTGGCTTGGTCAGGTCGACATCCCTGGCTTCTCGCGCTGCAGGTGTGGCAACAGGCGAACCACGACCTCGCGTTCTGCCGCGAACGCGTAGCAGCTGTCCACACGAAATCGGCGCTGCGCGTCGATTTCAGGATCGCCAGTCGAGACGACTCGTAGCGGCGCGATGCCTTGCAGAACGGTAGTGGCCATAGGGCCCAAGAGTTCCACAATGTGCGTGCAGGACGCCACGCCCCCAAGCAGTTCGCGTACGCGCTTGTTCCAGCCCGCCCCGATGCTGAGACCCACAAGCGCCTGCAGCGCGGCTGCTGCTCCCGGGCAGATGTTGAAAGGCGTCGCCGACATCCTGGCATCCGCAGCGTGAACCTGGAGGTCGGCGTCAATCACAAGCCGAACTGTGATGTCGTGCAGGTGACGCCCTGGAGGGGCGTCCTCCTCAGCCAGCAAGCGCCGAAACGGGTGTGTCTTGGTGTCAACCAAGCGGCCTTCGACTTCGAACAGGCCGTCATTGCGACGGTAAAAGCGCATGTCTACTTCGCGGTGGTGCAACTCTTCACGGGTCACTGCATCTGTGCTCATGAAAGTCTCCGGCCTTGTGAGTGATTCATCCCACCGCAGCATGGAAGATGCGCATGTAATTGCCGCCTGAGATCTTCCCAGCCTCTTCGGAAGTGAACCCGCCGCGCAGCATCGCCGCGATCAGATTGACCCACTGTGAATAGTCTTGCAGCGCACCAGGGGCGACCTGTTGATCGGTCCCCACACAGATGTGGTCCACGCCGATGACGTCGGCCATTTCCTTCAGTCCTTCGACGTATTTGTCGAGGTCAGGAAAGATGGCCCAGATCCCGACGGCACCGCCGGTTTCTGCAATCGCTCGCGCATGATCCGGGCTGACGCAGCGGGCGGCCAATCGGCTGGATGCCATCGCCTTCGAGCCGGCAAGTGCTGTATGCGACAGCAGCAGCGGTCTGGTGGAGACTTTTGCCGCAGCCTTGGCCGTTCGTTCGGTGGCGTGCGCCACATCGACGATCATTCCCAACCGATGGCAGTCACGGATCACCTCGGCGCCAAATTCGGTCAACCCTTCGTGCGTCACCACGCCCATCTGGAAGTCACCGATATCGTTCGGGGTGAAGTGAACAAGCTGAGCGGAGCGGATGCCGCGCTGGTGGGCTTCTTCCAACCGCTCAAGCTTTCCTTCCATGAAGTCCAGGCCCTCGACGCCTCCGATCACCGACGGATGACCTGCAGCGTGGGCCGATTCAAGATCAGCTGCCGTTAGCGCGCGCTGCAAACCATGGTGCGCCACCATCTCGTCGGCCCAGGCGAGGCGTTCAAGATGGTGCTTATAGAGCTCACCTAGCCTCGGCAAGCGGGTAAGGCAGGCGACCCCGGCTGCATTCCTGCCAAGAAGTGGTTCATCCGGGATTTCCGACAGGCACACCGCGGCGAGGGAGCCGGCCCGCATTCCGGCGGCAAGCATGCCGTTGGGGGGTGCCGGAGAGTAGATGCCCTCCGGTCCGCCGTGCGTATGGACATCCACCGAGATGGATTTGTGCAGCACATCCAGCGCTTTGGCGCCAAGCTCGGCGCCCTGGGCCGCTTCGGTCGAACCGTTGGGCCCGACACCGCCGCTGAGGATCGCCTGAACCGACGCCATCGGCGTGCTCCAGATCGAATGACGGCAAGAGGTGCCAAACGTATGGAAATGACCGCAACACATAGCTCTTCAGACAGTGACGGTCGCACTTAGCCCGGCTTCGCGCCAGAGATGTCAACCATCCGCTTCCATTTGGCAAATTCGCTCGGCATATTGCTGCGCATCTTGGCCGCGTCTTGCAAATCCATCACGTAACCCAGCCTGTCGGCCACTTCCTTGAACTCAGGCGTATTGGCTGCCTCAAGCATGATCCGCGAGATTTCCGAGACTGTGGCTGCTGGCGTACCAGCCCGCGTGACTGCGAATATGGGCGAGGTCACATCGTAGCCGCGCACGCCCGACTCATCCAACGTCGGCACATTGGCGAGTGCCGGGACGCGTTTTGGACCAGTGACGGCCAAGGCGCGTAGCTTTCCACCTTGGATCATCGACATTGCCGTCGAGGTGCCGGTGAGTCCCATTTGAAGTTGCCCGCCGATTACATCAGTCATCACCTGAGAGGCGTCTTTATAGGGAATGTGAACGATGTTGATACCCGCCATGTGCCCGAATTGAGCACCCGCCATGTGGGTAGGCGAGCCGACACCCGCCGATGCATAACTGATCGTTCCCGGCTGACGCTTAGCTTCGCCGATGAGCTCCTGGATCGTCTTGAACGGTGAATTTGTCGCCACCACGACTGCAAATGCGCCCTGAACGAATTGGGCGAGCGGAACCAAGTCGCTCACGGGATCAAACGGCAACTTCGTATAGAGGTAAGGGTAGGTGAAATGCGCACTCGTCGTTATCAGGATCACGGTGCCGTCTGGCGGAGCCTTGGCGGCGAAGTCAGTCGCGATCTGGCCACCCGAGCCTGCCTTGTTTTCAACTACTACTGGAGAGTTCCAATGCTTCGCCATGTAGGACGCGAAAAAACGTCCCAACACGTCAGTGCCTGGGCCAGGCGAATTCGGAACGATCACCTTGATCGTTTGTGACGTGAAGGGCGCAGCCATGGCAAAGGGCGGCAATGCGAGCGCGGCCAGGCCAAACTTGGCAAGTTGACGACGAGAAATCATGTTGTCTCCACTTATAAAAATTTGAACAGTCAATGTAGAAAATCCAAGAGACCTTCACCAGCCACATATCCACAATGTGGTCGGAAGCGCGCCGATCAGACCCAGAGCGTGAAGCTCTCCACTTTTTCCCGCGGCGGCCTATACGCATTCACTGGCGCGGACTCGTCTGCATAGCCGAGCGCCATGCCACAAACAAGCATTTCATTGGAGCCCGCATCGATGAACGGCATGACGATCTTTGCGTAGTTGTTCCACGCCGCCTGGGGACACGTGTGCAGGCCGAGCGCACGCGCAGCGAGCATCAAGGTCTGCAGGAACATGCCGTAATCGATTAGGGAGCCACGGCCCATGACGCGGTCCATGGTGAACATGAGGCCAACCGGTGCATCGAAGAAGCGGTAGTTCCGCTGTGCCTGCGCGTGCATCTTGTCTTTCTCGCCTTTTGCGATTCCGAGAGCCCCATAAAGGCCCCAGCCGTTGTGACGTCGCCGGTCGATGTAGGGCGAGACCCACTGCGCGGGGTAGTAGCCTTCCACCTCCCCGTACTCGACAGCCAACGAGGGGTCAGCCTGTGTCGCATCGTGCGCAGCGCACACCTTCGCGACGAGTTCATCGCGACGATCCCCCTGCAGCACATGCACCTTCCACGGCTGGGTGTTCGTGCTGGACGCCGCGCAACTCGCTATCCGCAAAATCTCTTCGACTTGCTGGCGCGCGACCGGCTTGTCGGGAAAGAACGCACGGCACGAGAAGCGGCTCTCGATGGCCGACACCACGCTCGCAGGATCCTGCACGACTGTCTTTACTTGGGACATGGTCATCGAAGTGCCTTCATGGTGTTCAGCCCCTCAGACCGTGCCCGCTTGGCGCAGCTCGGCAATCTGCCCGACCGAAAGCCCCACGAGTTCGCGCAGGATCTCGTCGGTATGCGCGCCGAGAGCAGGCGCTGGCCTGATCTGCGGTGCAGGTGTACCACTGAACCGTGGCTGCACAGCCGGCATCTTCAGTTCGCCGATCTGCGGGTGCTCGACGGTCGCGATGCTGCCTCTAGCCTGGTAATGTGGGTCTGCGACGATGTCCTTGATCGAGTAGATCAAGGAGTAAGCGAGCCCCTTTTCTTCGAGAATCCGGCACGCCTCCAGAACCGGCAGCGACTTGATCCATTCAGCAACGATCTCGTTGACCTCCTCGACGCGCGCGGTGCGTTTAGCGTGGCTGGAAAAGCGCTCGTCGCCGACAAGGACCGGAATGGCTTCGCACAGGCGGCCGTACATGCGATCGTTGGACACAGTCAGGACGATGTAGCGTCCATCGCAGGTTTCGAAATGGTCACCCGGGGCGGCGGCGAAGTGGAGATTGCCTGTGCGCTCGCGCGGCAGCCCCATCTTCTCGTACGCCGTGACCATCACGTCGGTGAAGCGGAACACCGTTTCGTACAACGAGAGATCGATCTGCTGACCTGCGCCGCCCTGCATATCACGGTAGTAGAGCGCTACCATGGTTCCGAAAGCGCCAAGGACCGCGGTTGAATAGTCGGCCATTGCCGTGCCGAGCTTCACCGGAGCGCGGTCCGGATAACCTGTGGCGTTCAGCGTGCCGCCCATAGCAAGGGCAATGCGGTCGTACCCTGCGCGGCTTGCATATGGACCGGTCTGGCCATACCCGGAGACGCTGAGCATCACGAGCCTTGGGTTTACCTTCTTCAGGTGCTCCCATGACAGGTTCCATTTATTCAGGATGCCGGGGCGGAAATTCTCCACGAGCACGTCGGCGTCTTTCAACAGTTCCTTCAGGATCCGCTGGCCTTCGGGATGGTGCAGATCGAGCGTCACGGACTTCTTGTTTCGCGCTTCGACATTCCACCAGAGGCTTTCGCCCTCCACCATCGGCCCGATATGGCGCAGCGCGTCCCCACCGCGCGGTTGCTCGATCTTGATCACGTCCGCGCCCAAGTCGGCAAACAGTGTTGCGGCGACCGGGCCGGCAACCATCGTGCCGATGTCGATCACACGCACGCCGGCCAGAGGCCCTTTGTCTTTCGTTTCCATACTATTGATCCTTCAATCGTCCGTATCAGCTGCGTCGCCGGAATCGGCGCGATCAGCAAACCATGGCTCAGTTCAGTCGCCTCTTCGTCCGCATAAGAGAGACGGCGCAACTCCAATTGGCCGGCTCGTGAATCTGGAAGCGGATCGCATCGTCGGGAGAATCGGGCAGGCTTGAGCCCCTTTGCATCCGTAACTGTTCATGCTTGTCTCAGTTCTTTTTGTATGGGTCGGCGGACTACGTGCCCGTGAACTGCGGAGGGCGCTTTTCCTTGAAGGCCGCAAGCCCTTCGACACGGTCGGCCGAGAAGTGGTGCAAGTTGCTCAAGGCGCGCTCGTAGCGCAGCCCGATGGATGCTGGCTGGTCCAGCGCATCATTGAGCGCCTGCTTCATCCGACCCAGCACCAGCGGGCTCTTTATCGCGAGCTTCTTTGCCAGAGCGGTCACGGCGCCGATGAAGCCGTCATCAGCGACCACCAGGTTGACGAGGCCAAGCGCCTTCCATTCGCTGGCCGGATGCATATCGCCCGTGAACATGAGGAGCTTCGCGTTGTTCAGTCCCACCTTCCTCGGCAAGCGCACGGTGGCGCCTGCGCCAGGAAACAGGGCGTAGTTCGAATGGGCATCGCCAATCCGAGCGGACTCGGCCGCGATCACGAGGTCACAGGCGAGCACGAGCTCCAGTCCACCTGCGACCGTAATACCGTTGAGCGCGGCAATGACGGGTTTGGTGGAGGCTTCGATCAGCTCGGTCAGAGCGCCGATCGCCTTCACGAACTCGGCGCCACTTTCGGGGCGGCTCCTGGCGGGGTCCTTCAAGTCGGCGCCAGCGCAGAAGGCCCTGCCTTCGCCTGTCAGAACAATGACGCGGACTTCCGGGTCGCTTTGAGCATCTTCGATCGCCTGCGTCAATGCGACTACGAGCGACAGTGTCAGCGAGTTCAACGCCTGTGGTCGATTCAATTTCAACCACAGAACGGCATCGCCCAGTTGTCGATGAAGTTCTTCTGTGTTGGTAGCTGTTTCCACTTGCGGCCTTTCGGGATGTCTGTTTCGGAGTTGAATCAAAAGTCTGCTTACCGCAGTCCGAGGGACTTTGCGACCATGCCGCGCAGTACTTCCTTCGTCCCACCGCGGATCGTGCAGGAGGGTGCGTGCAGGATGACGTTGGCCAGCGCCGCGCTGTACCCGTCTGAGGCACCCGGCTCGGGCTCGGTCTGCAGAACCAACCGAAGGGTCTCGGGAATTTCCTGCTCGAAGCAGGTACCGAGGTCCTTGAGCAGGGCCGCATGCAGCGCGGCGTCCTGCTCGTCGGTGATCATCATGGCGATGGAGCGCGACATTCGCCTCAACGTCGAGAGGTGGGCGACCAGGCGCCCCACCGTCCGCGCGCCCTCCCCCGACGACTGCTGCTTGAGCGCAGTGACGAACTCCTCGACGGCGCCCATGTGAGACATGAACCGGTCGGGCCCGCTTCGCTCGAATGTCAGCTCGCTCGTGACCTGCTGCCATCCTTGGCCTTCGACGCCAATGAGGGCATCGTCAGCAAGGAACACGTCCTGAAAGTGGACTTCATTGAAATCGTCGTCTCCGGCGATGTTCACGATGGACCGGCATGTGACGCCGGGTGTCTTCATGTCGACCAGGAACTGGCTCAAGCCGGCCTGTCGCACTTCGCTCGCGGGCGCCGTACGGCACAGCAAGACCATGTAGTGCGTGCGGTGCGCACTCGAGGTCCAGATCTTGGCACCGTTCACGCGCCAGCCGCCGTCCACCTTGGTGGCGCGCGTGCGTACCGATGCGAGATCCGACCCCGAGTCCGGCTCGCTCAGACCGATGCAAAAGTAGCACTTCCCGGTGGCAATTCGGGGGACGATTTCCTCGCGCTGCCGCTCGCTGCCGAAGCGCAGCAGCAGCGGCCCGCTCTGGCGCTCGGCCACCGCATGCGCAAAGATCGGTGCGCGAACGGCGAGCAGTTCCTCCAGCACGACGAGCCGCTCCGCCAGTCCGTACCCGCCGCCGCCATAGCGCTTTGGAAAACCCATGCCGATCCAGCCGCGCTCGCCAAGGGCTGCGCTGAACTCGGGATCAAAGCCGCCGAAAGCAGCGGCACCGTGCCGATTGCCGTGCCAGCCGTCGATGAACTCGCGAACTTCGGAGCGCAGCCGCTCGCCGATCTCGGACTGCCTCGGGCGCGGAAAGGAAAGGTTGTTCATCGTGCTGCTCCTGCTGCTGCGGCGCCACTGATGGTCTTCGCCATCGGCACCACTGCGCGCCAGAGGGACTGTCCGGCGTCGCCGGCGAGGATGCGTTCGCCGAGATCGCGAGACCAGAAGGCCTCGTTGCCGCACTCGTCTCGCCATGACCAGAGCCGCTGGGTGTATCGATGGAGTTCGTGTTCCTCTGTGAAGCCGATGGCTCCGAACACTTGGTGCGCGATCGCGCACGCCTGCCCCGCCGCTTCACCCGTTCGGATCTTCGCGCTGGCAGCGGCAATGCTCCGCGAGAGGGGCTCGCCTACCCCATCCAGCCATTCATCGATCGCTTCGCTGCCAGCTTCAGCTGCCGCACGCGCGGCGGCCGCCTGCGTCGCGAGAACGGCAATGTTCTGCTGCACCGCCTGGAATTTGCCGATCGGCCGGCCGAACTGGACGCGAAGGTTGGCGTATTCAACGGCAAGCGCAAGCGACCGTTCGATTGCTCCGGCCATCAACGCGCTGCGCAGGACAGCTGAAAGGGCGAGCAGCTCACGCGCATCGAAAGGCGCGGCAACCACCGCCTGCGGCACCACGCTTTCGAGCACCAGCGTATCGCGCGGCTCGCCCGCGAGATTGCGGCCTGAAGTGACGGAAATGCCGGCTGCATCCCGAGCCAGGACAATGAGCTGAGCAGCTGCGCCAGACCCGACGATGAACGCGACATGCGTGCATGCGCCGCCCCATGGCACACGGGGGAGCTTGCCATCGACGCGCCAGCCGTCGCGCGTGCGACCCAGCCGAATCTGCTCGGAATGCGCCGATGACGCGACGGTCGGCAAGGTTGCGCCGTCGACGCCGGCATGGTCCAGAAGCCAGTGCCCGACCATCGCGTCCGCCAGCAGAGCGTCCGCAGCATGCTCACCGGCGAGAACCAGAAGTCCAGATGCATCCGCCCAACTCACGTCCGCGCCGCCCTTGCTCTCTGGCAGCAACGTTTTGTCGAATCCGGACTCTTGCAAAACTGTCCACAGATTTGCAGGCTTGTCCGCGAATATCCGCTGGGCCGCTTCATGCAGCATGTCACGCGTCTCTTCACTCATCACTTGCTCCTGGTGGTTGTCTCTGTCCCGTCAAACGGGATCCCAAGTGAAGATGTCGCGCGACTTGTCCAGCGGAAAGAACGAGGGCTTCATCATGGGCAACGCCACTTCAAGGCAGGTATCGACGGTCCAGCCCTCACTGCGGTGTGCGGTACGGATCGGCCGCGGCTGCGAGAACAGGAAGATCTCGTTGCTGCGAACGCCGAAGATCTGCCCGGTCACGCCACGGGCTTCGTCGGTAAGCAGCGCGCAAGTGAAAGGCGCGATCTTGGCCACCTCCATGCGCTGGTTGACCAGCGTGCGGGCCATTCCTTCAGGGGTGTCGGTCGGGATCGAGCTCACCATGCGGGTGAATGCGAAGGGCGCGATGCAGTTCGACCGCACGCTGAAGCGCTCCATATCGAGCGCAATCGATTTCGACAGACCGACGATGCCCATCTTCGCGGCGGAGTAGTTGGCCTGCGCGCCGTTGCCGATCAGCCCGGAGGTCGAAGTCATGTGCACGATGGCACCGGACTCCTGGCTCCTGAAGTGCGGCGCGACGGCACGGGCCATGTTGAAGCAGCCCTTCAGGTGCACCTTCACCACCGCATCGAAGTCCTCTTCGGACATCTTGTGGAAGATGCCATCGCGCAGGTTGCCCGCGTTGTTGACCAGCCCGTCGACGCGCCCGTACACGTCAATCGCATGTTGAACGATGCGATGGGCGGAGCTCCACTCCGCCACGCTGTCGGTGTTGGCGCTGGCCTCGCCGCCGGCCGCGCGAATCTGGTCCACGGTCTCCTGGGCCGGCCCGGCGCTGCCACCAGCGCCATCCATGCTCACGCCCAGGTCGTTCACGATCACACGTGCGCCCTGACGCGCTGCCTCAAGCGCGATCTCCTTGCCTACGCCGGCGCCTGCGCCAGTCACCACAATCACTTTGCCCAGCAGTCGCTGTGTCATGTCAGTCTCCAGATGTATCGATCAATCGTGTCGCGAAGTGAGTTGGTGCGGTTCATGCGGTGAGGATGGTCACCACAGCCGCGGCCGAGTCACCGCCGACCTGGCCGCCGGAGTTCTGTGCCAATCCAACCTTGGCAGCCGGGCGCTGCCGTTCACCGGCCTCACCGCGCAGTTGTTGCGCCAACTCGAAAATCTGAGCGGTGCCAGTGGCCCCGATGGGGTGGCCCCGGCTGATCAACCCGCCGCTTGGATTGATGGAGATCTTTCCGCCAAGGTCTGTCGCACCGCTTCGCAGCAGGTGGACGGCTTCTCCCGGTGCGCAAAGCTGCAGGGTCTCGGCGTTGATCAGCTCGCTGGGCGCGGCCCCATCGTGCACCTCGACCACGTGGACGTCGCGCGGATCGATGGACGCCTCTTCATAGGCAGCCTTGGAGGCCCGTGCCGAAGCGTTGGGGCCTGTCGTATCTCCCGAGCCGGAAACCAATGTAGACGTGGCCACCCATACCGGCCTGGCGCCTGTCAGTTGCGCAGCGACGCGGCTCGAGACGAGGACGATCGCGGCGGCGCCGTCCCCGATCGAAGAGCACATCGGAAGCGTCAGCGGGTTGCTGATCATGCGGGCCGCCAGCACTTCTTCAACGGTCGTCGGCTTGCGGAATTGAGCAAAGGGATTGAGGGACGCTGCATGCCGGCT
Source organism: Variovorax sp. 01N425 (assembly GCF_056399465.1). Lineage (NCBI taxonomy): Bacteria > Pseudomonadati > Pseudomonadota > Betaproteobacteria > Burkholderiales > Comamonadaceae > Variovorax > Variovorax sp. 01N425. Next base: position 3,128 of record NZ_JBFTRJ010000036.1, on the reverse strand, counting down.
CTTGACCACGATCTGGGCAATGTCAGCCGACGTCACTCCCGTCGCTTCCATGTAGCGGCGCGTTCTTTCGGCGTAGATGTCCATGAAGATGGAGCCGCTGCCCGATCCAATGTGGTCGGGCAGCTTCTCTTCCATGTCCACCGCGGCCCCGAATGCACCGAAGGACACCGCCTTGTCGGCATGGGTCAGCTTTTCAGCGCCGACTACCAGGACGATGTCGGCCTGCCCGGCTTGCACGCACTGCCAAGCCAGATGGAACGCGGTGCTGCCCGTGGCGCATGCGTTCTCGGTGTTGATCATCGGCTTGCCCAGCAGACCGGTGAATCTCAACGCAGCCTGGGCGCGGACCATTTCCTGCCCGGTGACGAGACCGGCAGCCGCATTACCGAAGTAAACCCGGTCAACACGATCGGCCGTGATGCCGGCGTCTTCGAATGCGATCCGTACAGCCTCTTCGGAAAGACTTCTGACCGAGCGGTCGAGAAATTTTCCAAACGAGGTCATTCCAATTCCAGCAATTGCGACGCGAGCGGTCATCAGTCTCTCCAATTCGTGAGCATCTAAGAAAGTACGCCGCAGGCAGGTCGCAGCGGCTGTGGATCAGGTAATCCGTCAGATGGCAGGGCCGTTGTTGGTCCGGCGGGCGGGGCCGTCGTACTCGACCTGGTCCAGCGTGATCTGGCGCCAGCCGGGCTCGCGCACCGACTCTTCGAATGCGTGGGCGAACAAGCCCGCCGTGCGCGGAACGACGATGAACGCGCGAGACAGCCTCCAGTCGATTCCCAGATCCGAAATGATTGCGCCGACCGCCGCATCGATGTTTGCCAAGAGGGGGCGGTTTTTCTTCTTGATCAGCGCCTTTTCCAACTCGCGCGTCATCCGGATGTGGTCGCCTGCAAGCCCATACTCCTCGGCAAGCGCGAACAGCCTCTTCCCGCGCGGATCGCCTTCGGGATGCTGCGGATGCCCGAAGCCATCCAGCCGCTTGTGCTTGCCGACGTACTCTGTCGCCACGTCCTCATAGCTGCGCCCGCTCGAGGCTGCCTCGGACACCAGCTCCTGGATGTAACGTGCGAACTCTTCGCCGGCACCCCCATGTACGTCGCCAAACATCATGGCGCCGGCAGCGACCGAACACTGGATCGGTACACCGGCTGCCTGCACAAAACGGGTGACTGTCGAGGACGGAGAAATGCCATGGTCGGCGACCGAGATGAACATCGCATTGATGATCTTCGCCTCGTTGCCCTTGGGAAGCTCTCCCTTGTAGAGCAGGTACACCATGGCGCCGAAGTCGATCTTGCCGACGAGATCAGTGAGGACGTCGTAGCCCCTGACCAGAGTACCTTCATGTGGAGTGGGGTCAGCGATAGCGGTTCGCCAATACTTTCGATCAGGGGTCGTTGTCATTCAGTGCTCCAGTCTGGACGTGGGGGGTGAAAGCATTCGCGGTCGGTGGCGAATCAGTGGGACGAATCGTAGTTTTCGAACCAGAAATCTCAGTAGAGGCATGTCCACGATGTGGATGTCGTAACCTAGCGAAACGCGATTCCATAGGGTTTATACGGATCCTGATTGTGAGTTTGTGTCCACAATATGATCAAAATGATGAACTCAACGGAATCACGCGGTACGCAAAGCATCGATCGCACAGTCGGTGTGTTGAAGCACGTGGTTGCCAACGGTTCGCACGGGCTGACGGTGGCCGACCTTGTGGCGCTTAGCGGGCTTGAACGCCCTACCATGCATCGCATAGTCCAGGCTCTGGAGAGACAGGGGTTGTTGAAGCGACCCGCCGGCTCGAAGCGCTATGTGCTGGGTGATTACTGCCGCCAGATGGCGGCCGCTTTCGCTGACCGTGCGGACCTGAGAACGGTGTGCGAACCTGCATTGAGAGGTGTTTCGGAGGAGACCGGAAACAGCGCCTTCCTCATTGGCCGAATAGGGTTCGAGTCAATCTGTCTTGCCCGTGTGATTGGCTCCTACCCCGTTCAGGTGCTCACCGTCAACGTCGGTAGCAGGCAGCCTCTGGGAACGGGCGCAGGAGGCCTGTCCATCCTGTCGACGCTGTCGGAAGCGGAGCGAAACGAATGCATCCGGGCCAACGCGAAACGCCTGGGCAGCTATGGCTCACTGACGGAGTCGACGCTGCGCGCGCTCGTACGTGCAACCCAAGGCCGCGGACACGCGATCATCGGACACTACAGCGTGCCAGGTGTCATCGGGATCGGAATGGCGATGCGCAATGCGACCGGCACTGTCATGGGCGCGATCACTACGGCTTCGATCGACAGTCGGATGTCCAGGCATGACCAACAGATTGCCGCCGCATCCATAGCGAAGCACATTGCACGCATCCAGTCTTCGCTAGACATTCTCTGAGCCATGACGGGGCAGATGAAGTAGGTCTTGGGCTAGTCGCAAGTCGGTCCAAGATTTCTGCCACATCCAGTCGTGTCAGATTCGGCCGGATGGCTACGGCTAGGGGACCGTGCAGATGAAGCCGAAGTGAAAGCTGCGACGGGTGAATACGGCGCCTTTCTCAACTTCCTTCACTTCGGAGAAGCAACGTTGACATTCCCGCAGACTCTGGCCTTCGCTACGGTCGGCTCGAACCCGAGTAGCAGCGGCAACGGCAGGTTGCGCGAGACTACTCGAAGTGGTTCTTGCACGGCTTCGAACGCTGGAGCGGCGCCTTGGAGCGCACCAATACCAGTGCGCCGATCATTTCACGACCCAGGACATCTCGATTGGTTGTGCGATGCTCTTGGCAGAGCATCTGGGACGTGCGAACGACTTCCCTCCTGCTGTGCACGCCTACGGGTCGCATGAAGCTGCGGCCACAGGAGAGTCCCTTTTGAATGTGGATTGCATCAGCCGTTGAGCGTGCGGCCGCCGTCGACGATGATTTCGGAGCCGACCGTCCATCGGGACTCGTCCGAAGCCAGGTACAGCACTGCCTTGGCGACTTCTTCCGGCGTGCCGAAACGGCCAAACGGAATGGTTGCGGCGATGTCCTTGTTGACCTGCGTGCGGTAGGCATCGGGAATGCCGAGCTTGTCGTACAGCGGCGTTTCGACCGGGCCGGGGCTGACGGCGTTGACGCGAATGCCGCGTCCGAGCAGTTC
>NZ_JBFTRJ010000035.1:0-19044 GCF_056399465.1 Variovorax sp. 01N425 | reverse complement strand
TGTTGAGCGTGTTGTACTCAGAGGAGTTGCGAGCTACTTGTTGGTAGGTGCCCTCGAGGACCGAAAGTGCCCAAAGACTTCCGTCAGGGTGGCCGAACACCCAATCACCGAATGCGGATACGAAAAGCGGCGTACCGCTCGGCGGGATTCGCCAACGCCACTCCATCAGGAGGTCGCTGACGTCGTATCGGTTCGCCTTGAACATAAGTGGCCGGAGTTCGGTCATGCGTGCTCCGTTGCGGGAAGGTCCCTCCGCAGCATTGGGATGGACGCATGCGGCCTGTGAATGATGGGCCTCATGTCGAGCACGCTCAAGGAGCGGTGGTCTAGGTTGCCACTGCATCCAGGTAGCCGACCTTTGTTCCGCTGATGACAACAAAGCCGCTGGCCTCAAGGCCTTTGACGACGTCCCCCGTCACACCTTCTGCCAAGCCACCTGGAAACATCCCTTCGATGGTTGACTCCAGGGTCTTCAGGGTCGCAGGCCGACCGAGTGGTCTTTCGGCCAGGGATGCAGCCACGAAGGCAATCTTTGCCTGCAGCGTCTTGGAGCTGGCCGCTTTGACGTGCGGAATGTCGGCAATGGACTTGTACTTGCGGGCAAACACCTTTCGATCCTTGAGGTGCTGAATCAGCGGGTCGTATCCACCGTCTACGGCGATGACATGGAACACGGCCGTCGGGTCCTTCGCGAGCAGCTCGCCCAAGTAGAAGGCGATATGGAAATCGAGCGCATTGCGGCCAGACCCGGAAATTCGGAGGTACTCGGCGCGCGTGCCCAGCCGTTGCAACTTGGAAGCGAAGTCGATGGGCACCTTGCTCTGCGTGGCCCCGATGAAGACCATGACCCGGAAGTGCTCGAGGTCGATGGCTGCGAGGAGCTCAGGCTGCAAGTTCTCGAAATCAATCAGGACGTAGTTTGTTCGCATCGTGCGACCCTAGTTTGCCGCTCTGAATCTGACCGTCACTTGATGACCGCCCGAAGAAGTATTCCACTCCTTGCGGTTCACTTCGACGTTCCATCCACCTGATTTCCAGGTGCCATTTCGGCTCTTGCGAGTCGCCTCGACCAGGCCGGGTGGCACTTTGCCGAGCACCTGACCGGCCAAGCCTTCCGCGGCTGTGACCAACATCTTGTTGGCAATCTCAGCTTCCGCCGGGTTGTTTACGTTCAGCATGAGCGATATGTAGAGCAGTTCCGTCTCTTTGCCCGGCTCGCTCAGAGAGTAGAACGCGAGCGTGTTGTTGAGCCCGTTCCTGCCTGGCGTTGGCGAAGCGACATAAGGAGCACTTGAACAACCGTCCTCCGAGACTCGTCCTGTAGGCAAACCAATTTTTTGGCCGAGGGGACAGAAGTCTTTAGGCGGCTGGTTCGGCTTCAAGCCTTGAGCGACCGCCATGCAGGGAAGCATTGCGGCAAGGGCCGCGGTGACCAAGATCATCCGGGATTGGAACATTCGCATCCTTCATTCACCCGGGTGGCGCGCTCAACGGCGGGAGCCGTGGTGCTTCGGGCGGGTCGAACTGATGATGGGCTTTGACCTGGTCGTAGCAGTGAGAGCACAGGACGGCGTGTTGAGTAAAGGCCCGGAAGCGCTCAGTCCTGTCCTCTTCCTGCAGATAGACCAGTTCACAGGCATAGCACCAGCCTTGCTTGTCATCAGGGTCATCACTGTTCTCAACGAAGCCCAACGGAACGCCGTGGTTCTGGACCAGATGCCCGCACACCGAAGCAAGCGCCGCTTGCCCGTGATGCGGGCAGTTGATGTCAATCTTCTCGTTCATTGTCTCAAAGGCATGAGGACCAAGGGTTGAAAAACTGCCTGGATTGAATTCTTCCGGCCCCGTAGACATTCGCTTCTGGACGCATTCGAAAAGGTGCGCAGCGCGTGCGCCATCGCTCTACAAATGGCGGGATAGGGCCGCAGATTCCAGCTCATTCCTTGAGTGCGAATTCGGTGCGACGTACATCGTCGTCGTCCACTGGGCCATATTGAAGCGAGATGCGGACGTTGGACAGGCACTCTGATTTGAGTAGGGTTTCCCTGACGGCCGCGAACAGCGCATCCGCGTCGGGTCCGTACATGAATAGCGTGCCATCGCTCCCGTCAACCGCGATTTCGTTCCCGTCATAGTCGCCTACATCCGCAGCCGCTATTACCTCTTCGAGCCGCGTCTCAACTTCAAACAGTGCGCCAAGGTCCGTACTCCCGTAGTCGAAACTAACGATGACTGCATGCTCTTCCAATTGGTACTCCTCAATGCAAAAGTGAAGCGTACCGTGACCCTCGAGCGATTGAACCTGGACCTCCGCACGGGCGTGTACAAATGTCCGCTTTGTCGCTAGGCGACAACGAAGGGTAGAAGCCGGGCGCATAGTCGTCGATGCGCGCGTACTCTTTGTAGCCGTGCTTCTGACAGAACGCCGGCGCCTGCCACCTAACGATGCGCTCGGCCTATTGCTCGTACTTGAGGAAGACGATGTTGGATTTCGGTATCGCTTCGACGCCGTCGACCCATATTGCGAAAATCAAGCCTGAACTTTCGTCATCAAAGTACAGCGAGCGCTGTCCACGGTGCGGTGTGTACCGAACCTCACCCCGTCGAAATTGACCGGCGGCAAAGGCACGAGAGATGTCGCCGGACAAATGTCGGGCGAACGCGGAAGTCGCAGCAGTGAGGCAGCTTGCCGCATCAGCCTTGAATTCATCGGCCTTTAGAGCAGTTGAAGCTCCACCGGGCACAACGCGGCCTGCTACGTTCTTGTACTTGCGGAACCAAGTTTGCTTTCCGTCAGCCCCTACCCTCCGCGCGATGATGTCGCACTGGTAGATTAAGTTTCCGTCCTCAGCATGCAAGTTGATGTGAGGCGTGAGTTGGAGTGTTTGGCTCTTCGCTGGTCCATCCGGGGATGGCTTCGCCCCTAGCAGTTTCTCGGCCTCGACTTCGTACAGGGCTCCGATACTGACTTCACTCAACTCAGCGAACCGGGAGTTTGAGCGAACCTTGGACGGGTCAGCCGAACCAGACGCAGCGGTAAGGCCTGTGCCAAGGTCGCGCGCGCCGGCACCTACAACCGACGCGACCATGATGTATCCCACTACATCCCATTCTGAGGATGCGGTAAGTGAGGAGCCTTTGTGGTCCACGACATATCGGGACGCAACAACGCCGTCATCTGAGAGAGATAGGGCCTTGCCGACGAATTCACTCGTGCTGACACAACCGGAAACGAGCGCAGCCAGCAATAGGAAAGGCGAATACTTCACAAAAGTTCTCAAGAGGGATGCTGTTGGAGCATTAGTGCTAGCTAGGTCGAGCGCATCAACGAGGGTGCGAATGAAGCCTCGCCGTCTTGCTGCTTGCCGGAGAACCAAGTCGAGCATCTTCTCTTCAGTCGCGCCGGCCATGGACTACATCTGGGCGAACGCGAAGCTCGCTATGGGACGCCTGCGGTTCGTCCAGCAAGCGTTTTGCCACCACCTGAGCCTTCAGGACAAGAAAGAGCCCAAGGGCCAGTTGAGCGAAGCCGATGAATCCGTCGATGTGCCGGCCTGCGTCCATGGTCGAGACCGGCTGGCCGCTGCCAATCCACAGCGCGCACACGGAGAGATAGCCCATGACGGGGGCGAGCGCCTTGAACGCAATGACGAGCAGGCCAAGAACCACGCATGCCACGACCAACGCCTGCTGAGCTGGAACGCGCAGGACGTCGTCGTATTTCGCCCTGGGGACAAGCTTGTGCGCAATGACCATGGGGAAGAACCAGCACAGCAGGCCCGCCAGCAGATAAATGCCGCCCATGAGGTAAGGCACCCAGACGGCGCTGGGGTCGCTGCTTCCGGCCTTCAAGGCGCCGCCGATGGCGACGGCCTGGAATGCCGTGATGAGCAGCCAGATGGCAAAAAGGCGCGAAGCGGTACCGACGATTTGCTGAGGAGTCATGGGGTTTGCGCCTGCGCGCTCGGCTGAGGAGAAGATGTTTTTAGGTTGCTTGGGGGTTGCGGCGGCACCGTGCCCCGCTGGGCCAGCAGCAGGAAGTCGACGCCCTGGGCGCGTACGGATTGCATGTCGAACTTGGTGAGGCTGGCCTGGCCCAGGAGCGACACGCAATCGGCGCAGACGACGGCTGGTACGTTCTTCAGCTCGAAGGGTCCCACCTTCATGGAGTCGACCACCACCCCCTTGGCCGCGACCTTGCGACCGTCGGCCACGGTCATCAGAACTTTGGGATCGACCACCCGATACACCGCTTTGGAATCGCGCAGCATCGCTTCGCTCAGGCTGGTGAGGCTTGCGCCGGTATCGACCATGAAGGGCTTCGGCTTGCCCGAACCGAGCGTCACGGGCGCGAAGAAGTGACCCGCATACATGGGAAGGCGCAGCGCCATGCGTTCCTCGTTCTTCTCCGGCTCGGCCTTGTCGATGGCCGTTTCAATCGAAATCCGTTGCGCCGCGAAGTAGGGCCGCATGCCTTTGGCCTCCAGCTGGCTGTCGTACGCCTGCAGCAGCGACAGCGCTTCGTAGGGTCGATGGGTCTTGAGCAGCAGGCTGGCCAGCCGCCCCCTGACATCAACCAGGCTTGGCGCCACGGAAAGCGCCTTGTACGACCATTCGATGGCATCGCCGGTGTGGCCAAGCTTCTCGTGGCTGTCCGCGTAGTAGGCAAAGAGGTCATACGCTCCTGCCCCGAGGTCCATCGACTTTTTCAGATGAACGATGGCTTCTTCGTGCTTGTCGCGTTGATTCAACACGAACCCGAGGCGGGCGATGCCGACGGAATCCTCCGGCCGAAGGCGCACGTATTCGCGCCAGCTTGATTCCTGGCACCGCAAGTCGCGCAGCTGCGCGCACTTGTTGGCCTGGGACCTGAAGTCTTCTGCGCTCAGGTTGTCCTTGTTGAGCCAGCGCTCCACGTAGCCACGGCTCGAGAGCGAACTGGCGCCCGAGGTCGCAAGCAGCACCGCGCAGCACCCGACAAAGACCTGCAGGTTCTTCCGTTGGCTCGGGTAAGCGGTCCAGAGCGAGAAGATTGCGACCACCACAACTGGAATCAGCAGCGCGCCGAGTCCAACCCCCAGTGCGACGCCGAAGGAGGTCCGTTCGGGCAGGTGGAAGGCCAGGCTGAACCACACCAGTGCCACGGACAGCACGACCGCGCATGCCCACAGGGGCGCGCCTGCGGTGCGCTCGCGCAGCCTGTCAAGTCTGACGAAGTCCGGCTCGACATCGGATGGCGCGGCAGGCCTCCCGCCGGTCAGTTCCGGAATCTGCTGCAGAGGCTTCCAGGTCAGGCGCCCTTCGCACCAGACGAGCGTGTTCAAGCTGATGGTGCCCGCCTGCACGAGTTGCTCGAGTTGCGCAGCCGACACGGGCCCGCTTCTGTGCTCGCCTTCCGCGTACCACCAGACCTGCTCTCCCTCACCCCTCGCGGGGGAGCTGGCGAGGTCCGCCGCAGGCGCCAGTGGCACCGGAACGTCTGTAAACACTGGCTCCCGGCGCTGCTCCAGCCCCTTCAAATTTCTTACGCGAGGGCGTCCAGGCTCAAAGGGGGCGGAACCGGCGCTCTGCTTGACGCCTAAGTACGTGTTCTTCACCCGCTCGGACTTCGTGAAGTACAGGAACCAGAGGAAGCTGGAGATGAAGCCGCGCACGGTGCGTCCGGCATCTTCGCCAGCTGCATTGACGTCCAGGAACGCCCAGGCTGCACCCACGTCGCCGAGGTACATCACGAATGGACTGAGAGCCAGAAAGAGCTTGGCATGCGCCACGCTCTCCGGCTCGTACCTCGTGCGAAGCCGATTTGCCATCCAGACTTGCCAAACGATGACGCCCAGCAGCAGGCACCAGCAGAAGGCTTTGTAAGGCACGTAGCCCGCAAGCTCCAGGACTGCGGGCGTGCGCGCTTCAACATCCGTGAACGTCTTCAGTTGCGTCCCGATGCCGACCAGGGGTGTAAGGACGAACGCCGTGACAAGAAAGAAGCCGAGCCAGCCTTTGGTTCCGTACAGCGTCTGTCCTTGAACCTCCCTCTGGCGTGCCGACCGGCGGGTGAGCCATACGCAACCCGCAACGAGCGCGATGAACAGCAACAATGGCACCATCGAGCCAACCTGCTCCAGCTTCATTTCCGCTCCTCGGTCTTTAAGTTCTTTTTTGGGGTTCGGCCTGTCGACGGCAATGTGCGCGCGAGCGCGGATACGGGCACTCGGGCACCCGCCAAGCTGCGAAACGCGGGCTCTCGCTTTAAACCAGAAAACGAGCTCTTGCTTGCCGCCATCATTCCGCCGGCGCGAAAGTGGTGTGTTCGGAAGCGGGCTCACCCGCCGTCTTGCGCTTCTTGGATGGCGTCAGGGCAAGAAGATTGAGCAGGCAAGGCATTGCCAGCAGGGCAACGAAGACCGCGATGAAGAAGCCATCTCGGAGCGGGAGCGACCACAGGATGAAGGTAATTCCTGCGGACAAGCCGGCCATCCACAGGCCGTTCAGAAGGAGTGCCACCACGACGGCAAGGCGGGAGGAGTCCTGTCGAAAGGCAATCAGTGCCGCGCCAAGCGGCAGCAAGTGAATCACCATAACCAGCGGCGAGGCCCGCGGATAGCGAGCCATCGCAAGTGCGCCAATCCCGAAGATGGCAACACCAACCCAATCGAGTACCTTCGCCCAGGTTCGCATTCGGATTCCCTCCAACGGGCGCGCGACCTGATTAGCCGGTACCGCCCCAACCCTCGACTACTCGAGGCGTCTCCCGGGAGGAGTACCGCCGCTTATGTTTTTTTGCACCCGCTCGTTGGCCGTTTTCTATGGTGCTGGCGAGATGTTACCCGCAGTAACCCGAGCACACAACGCTCAGGAAGGCCTGAGCTTTCCGCCGGGCGTGAGTATTGGGGCGATGGAACGAAAGTCCGCTCGTGGCCGACTGTAGCCGCTGGCCCCCGGCGGCTGCCATCGAGGAACGCCGCAACTTTCTCGGCCAATGCAGGGTCGGAAGACCGTATCGCCAAGGTTGCGGGTTGGTCAGCGATTGGGTCAACAGTAACGAATTGCCCGGGCTCGCCGCGAAGAGACAGCGTCTGTTCGGTCCACTCCTCGTCGTCTGGAGTTCGGCTGTTTCCGTCAGAGTCGATATTGCAGTCGGGTCCCCACAGATGCGCCGCGAGTTTCCAGTATGCAGGGCGCCGCGCCGCGCCGCGGCGCTGACATGTACAACGTGAGTTGACGAGGAGGGGTTTGAGGTCACGTCATCAATTTCCGGTGGTGGTCGCGAAAGTCCGGACGGTCGACCCCGGGCTGACAGTGAGAGGCTTCTGACCCCATCTTTCCGATTTCGTAGATGCATCAGCGTGCCATCGTATTTGAGCCGCCTGTTGCGCAATGGAACGCCGGACATACCATTCACTGTCCATGGATCCGCTCCACAAGAAAGCCATCGCGCAAGGGGTTGCGGGAATGGCCGTTCTCGTTGCCTTCGTCTTCCTGCCCGCGGGCACGTGGCAATACTGGCAAGGCTGGCTCTTTGTCGCCGTCTTTTCTCTCTCGACCATCGGCTTCACTGTCCATCTTGCCCTCCACGACAGGCCGCTGCTCGAGCGCCGCATGAATGCCGGACCGCAGCATGAGAAAGAGTGGCCGCAGAAGATCATTGTGTCGCTCATCATCCTCGCGTTTTTCATCTTTATCATCCTGCCCGCACTCGATTACCGGTTCGGCGTCTCGCCGGTTCCCGCTTATATGTCCCTTGCAGGGAACATCGTGATCGTGGCGTCCTTCCTCTTTATTTTCTGGGTGCTGAAGGTCAATAGTTATGCAGCAGCCAACATCAGCGTCGCGGGCGACCAGAAGGTGATCGACAGCGGCCCCTACGCTCATGTGCGTCATCCTATGTACGCTGGCGCGCTCTGGCTTTTCATCGGCATGCCGCTCGCACTTGGCTCGTGGTTCACGATCTGCCTCCTCCCGCTCGTCCTGCCGGTGCTGATCTGGCGACTTCTTGACGAGGAAAAGATCTTGCGCCGTGATCTTCCCGGCTACGACGAATACGCAAGCCGTGTGCGTCATCGCCTCATTCCCTATGTCTGGTAGGAACCGGGCGGCCTTGGCGCTCAATCGGCGGCCGTTGCGCGGCCGGCGCCTTCCGGCGATTCACTGCGCCGTGATGCAACGGTTGCGCCCCGCGCGCTGTTCGACCTTGTAGCAATGCAGCGGGAAAACCCGCGCCCGGCGGCCCGGGCGATGCGCGCAAGAGCCCCTGGAAGCCCGCATCGCGCGTGGCATGGAGATTGCCCTTGACTCCCGTGAAGGCATGCCCGCATGGCACGCCCGAGCCGCTATCCACACCCACGAGGAGACATCCATGCAATTGAAGCTCTTGAACGCGCTCATGGCCATCGGCCTGGCCGCGGCCGGCAGCGCCGGCGCGCAAGTCACGGACAAGATGATCCAGTCCGAAGCCACCGCGAACGGCAACGTCCTGACCTGGGGGGTCAATACCCAGGGCCAGCGCTACTCGCCGCTGAAGCAGGTCAACACCGGCACCGTGTCCCGGCTCGCGCCGGTATGGGCCTTCTCCTTCGGCGGGGAGAAGCAGCGCGGCCAGGAGGCGCAGCCCGTGATCCACAAGGGCAAGATGTTCGTCACCGCCTCGTACTCGCGCATCTATGCGCTCGACGCCACCACCGGCAAGAAGCTGTGGAAGTACGAGCACCGCCTGCCCGAGGGCATCATGCCCTGCTGCGACGTGGTCAACCGCGGCGCGGCGCTGTACGACAACCTGGTGATCTTCGCCACGCTCGACGCGCAGCTGGTGGCGCTCGACCAGAACACCGGCGACGTGGTCTGGAAGGAGAAGATCGACGACTACGCGGCCGGCTACTCGGCCACCGCGGCGCCGATCATCGCCAACGGCCTGATCCTCACGGGGGTGTCGGGCGGCGAGTTCGGCATCGTCGGCCGCGTCGAAGCGCGCGACGCCAGGACGGGCAGCATGGTGTGGTCGCGCCCCACGGTGGAAGGCCACATGGGCTACACCTACGACAACGACGGCAACAAGAAGGAGGCGGGCGTCTCGGGCACGGTCAACAAGAGCTGGCCGGGCGACCTCTGGAAGACCGGCGGCGCCGCCACCTGGCTGGGCGGCACCTTCGATCCCAAGACCGGGCTGGCCTACTTCGGCACCGGCAACCCGGCGCCGTGGAACAGCCACTTGCGCAAGGGCGACAACCTGTTCTCGTGCTCGACCGTGGCCATCGACGTGAAGACCGGCCAGATCAAGTGGCACTACCAGAACACGCCCAGCGACAGCTGGGACTTCGACGGCGTGAACGAGTTCGTCACCTTCGACATGGACGGCCGGCGCGTGGGCGGCAAGGCCGACCGCAACGGCTACTTCTACGTGAACGACGCCACCACCGGCCAGCTGCTGAACGCCTTCCCCTTCGTGAGGAAGACGACCTGGGCCAACGGCATCGACCTGAAGACCGGCCGCCCGAACTTCGTGCCCGAGAACCGCCCGGGCGATCCCGTTGCGGGCGGCGACGGCAAGAAGGGCAGCTCGGTCTTCGCGGCGCCGGGCTTCCTGGGCGGCAAGAACCAGATGCCGATGGCCTACAGCCCCGACACCAAGATGTTCTACGTGCCTGCCAACGAATGGGGCATGGACATCTGGAACGAACCCGTGGCCTACAAGAAGGGCGCGGCCTACCTCGGCTCGGGCTTCACCATCAGGCCGCTCAACGAGGACTACATCGGCGCGCTGCGCGCGATCGATCCCAAGAGCGGCAAGATCGCCTGGGAGATCAAGAACAGCGCGCCGCTGTGGGGCGGCGTGCTCACCACCGGCGGCAACCTGGTGTTCTGGGGCACGCCCGAGGGCTACCTGAAGGCGGCCGACGCCAAGACCGGCAAGGTGCTGTGGGAGTTCCAGACCGGCTCGGGCGTGGTCGCGCCGCCGGTCACCTGGCAGCAGGGCGGCGAGCAGTACGTGGCCGTGGTCTCGGGCTGGGGCGGCGCGGTGCCGCTGTGGGGCGGCGAGGTCGCCAAGAAGGTCAACCTGCTGGAGCAGGGCGGCATGGTCTGGGTCTTCAAGATCCCTTCCGCAGGCGGCGCGCGCACCGCCCGGGCGGGCGAGGCCCGCGTGGCGTCCAACTGAAGGAGGCGGCATGACGGATCGCAACAGCGAAGGGGGCCGCGGGGCCTCCCGCCGGGAGTTCGTCGGCCGCGCGGCCGGCGGCGCCTGCCTGCTGGCAGTGCTGCCGGTGCGCGTGCTGGCCGCGCCGCCGCGCGCCGAGGAAAGCGACGAGACGGCCGTGCAGCTGGGCTACAGGCATGACACCAAGAGCGTCGACAAGAAGAAGTACCCGCGCCATGCCGCCACGCAGGAGTGCGTGAACTGCGCGATGTGGCAGGGCACGCCCGCCGATGCCTGGGCGGGCTGCTCGATGTTCGGCCGCAAGCAGATCGCGGCCAAGGGCTGGTGCCAGGCCTGGGCGCCCAAGCCTGCCTGAGCGGCGCGGGCTACAGCATCGGCCGCCCTCCGGCCGGCTCGATCTGCAGGCCGGGCGTGGCCTCCCAGCGCCCGGCCTTGTCGACCCACAGCGCATCGACCTGCCACTGTCGCGCGACCTGCCGCGCCTGCGCGGGCCCGGCAACGAAGAACACCTTGGTGAGCGCATCGGCCAGCGCGCCGCTGGGCGCCGCCACCGTCACGGCCGACAGGGCCGGCGGCGAATAGCCGGTGTGCGGATCGACGATGTGGTGGTGCCGGCGGTCGGCGCTGAAGAAGGTCTGGCTGTCGGCCGAGGTGGCCACGCAGCGCCCGTCGGCCAGCAGCCGCGCGATCAGCGCGGATTCGGCCTGCGGGTCGGCGATGCCGAGCGACCAGGCCTGCGTGCCGCCGCGCAGCCCAAGCGGCGCGAACTCGCCGGCATCGACCAGCGCATGCCGGATGCCGCACGCCGCCAGCGCTTGCCGCACACGGTCCGCCGCATAGCCCTGCGCGATGCCGTTGAGCGTCACGGCCATGCCCGGCGCGTCGAAGCGCACCAGCCGATGCTGCGCATCGAGCGCGCGCCAGTCGACCCGCGCGCGCGCCGCCGCCACTTCCCGCGCGTCCGGCAGGCGGCCTTCGCGCTGCGCGGCCGCGAAGGCCTCCCACAGCGGCTGCACCGTCACGTCGAAGGCGCCGCGGCTCTCGCGCGACACCTCGTGCGCAATGCGCAGTACCGCCAGCAGCTCTTTCGGCGGCGAGTCCAGCCGGCCCTCGCGGTTCAGCCGCGAGAGCGCGCTTGCGGGATCGAACAGGCTCATCTGCGCCTCGATGCGGCGCAGCAGCGCCACGCCCTCGTCCAGCGCACATTCCACCACCGCCTCGTGCTCGTGCCCGGCCTGCAGGCTCAGCGCGGTGCCGAAGCCCAGCAGGTCGCGCCGGCCCCAGTGCAGCGCGGTGACGGCCGGCGCCAGGGCCGCGCCATCGGCCAGCGCGCCCAGGCCGAGCGACAGGCGCAGCAGCTGGCGCCGCTTCATGCCGCACTCCGGACGGCGGCCGCCGCCTGCACCGCAATCACCCGCTGGCGCCCGCGCGCGATCAGCGGCGCGCAGCGCTCGGGGCTGTCGTGGATGGCCACGCAGTCCAGGCACTGGAAGCACTCGCCGTAGACGATCGCGCCGTCGGGCTTGATCGCCTGGTACTCGCAGCGGTGCCGGCAGGTCTGGCAGGGCGTGCCGCATTCGGCGCGGCGCGGAATCCACTTCAGCAGCCGCGCATGCCCGAGCAGCTTGAGCCCCGCGCCCAGTGGGCACAGGTAGCGGCAGAAGCCCTTGTAGAGCACCAGGTTCAGCAGCACCAGGCCGCCCGCCCAGGCCACGAAGGGCCAGGCGCGCACGAAGTTCAGCGTGATCGCGGTCTTGAAGGGCTCGACTTCCACCGCCCGGTCGGTCCACGCGGGCGAGACGGCCGCCAGCACCAGCACGATGGCCAGCACCGCGTACTTGAGCCGCTTGAGCCGCGCATCGACATCGCGGTGCAGCCGCAGGTGCTTCCTCAGGCCCGCGCGCCGCGCGATCTGCGCCGCCAGTTCCTGCAGCGCGCCGAAGGGGCAGAGCCAGCCGCAGAAGGTGCCGCGTCCCCACGCCACCAGCGTGAGCGCGACGAAGGCCCACAGCGCCACGCTCATCGGGTCATACAGCAGGAAGCCCAGCGAGCGCCCGGCCGCCAGCGCCTGGATCGCGGCGGTGACGTGGACGATCGAGAGCTGGCCCTGCGCGAACCAGCCGATGAAGACCAGCGTGAAGACTAGGTAGCCGGTGCGAAAGCGCGCCAGCCGCGCGGGCGTGGCAACGATCCAGCGCGGCCGCGCCAGCACCAGCGCCAGCAGCGCCAGCGCGCCCGCGAGCACCGCCAGCTCCCAGGCGCGCGCATGCCACACGGCCTGCCAGCCCTTGGTGTCGTCCTGCGGCGCAATCACCTGGTCGGCCGGCAGCCGGTAGGGCAGGGCGAAGTCGCGGCTCACCCGCTCGCCGTAGAGCATGCCCTTCTCGCGCGTCACGCGCAGCGCAAAGTCCAGCGGCCGGGCCGGGTCCAGGCCCGCCGGCCCGATGACGCGGAAGACCTTGGCATCGGCATGGCGCAGCGCGGCCGGCAGCCGCAGCGGATCGTCCAGGTCGAGGTCGCGCAGCTCCAGCGGCAGCTCGCCCTGCCGGAGCGTCAGGCGGTCCGGCACGGCGCCGCGCACGAAGCTCTCGCCCACGAAGCTGTAGCGGCCCGTGGCGATCGCCAGCAGCGCATGGTCGCCTTCGTCGATGCGGCCGAGCAGGTGCTCCCAGCCCGCTTCGGACAGCAGGTTGCGGCCCACGGCCGGAACGTTCAGGTAGGCCAGGTACAGCTCGCTGAAGGTTTCGCCGGAAGCCGCGCCGGTGCCCTCCGCCTCCTCGACGCCCGTGCCCGCAAAGGCCTGTTCCACCTGGCCGCCCGAAAGCCGCACGCGCTGCACCAGCCCGGCCTGCAGCAGCGCGTCCCAGTCCATCGGCCGGAAGCCGTCGCGCCGCACGCGCGCCAGCAGGGCCGGGTCGCTGCCGGCGCCAAAGCCGAGCCGGGCGCGCGCCACTTGCAGTGCCGAAGCGAGCAGGCTCTGGTGGAGGATGCGTACCGACGCGGTGGCCTTGGCGACCCCGTCGATGTAGACGTTGGCGCTGCCGTGCTGCTCGCCGCGGTTGGCGTTGGAGCCGATCTTGATGTTCTGCCGCAGCGACAGCCCCTTGTATTGCTCGGCGAAGCGCAAGAGCGGCCCTTCGCCCAGCCCCTCGAGGAACACCGGCTCGTGGTGCGAGAGCACGCGCACGTCGAGGAACGCGCCCTTCGCATCCAGCGCCACCAGCAGGTTGATCGGCGTGCCCGAGAAGCCGGGGATCGGCGCCAGGTCGACCGACTCGAAGACGTAGCCCGCGAGCACCGGGCTGGTCATGTCCTGCTTGAAGATCGGCCAGACCGGCAGCTGCGCGTCCTTCTCGCCCACGGTCCACGGCGGCGGGAAATGCCGCTGCAGCGCGGCGCGCGTCATCACGCCCGCCTGCGCCGCCAGCGCCAGGCCCGTCAGCAGCAGTGCCGCCAGCAATCGCCGACCGGTCACAGCGTGATCTCCATCCCGTCGTAGGCCACCTCGATGCCATGGCCTTCGAGCAGCTGGCGCTGCGCGCTCGCGGCGTCGAGGATCGGGTTGCTGTTGTTGATGTGGGTCAGCACCTTGCGCCGCGCCGGCGTGGCCAGCAGCGCGTCCACCATGCCGGCGCGCGGGCCGCTGCCGGTCTGCGGCAGGTGGCCCATGTCGCTGGCGCTGCGGGTGCCCAGGCCGGCATGGCGCATCTCGTCCTCGGTCCAGAAGGTGCCGTCCAGCAGCAGGCAGTCGGCATCGTGCATCCAGCGCAGCTCCTCGGGGCCGACCTCGGCCAGGCCCGGCGCGTAGAAGAGGCGCTGGCCGCCCTGCAGGTCCTCGATCAGCAGCGCGATGTTGTCGCCCACGGTCTGCTCGCGGCGGTGCGGCGAATAGGGCGGCGCCTTGCCGGGAATGGCCACCGCGGTGAAGCGCAGCGAAGGAAAGCCGGCCACGCCGAAGTCGATGCGCGTCTGCGTGCCGGCCACCGCCAGCATGTGCCAGCGCGTGCCGCAGTAGTGCTCCAGCACGCCCAGTACGGGAAAGGAGGTGGTCAGGTCCTCGAACACGCAGGGCGTGGCATAGAGGTCGATGCGGGGCCCTTCGCGCAGCCCGAGCAGCCCGGCGACATGGTCGATCTGCGCATCCATCAGCACCACCGCCTTGATCGGCGTGTCGCGCAGGCCGTGGCGCGGATGCAGCTGGGGGTGGCTGCGGATTTGCTGGCCGATGTCGGGCGAGGCATTGAGCAGCACCCACGATTCGCCGTCCGCGGAAACGGCGACCGAGCTTTGCGTGCGCGCGCAGGCATCGAGCACGCCCTGGCGCTGGCCCGCGCACAGCCGGCAGTTGCAGTTCCATTGCGGAAAACCGCCGCCCGCGCCGGAGCCGAGGACCAGGACTTTCATGAATCCTCGAACGCGGTGGCCGGCCGTTGCATGAAGTCTCCTCGTGTGGGCTGCACGAGTGGCATGGCGCAAGTCGCATGCCTGCGCGAACTGCTCCAGGCTGGTACAGCACCGTGCAGCCCTGGCACAGGGTTTCCCCTGGCCGCCACAGGGCCTGTGTCAGCCGGCCTTGTTCCAGCGCAGCTTGCGGTAGATGGTGTTGCGGCTGATGCCCAGGCGCTTGGAGGCGACCGAGATGTTGCCGTCGGCCGCCGCAAGGGCGCTGCGGATCATCTCGATCTCGGCTTCCCCGAGCGTGCGTGGCGCGCTCGGGGCGGCGGCGGACGATGGCTCGGCGTCTTGCGAGGGTGGGGGCAGGGGCTCGGGCGCGGCGGCGGCGTAGGCCGCCTGCGTTGCAGCGAAGTCCGGCGCGGGAGAGGGCGCGGGTGCGGGTGCGAATGCCGGCGCAATGGCCGCCGCCTGGGGCCGCACGCGCCGCACATCCTCCAGGAAGTCGTCCGACAAGTGGTGCTCGCAGATGTGGCTTTCGCCCGCGCCCATCACAGCGGCGGTGCGCAGCACGTTGGCCAGCTGGCGCAGGTTACCGGGCCAGGCATAGGCCTTGAAGAGCGCGAGCACCGAGGCGTCGATCGCGGGCGTGTCCTGCGGGCATTCGGCCAGCAGGATGCGCCGCGCCACCACGTCCAGGTCGCTGCGCTCGCGCAGCGCCGGCAGCCGCACCACCAGGCCGTTGAGGCGGTAGTAGAGGTCTTCGCGGAAGGTGCCCGCATCGATCATCTCGCGCAGGTTGCGGTGCGTGGCGCCGATGACGGCAATGTCCACCGGGATCGACTTGAGGCTGCCCAGCGGTGTGACGTTGCGTTCCTGCAGCACCCGCAGCAGCCGCGCCTGCAAGGGCAGCGGCATGTCGCCGATCTCGTCCAGGAACAGCGTGCCGCCGTTGGCCTGCACGATGCGCCCGACCGCGCCCTTGCGGCGCGCGCCGGTGAAGGCGCCGTCCTCGTAGCCGAACAGCTCGGCCTCGATCAGCGATTCGGGGATGGAGGCGCAATTGACCGCCACGAAGGGCTGCCGGGCGCGGTTCGAGTCCTGGTGCACGGCGCGCGCGAGCAGCTCCTTGCCGGTGCCGGTCTCGCCGAGGATGAGCAGCGGGATGTCGCGGTTGATGACGCGCCGCACCTTCTGCAGCGTGGCGGCGATCTGCGCGTCGCCGGTGTCCAGGTAGCGCAGGCCGGAGAAGGGGGCCTGCGCCAAAGGGCAGGGCGGCCGCGCGGCCGCGGCGGCGGCCGCGTCGCGGGCGGGCGTGGGCATGCGCGCTTCCACCGAGGTCACGGGCATGTCCAGCACCACCGCGCGCTGCGGCCCGTTGAAGCGCGCGCTGACGTGGAACTGCTGCCCGTTGGCCGCATGCAGCATCATCGGCGTGGGCAGCGGCGTGCGGAAATGGTCGAACACGGCCGAGGCCGTGATGCCGAACAGGCTCGGCAGGCTCTGCATGCGCAGCGCGGCAATGCTCATGTCGAGCTGGTCCAGCGCGCTGCGGTTGGCGCCCAGGATCTTGCCGTCCACGCCCACCACGATGATCCCCTCGAGCAGCGTGCCGATGAACTCCGCGCGGCCATGGAAGTGCAGCCGCAGGCGGTTGCCGTAGTCGTCCGACAACCACTGGTTTTCGATCATGCGCGCCGACATGCGCACCAGGCCCATCGTGTGCTGATGGTAGGAGCGCTGGTCCCCGGTGACGTCGAGCACGCCCAGCATCTCGCCGCGCGGGTCGAAGATCGGCGCGGCCGAGCAGGTGAGGAAGTTGTTGGCGTGGATGAAGTGCTCGCCGCCATGCACGACGGTCGGCGTTTCCTCGACCAGCGTGGTGCCGATGGCGTTGGTGCCCTTGGAATGCTCGGCCCAGCTCACGCCCGGCGTGAGCGCCACCTTGTTGGCGCGCTGCAGGAACCTGTCGTCGCCCACGGAGTGCAGGATGGTGCCGGTGGTGTCGGCCAGCACGATCATGCTGTCGGTGTCGACGATCTGCTCGAGCAGCATCTCCATCACCGGCGCCGCATGCGTGAACAGCCGCTGGTTGCGCTCGCGCGCCACCGCGAGGTCGCTGTGCTGCAGCGGATCGAAGTCCGGCCGCTCCACGCGCGACAGGCCCAGCGCGGCGCAGCGCTCGTGCCACTGCTGGATCAGCTCGCTGCGGCCGGCCCGGGGGGGCGCGACGGCCAGCGCCGACGGCGCGGTCCAGCCATGGGGAGGGCTGGCTGGGGCATGAAAGGCATCAACCATCTGCTGTCTCCTGGCCCGCTTTTTTTGCGGGCGGCTTGTCTCTGGCCAGTTTCGAATGCTGTTCACTGGTCGCTTCATTCTGGAACACCTCTCGTGGGCCAGGTGTTCCGTGCCGACGCTGCCACAGCAAGGATGCCACAGCAACCGGCCCTTGTGGGCGCTGTCCCGCGACCGGGACGCTACAGGGAAGGCAAGTTGTGTTCCCGCTTGAAGCAATGGCCCCTTGGCACAGCGATTGCGAATTTGTGCGGGTTCCCCATCACCACAACGGAGACCCGACATGATGAATCCCGATCCACGAACCCTGCGGCCCCTGGCCCGCGCCGTGCTGGCCGCGGCGATGCTGGGCATGGCCCTTTCCGGCGCTGCCCGGGCCCACGGCGACGTCACGCCGCAGGCCGTCGACACCTCCTCGCTGCCAAAGCTGGGCGAGCAGTGGCGCGCCGAGAACCCGTTCCGCGGCAACAGCGGGGCCGTCACGGTCGGCACCTCCGCCTACAACCAGAACTGCGCGCGCTGCCACGGCATCGACGCCATCTCCGGCGGCATCGCGCCCGACCTGCGCAAGATCGACAACGACTGCGCCTCGCTCAAGGACGCCGTGCGCAAGGCGGCCTGCGTGAAGGAGATCGACGACTACTTCCTCACCACCGTGCGGCGCGGCCGCACGCGCAACGGCGCCGTCTACATGCCGCCGTTCGAGGGAACGATGAACCAGGAGGCGATCTGGTCGATCAAGTCCTACCTGGAGACGCGGCGCGACAAGCCGATGTGAGCCCGCGGCCATGCACACACCTCCTTCTTCTTTTTCGCGGCTCTCGCGCCGCGCCTGCCTGCAGTGGGCCGCGGCCGCCGGCGTGGCCGCACTCGCGGGCACGGCGCGTGCGGGCGCGCTCGAACGGATCCGCGCACGCGGCACGCTGAGCGTGGCGATCTACCAGGACATGCCGCCGTTCCACGTGGCCGGCGAAGGCATCGACATCGAGCTGGCGCGCGCGCTGGCCGGCGCGCTCGATGTGAAGCTCTCGCTGCTGCCCTTCCTGGCCGACGAGAACATGGGCGACGACCTGCGCAACATGGTGTGGCGCGGCCACTACCTGGGCTTCGGCCCGGCCGACGTGCTTCTGCACGTGCCGGTGGACCGCCCGCTGATGGACGAGACGCCGCAGGCGCTCATCTTCGCGCCGTACTACCGCGAGCGCGTGGTGCTCGCGCGGCGGCTCGACCGCCTGCCGCAGCTGGATACGCTCTCGGCGCTCGGCGATGCGAAGGTGGCCGTGTCCGGCAAGACGCTCGCGGGCTGGCTCATGATCGGCGCCGACAACGGCGCCTACCGCGACCAGCTCGACACCCAGCCCAAGGACGGCGCCGAGGCCGCGCGCGCCCTGCAGCGCGGCGAAGTGGCCGCGGCCGCGGGGCTCGCGTCCGAGATCGAATCGGTGCTGCGCGGCGACGCGCGCTTTGCGATTGCGCCGCTGCCCTCGCCGCGCCTCCAGCGCAACGGCTGGGCGGTGGGCATGGCGGTCAAGAAGGACGCGACCGACCTGGCGCAGGCGCTGCAGGCCGGCGTCAACGCGCTGGTCCAGGGCGGGCGGCTGCGCACGATGTTCGAAGGAGGAAACGTCGCCTGGCAGGCGCCGTGAACCGGCGAGCCATGGCACTCGACCTTGCGCATTCCAGCAGCGGATACCCCCAACCACCACCCCCAACGACGGACGACGCGTCCGAACATCCATGAGCCTGCCCAACCCCATCGAATCCGTCCTGGTCGAGAACCGCGTGTTCCCGCCCGACGCCCGCGCCAGCGCTGGCGCGCGCATTGCCGGCATGGCCGCCTACGAGGCCCTGTGCCAGGAAGCCGAACAGGACTTCGAAGGCTTCTGGAGCCGCCTGGCGCGCGAGAACCTGAGCTGGACCCAGCCCTTCAGCCGCACCCTGGACGAATCCAAGGCGCCGTTCTACGAGTGGTTCGGCGACGGCGAACTCAACGCCAGCGCCAACTGCCTGGACCGCCACATCGGCACCCCCGTCGAGCACAAGACCGCCATCGTCTTCGAGGCCGACGACGGCGCCGTCACCCGCGTCAGCTACAAGGAACTGCTCGCCCGCGTGAGCCAGTTCGCCAACGCCCTGAAGGCCGCCGGCATCGGCAAGGGCGACCGCGTCATCATCTACATGCCCATGACCATCGAGGGCGTGGTCGCCAT
>NZ_JBFTRJ010000034.1:0-23639 GCF_056399465.1 Variovorax sp. 01N425 | reverse complement strand
ATCTCCTCGAGGAACACCTCGCGCCGCGTCTTCTTGCGCTTGCCGGCGTACTCCGCGTCCGAGAAACTGATCTGGCTCATCGTTGCGCGCTCCGTCAATGACCTGCTTCGATCATGCAAGAAACATGCACTTGTTCAGACCTTCCCTAGCCCCACCCGGTAGCAAGTTCGGATGAGTCAATGCGGGGGGGCAGTTTGTCGCGTCGCCTGACAAATGGAAGAACCTCACTCCGCCGGGCGAGCAATCTCCCGAATTTTTTGGACCCAGATTGCTCAACCGCCAAGCCTCGCTCGAAGATCTCGTCGTTCGCTTCCTGAGTCCATCATTTGAGGCCGTTCGCCGGTCGAATCGATCCATGGGACGAGCCCGACCGTCTGGAGCGGATCTACATCGCGTTGTATGACCCGAATGGCTCGGACCTGCGCTTCATCGAAGTAGGGACTGCCCGCCCAGGATGGGCCGGCCACATATCGAAAGCGCGGCCACGGTTGACGGCCCCCATGTCGTACAGCGAATTTCTCGAGGAAGTCTGTCGGGCGGACCTGGGGCGCAACCACCTTGAGGAACGACGGCGATGTGGAACCGTTGGGCAATGCCTAGGGGGTTGGCTCAGGCAACTGCCCTGCGCCCTAGTCGCGACGAACTCGGGCGGCTAGTTCTATGAGGATCGCTTCCGCGCCCGATCCTTTCGTTTCGCACTCCCAGACGGTGAACACTCTCCAACCAGCCGCTTGCAGCTCTCCGGCCTTCCGCCTATCTCTGGCACGATTCGCCTCGATCTTCGGGATCCAGTAGTCCTGGTTCGTGGTCGGCGCCCGGCCCGCACGACACGTGTGACCGTGCCAAAAGCAACCGTGGACGAACACGACGGCACGATACTTCGGGAAAACGAGATCGGGTCGGCCCGGCAGCGTGGCGGGGTGAACTCGAAATCTCAATCCGAGCCCGTGCAGCATCCGACGAACTCGGAGCTCGGGTGCCGTATCGGCCTGACGCACTCTCGCCATTAGGGCGCTACGCTGCTCCTTGGTCAACAGGTCGCTCATGGCTGTCTTTCGGCGAGGCTACACTTATGTATCTATGCATGTGTGTTCATACGCATTCTGAACCATGGCCAAACCAAAGACCAATGCATCGCATCAACTCGGTGCCCACAGTGCCGACCACCCGGAAGAATTGGTCCGGATATCGGTCATCCTGTCCAAGGAAGAACGGCATCGATTGAAGGTTGTCGCGGCAGAACGGAGCACGACCATAAGCGACATCGTTCGTGAAGGGATAGCGAAAATTATTGGTGGGCGCACCAGATGACGATGTACGGCCCAGAGATCCTCGCTCGAACGCTGACCGTCCCCACGTCGGGGACAGGCACCAGTCGGTTCGCGCACGGCAATCAATGGCAGTACCACTCCCGTAGTGATCGCCATTCGAAGATTGCATGCTGGGCGCTCGTCTTCGATTTGATGCGCCACTGTTCGCTCTTGAGGGATCATGCCGAACAAGAGAAGGTCGGCATGGGCATAAACCATGAGATGCACGATTTCAGAAATCGCAAACGCAAGAACCTCGACTTGGTCATTTGCGTACGTGCTCCTTTGTCGTCTGCCGGAGGCTCTCGCGCTGGAGCTCGCCGGGCTGTCGATTTCGCTGGGCTCGCGGAGGTATACGGCATAGTGCTGACGGACCAGGAACGAGCCGAACTACTGGCTCTGCCGGCACTTACGTTTTCCGGGGTGTCGTCCGTGCTGATCGCAACGGAAGCGAAGGCCGCGATGACCGCGCATCAGAAAGCCAGACCTCGCCTGCACGACGAACTCACCAGTTCCCACCAAACCATCCATGGCGACAATACGGACGCGATCGCCGCTGCGATCGTATTGGTCAACGCCGCCGAGACCTTCTTGTCGCCGGACAAGAACGAATGGGATCTGTCCAGGATTCCGGCAAGGATTTCCGTGCATCGTCGAAAGGACGCACCGCTTGTTCTAGAAGGGCTGGAGAAGCTGCAACGGCGCTCGAAGGTCGGCGACGATGGTTTCGACGCGGTCGGTGTAGTCGTCGTCAAATGCCAAAACGACGGGACGCCGATCGAAGTCATTAACGAGAGTCCGCCGGCGCCCGATTCCACGAGCGACTTTCACTACGGGCGTTTTGTGCGGCGTCTTGCCCAGCTGTACGGCACGAGGTTCGCTCGGATCTAGCGGCGCTCCATCGACCTTCTTGCGAATCAGGCCACCGCAGCTCGGTCCGATACCGGACCGCCTTCGAGCTCTTCCACGACTTCAAGGTGCCGGTCCAAAGCTTCGAGAAATCCTTCTGGAAAGCGAAGTTTCGCCCGCCGAGCTCGACTGAGAAATCCTGCAGTCGCTCGCCTGGACAGCAGAGTGTGATCGTCGCCCATGAGGGCAGCGAGAGGCGGTGACCGAAGCCCAAGAGGATCCGTGCTAATCGCGACCTCGTAGCGCTTTTTCCCGTCGAAACGCGCCGCTTTCGGCGCTTTCCCGTCTTGCCGGAACGCTAGATCGCGCGAACGATCGTAGTCTCCCGGAGTGCTCAATCGGCTGCCGATCCATCTCGGAACCGGTACGCTCACGGCATTGCCGACCAACGTCCATCTCGCAGAGGGCTTGGCGACAAGCTCGGCAGCGACCGTCCAATCGTCTTCGAAACCTTGCAGTCGCTCTGCCGTCCGAATGCCTGGCTTCACAACCCTGCCGTCGGGCAGAAGAATTGCAGGCGGACTGGGTATCCCAATCGTACTTCCGTTCTTAAGCGTCGGCACGGCATCGACTGCCCAGCCGAGTCCCCCAAGGCCTTCGGTCCAGTAGAAGCCGTGTGCCATAGCCGCGAGATCGGTTTGCGGACGAACCAAAGGCTCATCGTCGGCCAGCAAAACAGTTGCCGGGTCTCCAATAGTCGACGCTACGAGATACACGCGTTCTCGCCGCTGCGGCAATGCAAAGGAGTTGCTGTCGACGACGCGATATGCCCAGCGGTAGCCGAGGCGTTCGAACTCATCCACGATCGCGCGCATCGCACGTCCGCCACCCAACTGAAGCATGAATGGCACGTTTTCGACGATGACCCAATGCACAGGTCTGCGACTGCGCTTGCGTTTCTCAATGAGACGAAAAACCTCGCCGATGAGCCCGCTTCGATGGCCTGCCAACCCAGCAGTCCTCCCCGCCTGGGAAAGATCCTGACAAGGAAAGCCTGCGGTTACCACCTCGATGCTTCGAGGCAGCGAATCCAGTGCGACAACGTCGGATACTACGTCCACGTCTTCGAACCTATGCCGCAGCACAGCCTGCGCGGTCGGAAGGATGTCGCAAAGCAGCTCCGCCTCATGACCGGCATCCCGCAGCCCGACTTCGAACCCTCCAATACCCGCAAACAGCCCAGCGACTTTCATGTTTGCATCCTACCATTTTCGATATGTTGATGCATATGTATGTGTTGCTCAGAGTTGATAGGTACGGCGTCGACCATACTGTACATAATTACATATATCGACGCAACCGACAAAGCTTCTCCACTCCGTCGAAGATGCGCCTCGCCCTCTGCTTTCATCGCTCAGCCAAGAGTCACGAGCCGGTCCCTGCGCGCCCTGCTGTTCTCAAAGCTCGCAGCGGCCGGCGACTGGCTTCGAAGGTGTCGATGACACCAGTATGCGGGGTCAGTTCGTCGTTCTCCATCCCAGCCGCGACGCTGTGGGACCAGAACGGATGCGTCAAAATAAATCGCCTTGGCGGTCCCTTCCGTGAAACCAACGCGGGAACGCGTAGCGGGCCGTACTCACGGACTTCGTACCTGTCAGGTTGAAGCTCACGCATTGCGACCGCGGCCTCGCGCGAGATCGAAGGCCAGTCTGCCAACTCGGGCGCGTGGTCCCAATCGCCGTCCAGCCCGCCAGCCCAACTCGCGTCGAACATCGCGCGCAACATCGAAAGCCCCAAGCGCCAATCCAACAAGCCGTGATACGAGCGATTGCCGTACCGCTGCAAACACCGATAGCAGGACTGCCGACATTGCCGACGGTGCACCTCGTCGAAGTACGGCGCAACCAGCCGGTCTACCTCTGGCGCTTCGACCATCGATCGCAGCAGGTCGACAATCAGCGGAGAAGACCCGTCGGCCAGTCGCCTGCAGAATCCCGCCCCGTTCACGAGAAAGTCCGCGATCTGAAGCAGCGGTTTTCCATGCCGGAGTCGTGGTTCCAGAGACTCGAACTCCTCTGGCGCTATGTCGAGCTCAAGCGCTGCACGTTGCACCAGCAGTTGCGTAGCGCTCACGGCGGCGGCACGAATGCCGGTGCCGGGCGGTAGCCGTCCGAGCCTACCCAAGTCGAAGCCCGGGTGTGTCGAATGGCCGCACAAGTAGAGAGCGTCTGTTCGCTTACGCGCCATCAAACGAATCTCGATATCTGGTGACCCATCCCTTTCCATCCAGAAGCTGTCAAATCCGTCTGCTACGACAAGTTGTTCGGGCAACACCCACGTCCTGTTGCCTGGCGCGCGTACGCGCCTTGCGGCTCCGACCATCACGAACGGGATCGGCTGCCCGTCTTGATCCAAAGTTCCTGCGTTGAGGCGAAGTACCCGAGCATCTTGCGTCACCCCTAATTCCAGATCGGAGCCCGCCACACGTTGTACTTCAAGCGCGGAACCCTCCACTGTGATCACGCGCCGGTACTGCGGAAGCGACGCGTTTTCTTCCACGGGCCTCGTCTGAAACTTCGATGCGAACGCCACGGGGCTTGCGAACTGTCGAAACGCTTTAGCTTCGATGGCCGCTTCGCAATCGACGCAAGCGACAGGCGTTACCGGTTGAGAAGCGAAAGTCATGTATGCGCCACAGCTCTCGCACTGCCCGACGTATCGCGTTTCGGCGAACAAAGATCCCATCGCCAAGGCCTCGCGCCCACGGCCGGCCAGAGGCGGCCGCAGAGCCGGAGACAGCCCGACGGGCTCGTGCTGCCGCTTCTCCCTCACGATGGTTCTACCCGGTGCGAACTCGTAAATCGCCAGGTCCAGATCACGGTCGATCGTCTCGAAGTTGGGCTCTCCGTCGTCTCCGAGCTTCACGTCGATGTACATGGGTCTGACCCGAGTCGGCATGCCGTACATCGGCATCAGACCAGACTCGGCGAGAAATCGTCCGAAAGGATGCGGACTGCTGCTGCCTTCGCCTTCGAGCGCCCAAACACGCGACAAAGTGGCTTCGACGGTCACCTCACGCCTCAGTGTGAGCAAGTCCTGCCCGGATCCGGCAGCCAACGCTTCGAGGACAGCATCTCGCGCGGAAGTCGTGGCTTGAAGCGCGTTTTCGAGTCGGGCGCGCCAGCGGCCATCGTGCCCATAGATGTCTTGAGCAAGCGGGAACTCGCCATGGGTATCCTGGACGTCGTCCCCCAGGTACGATGGCCCGTCCTCGTCCCTCAGCAGTGAGAACGCAGCCGTTAGCCAAGCCTTCAGCACGATTCGTAACGCGATCTCGCGATGGCCGGTCGTCAAGAAGGGCGGGGGGGGAGGATCGCCCGTGATGGCCGCAGGGTTGCGAAAGTAGTGAAGGTCGTGACTGCGACTGCGGCAAAGCGTTGTGACCATCGAAAATGCTTGACCGCGCCGCCCCGCTCGGCCGACTCGTTGCTGATAGTTGAACCGCTGAGGGGGCATGTTCGCTTGGTATACGGCCTGCAAGGCTCCGATATCGATTCCGACTTCCATCGTCGTCGTTACCGAAAGCAGATCGATCTCGTCGACTCGCCGTCTCAACTCCTCAGCAGGAGTGTCGCCATCGTTCACGAAGATCCCTTTGAACGCTCGTAGTCGAGCCGCGGGGGACCCGGTCTGCCCGGTCAACTCCTCGCAATGCAGACGAAAGCCGTTCGACTCCCCCCCTTTCCGCTGGACGCGCCTGGCGAGAAAGTTCGCTTCCCACAACGCCTCGACCGTCCCGGTTTTCACCTCCGGAAGCGACACGCAACATCGTGTGCACATGCCCGTCCCGCGGTGCAAGTGGACTCGTCCGCAATTGTCGCAACGGAAGTATGGGTCGCCGGCTTCACTGAGGCGGACGTACAGCGACGTCAGTTCGATCAAGCCGCGGGGATGACCCCTCACCGATAGCTCTGCCAACACTCGGTCAAGCTCCGCAGTCGCGTCCGCCGGATGCGATGCTCGTGCGAACTTCTTGAGGCGAGACGTAGTCACCTCTGCGCCTCGATCGAAATGGACCGGATCGCTTTGCATCCAACGGCTGCCGTGGACACGGTACGCGTCGGCGAATACTCGCAGCCATGCGTCGGATCGATCCGCTTCGGCGGATTGAGTCGCGGTCGTGGACGGATAGCCTACGCCAGTCTCTTCAAGGGCGAAATAGGTTTTTGAGAACAATACCTCGTAGACCAACGGCTTCTGTTCATCGACGATATGCTTGCGAGCGTCGCCTGCGGTCCCCACATCACTGCCGACAGGCCAACTCGCCTCGTCGCCTGGCCCCTTGAGGGCGAGCCAACTGAACCAAGGGCGTCCCTCGACCTTATCGACGCCGCTGGCGTCGGTCGGGTGCAAGCCGAGATCGACCCATCGCTGCAGCATCGAGCGAACGCGTCGCGATTCCGCGCCGATGGAGCTTTCCATGACCTCACTCAAGGGAACGCGTCGATGGTCGAAGGGTTGAGTCGCGCGGTCAAGTTCTGCGCTGAGCTTCGCGACTTCATCGAATCGACGGGCAGTCATCGCAGACTG
This sequence comes from Variovorax sp. 01N425, assembly GCF_056399465.1. NCBI lineage: Bacteria > Pseudomonadati > Pseudomonadota > Betaproteobacteria > Burkholderiales > Comamonadaceae > Variovorax > Variovorax sp. 01N425. The sequence continues at coordinate 16,890 of NZ_JBFTRJ010000034.1, read as the reverse complement.
GAGGCGCGCCTCTATGTCCGACGTGTCGACCGCAGCCCTTGCGCGCGCCGCGCTGCGCAAGGCTTCGACCAGAACTTGACGAACCATGTCCTGATGGTGCCGGCGTTCGATGTCCAAAGCGGCACGCGCAGCGTCTTGTCGACTATCCGAAAACACTACCGACTTCGCAGCGGAACCGCTGGCGTGAAGCAAATCGAACAGCTCGCTAGCGAGCAGTTGGGAGGTCTTTGCGAAGCCCGTCCGAAAACTTCGTATAGGCGATGCAGAGCCCATTCCCGACTTGCGCTTACTGTAGTCGGTGCCGCAAGCCGGACAGCAGCGGGGAGCCGCCGATCCCGGCGCTCGCCCGTGCGACGCGACACGGCGAGCGTCCAAGCTGTACAACAATCCCGATACTTTGACCGAACCCTGAACAACACCCGACAGCAACACGCTATTTCGAGTATCGATTGTCGCACTGTCCCAACGCTCTCCGGTAGGGACGTCGTCAGCGACGGAGGAGGTGCGCGGCCAGAACACCGCATACTCTTCGTGAGTCAGTGCCTCGAAATTGCTTGAGACCACCGTCTCGGGGATAGATTCCAGGTCGGGGGAACTCGCTGACAGTTCGGTAGCGTCCCCTAGCTCTGCTCGTCTGCCTCCGAGGAACAGTTCGCCGCAGGCCTCGCAATACAACAGCTCGAACAACCGACGACGCTCCTCGTCTCGACACGTGACGTGGGTTGTGCCGCGCTCCACCGTCAGTCCGTCGAAAACCACTTTGTCATCCTTATCGAGTAAGGGCGAGGCGAACATTCCTTCGACACTTCGAAAGAACGTATGAACACGAACGCTCGGCAACTGGTTCGGAGGTTCGACGCCGAATAGGTTTTTTGTGCGATCCGACAGACCTCGCAAGATAAGTAGACCTCGCAAAGCTTGAAACGACTCGGCGCTGCGATCTCCAAAGATGCGCTCGGTGACTTGACCGATCGAAGTGGCGCGCGGAATCTCGCTGTCCCCGGACGTGCACCCTTGCGCGATCGTTGCAGCACAGGCCTTAAAAATGTCCGCGTACCATTCAGCCGACTGAACTTCCTTCGAGCCGCAGTTCAGAGCCACCGCCGCATCGCGAACAATTCGGTCGAGCCTGTCGTCACGATTTGGCACAGAAGCGACGAACCCCCCATCTTCGCTCGACAATTCCGAAGCGAACGCTCGAAACGGTGCCTTCGACAGCGGCAACGACGCATCGCAGACGACAGGCACGGCGTGTCCTCCAACGACTGCATCTTTCCAGTCAGTCGCAGAAGCAAAGCCATCGTCGGACCTGCCCTTGAAAGTCCCGAAAGGTCCGAAAAAGTCGAAAAGATAGCGCATGCTCGCATCGGCGTGCCCGCCCTCCACAGGCAACGATGCGCTGGACGCCAAAATTCGAAGCTTGTGTCTATGCTCGCGACGATCAAGGCCTAGACGCACGATAAGGTTTCGAAGAAGACCGACAACTTCCATTCCCGAAGAACCTCGAATCAGATGCAATTCGTCGAGCACGAGGAAGAAATACGCATCGTCGTTCGATTCGAGCCATGCCTTAGTCGACTCGAACACACCTGCCTCGACTTCTCGCGCTAGCATCGTCGCGAGCATTGAGGTGTTCGTGACGAGGATGTCCGGCGGCGTAGCCTGCATATCCCACCGCGATACCAACTCGCTCCCGTGCACCGACGGAAATAAAAACCTCGTCGCGTCGGATGCATCCTCTTTACCTTCTTCGGCTGCCCTGCGCCTACGCTCGTCGTGCACAGCGGCCGCCAGCTGGTCGCGCTGCATCGCTCTCATTCTCTCGGCCAACTGGTCTAGACGTCGTTTTCTGCGCTTCCGCTCGTTGGTGTCGTCCCGCCGAGGGTGCCGTTGATGCCCGGTCACGGGCGCTGCGCTCGTATATCGCCCAAAGTACAAGCGGTTGCCGTTGAAGCGCTCGACCATCGTCGTTTGCGCCTCGCTCGACTCGAGAGTTCGCCGCAACCGAGTGAGCTGATCCTCTACCAACGCGTTCATGGGGTATAGGATCAACGCGCGTACGGCTTTCGGCCGACCTGCGTGTTCAGCGTCGCGCTGAAGCTCGAACTCGCTACCGTTTTCGAACCAATTGCTGCCCCGCAACGGCTTCCGCGGTGCGGGCCATCGAACCGCCTCTGCTGCCAGTGTTGCCAAGACGGGAAGCATGAATGCTTCCGTTTTTCCGGAGCCGGTGCCGGATGTCACGATACCCGGGGAACCCGAGCGAGTTCCCCGACGCAACATCTCCCATTGATGAACGTAGGGAGAAAACTGGCTGCTGAGGCGTAGGTCTTTTCTTCCTGATGGTTTCCCGGGAAATAGGCCGGAAAGCACCAGTTCGATGAATGCGCGTCGTGCCTCGCGCGGGAAGTCGGCTAGCGGGTCGTCGGCTCCAGCCTCCATCAAATCTTCGATCTTGCTTTTGACCGTTTCGTACTTGGGCACCGGCTCCAAGAGTGGCTCGATGGCAAGCGTGCCGTTGGCGCGGAAAAGCATTCTGCGAGCTTCTGCCACTTGCGAGTCACGTATGCGGAACGCCGTCTCAAGGTAGGAGATGACGAAATCGCGCATCCGGGCGAAGCCACCCATCGGATCCAACATGAGTATTTCCTTAGTTATCTCGCGGCTTGGAGTGCAGTGAGCGACTCGTACCCTTTTTGCAATGCGACCGGGAGCGGAGCGATTCGCCCCGTGTCAACAGTCGAGGCCCAAGCGGCTGCATGCGGCTCCAACTCATGGTCCGTCGCTGTCTCGCGCAACACCTCCAGCACCGAAACCAATCTAACGAGAGTGGACGGGTCTCGATCGTTGTCAGACGCGAGTGCGAGGAGTTTGGGGGGAAACTCTCGAATCCGATCCGCCTTGTCCTCTTGGCGCAAAGCCGTCGCTGGCGTTGCCGCCTCGTGCGCCATCGCATGCAGCAAGGTCAAACCTGCATGATTGCTGTCGCGCGGACACAGCCCGACCGCCGAACTAGACAGCCAGCCCTCAAGGTTCGCCGCAGTACCGCCCTCGGTCGTCGCCCGCACGTCCGCGGTCGCAAGCAAAAATAGATTCCTTGGCCGCATACCCGAACGCAAGACGTTTACCAATGCCGGAAGCCAAGTGCGTACGGCGGCGCCCTCCAAGCCGCGCAGACACACCAAAAACGTTTGCCGCGGAGCAGCAGATGCAGCCGTCCATGCGAAGGCCAAAGCGGTAGGAAGCTGAGTTCCAGGGATCCGCCACAGGTCGTCGAGTCCGACGACCGTCGCGTCCAACGTCATCGCCCGTATCCTCCCCGCCGACACGCTTCTCGCGTAAGCCATCACCGCGCGTTCACGGGCCCTACCGACCAGGACGACGAACTCGCCCGCACGCACAAATCCGTCTAGAAGCCCCAGATCTGCCGCTTCGATACCAGCTGCATCGGATTCGAGCCGCAAGCGGTCGCCCAGCTTCTGAGGCAGCACAGCCTCGACGCTTCTTGCTTCCTCGCCCGCTGACCACGGCGGCAGGGCCGTCGGAAAGAGCACTGGATCGCGGCCGGCCCCGTCGATCTTCGACGCCGTTTCGAGCCGTGCGGCGATATCCCGTGCATAGACCAGCTCGGTGGCTGAAGATTCCTCGAAGACCTGCCGCAATCTGGCAACCTCGGCGTCGATGCTCTCATGCAAGCCGTCGAGCGCGTCGGTTGCCTCACGGCAACTCTTTTGTGCCTTCAATCGCGCGGCTTCGAGTTGTCGGGCTTCTCTTTCTCGAAAGGCGATTTCCTCAAGCAGTTCGTCGCGCTTGCGCGTCAGTTCCGCCAGTTCTACTTCAGCCTCCCGACGAACCATCTGCTCGACCTCTGTTCGCATTGCGCCCGCGGCGATGTCAACGCCGTCTTGGATGGCCGATGCGATCGCCGCCCTAGCCGCCCCCGTCTCAAGGACGGCTTCGATGAGTCCCTCGGCTGCACCGAGTGCTCTCTCGATACGCGGCCATTGCGCCTTCAGTCGGTCGAGGTTCTGAACGATCTCCTCGTCTCCGGACAGCAAGCCTGAGTCGCGCAATGTTCGAGCGACATATTGCACAGCGCTCTTGGCAGGCAGTCCGTGCGATGTATCCCCGAGGTTCCTAGAAATGCGGCGAAACCTGTTGAATGTGTGCTCCACGAAGTCCGCGTCGCTCGACCAATCGACCTTCTTCAACGCCTCCCACTTCAATGTGGTTCGGTTGGGGAGAAATCTCTGGCCTTGAACTTGAGGCGCTTCAAGGACAAGGCGAGGCGCGCGTGCTAGCACCACCGGAGAGTTGGGAGGAGTTCCTCGCCACCGCCCGGATGGTCTGTCGAAAGAGACCCGTTGCTCGGCCATCAAACCTTCTTCTAGCAAGACGACTACATGCCCGTCCGACCCCCGCGGCAGCTCAATACCAGTCTCATAGAGCGCACGTCGAGCTTGTTCGAGGGTGAGCGAAGAGAGATCCACGATCGGAGTGGCGCGAACGAGGTCTTCGGCCAACAGCCGATCTTTGTCCGCAACTGGGTTCTCGCGCGTCCGAAACGACCATACGCTGTGTTCGGAAACATGGATCAGCTCGCTCTTGACGGCGAGAACCTTGCCCTCTGGCGGAAAACTAGTGACGGATTCTCTGATCGACGTCCATTTGCCGCCTGCATACGTCGCGACGGGCAACAGGCGCGCGATCTTCGCGTTCGACAGCCACACCGTGCCCAAATACATCTCCGTCATTGGTTTTCTTTCTTCAGTGTCGTTTGCCTCGCATAGCGAACCCCGGCCAGTACCGTGCCCGCTCGCACATGCGGGCGATGCCTCGCCAATCCCAGCGCTTGCATCGCATGATGAGGGTCAATCACCGTGTGCTCCGCGCTATCCAGGACGAAGCATTGACCGAGCACGCTGCGAATCGACGCGACGCCACAAATGCTGCGCGCGTAGGCGTATCGCCAGCCATCTTGGCCCGGGACGGGCCCTCCGAAGCGGAGAGCCATCAGACCAATCCGGTTGGCTATCGCAAGGGGAAGGTGCCCAACTAAAGGAACGCGAACCAGCAATCGATCTTCGACATTCAGGAAGTGCCGTTGGGCTCGACGGTACGCCTCGGCGATCGCGACGACTCGGCTCCATCCGACCCAATCTCTTTCACTCTCACTTGATACCCGGAAGACGTCTCGACGGTCACCACGTTGTCTTCTGAATCGATCGATCGTCACGCCTGTCCTAGTGCCTTGATCGGGCTTCGAGAATTTGGTATCGGACCAGCTCCAACTCGCGACGAGTTCGTGACTGGCCGGATCACAACCGTCGTTCGGCCAACAGGCAGGTGCAGAAGGAGTCGCTTCCCCCATCCCATTCGCGATGGGCCAGCCGGTCTCGCTTGCAAGGTTATCCGCCGAGACGCCACGAGCAAACAAGATCGAGGGGCTGTACGGGCCGACGCCTTCATGCTCGCTGATTTCCGCACCCAAGCGTCGGGCAGTTCCAACGAATCTTGAGCGTATGGCCGCCGTCGTCGATCCCCCGAGTACGACGCAATCGCTCGCGGCTGACGCCGACAGCAAATGTGGCGGGACGAGCCACCAACGACGCACACCCCAAGATACTGCGTAAATACAGCGTAGCCATCCGCTCTCCTCCAGTGACCGAAGTAGGTCCCAGGGGGAAGGAGAGTCGGAGCCGAGGATGCCTTTAAACAGGGCGACCAACTCGAATTCGGACCAGCCGGCTTTGCCACGGGCATACAGAGCTTCGAGCAAGTCTTCGTACCGAGTGTCGAGTCGCGTGCAGCAGGATCTGACTGGGACGATGGGTTGCGTTGAGGCTACGGTGAACGGCGTGGCACCCGCGACGGTTTCTCGCACCATCTCCCATCGCTGCGGATTAGGTTCTCGATACTCAAGGTGCTCAGGTGCGTCGGAAACAAATGACGCGACGCGCTCTTGAGAGAGCGGTTCGGCGCCTTCGATGCGTTCTTCAACGCGAAATCGAAACTGGCCCTCCACAGGAGCGCTCGACTCGAGTACGTACCATCCCTCGCCTGCATCTTTCAAGACAATCGACGTCTCTTCCGCAGACACGGCGCTCAAAGAAAGTCGGCCGGTCGGTGGGACCCAGACGCGCGGCAAGAGGGTGCCGCGCCCGAGATAACCGCTCGCCGTTTCGAATCCGCCACCGAGCCGGAGGAGATCCACCGACTTAGGACTAGGTCCAAGCGGCAGGGCCTCCAGAACGTAGCCTACCTCGGTCTGCGAAAGCACTTCGGTCAAACGCCATCGGTCGCACAACCGATGGCTACGCGCTTGCAGCTTGCGAATAGGCCCGATGGCATCCGCATGCCACAGTACCCGACACCGCGTGGGGGCTGCCGGAATGCGTTCCCCCGCTACCCATAGGCCGAACCGCTCCTCGAACATGGGAACGACACCTATGCGCAGGAGGGAAAGTAGTGGCGATTGCACATGGCCATTGCCGACACTACCGAGCCATGTCGGGAGTTGCTTCACCACTTCTTGCGGCGAGCCGACGAGATCGTCGTCGCTTTCATCCGTAGGTTCATGGCTGCTCTCCCAATTTATCCGGACAGTCAGCTCGGCATCCTCAACTTCGAGCTGAATCCGAAGCTCAATACGGATCGATGGATTGGACTTCTTTGCTCGCGGATTTTTCGCTTGGATCGCCGCGAGAGCCGCAGCGCGAAAAGGATGCGTCGAAAGCAGCGAGGCGCCTGCTTGGTGATACTTGACGTATTCGTTCGCAACACGAAGCATGGGACCCTCGAAAGCCCCGCTGCTTTGGACGATTCTTGCCAGCCTGAGCGATTCTCGATCGATATTCGAGCCGATGCGAGGGGCGGATTCCTTCGCGGAGAGCGTCCGAAGCCGAAGCACGTCTCTCCATGCTGGAAACGTCATTGCGTGCGTGTATCCGACGATTCGATATCCCGTTCCGTTGGTGAGCGTCACTTCGCGCAGCGGTATGCCCGCCTTTCGCTTTTGGGCGCACCACAGCTGTAGCCTCTTCCACAACGTTGGCAACGCGGTGAGGTCGTGGAATGGATCGTGGCGGTTGAAGGCGCGAGCAAGATTGACGCGAAAGTTTCTGGTATCGCTATTCGTTACGGCGCTGGCAGACACAGCGCAGGTGAGGACGAGAAAGCGAAAGTATCCAGGACTGTCCTTATCCGCCCACGTGCCCGAGAAGCCGCGGGCGTAAAGATGTTCGGCCTCATTCGCTGGACCGCAGGCCGCCGTCAGAGGGAGGAGAGGGTCGCCTTGGCATTCCAGCGCTTCACGCAATTGGTTAGTCGTAGCGTCGATGAATCGGAGCGGTGCGCTACCGAAGTGGCCGTCGCTCCTCAGATAGTGCGCGACCAGACGTCTTTCGACTTCGGTGTTGATCGATTCGCCACGCTGGCCGACAACCGTCGTTGCGCTCTTCACGATGCTGACTCCCTAATCGAATATTCTCCTGTCACGGCGAGCCTCAAGTCCCTCTGGGTGGTCAGTATCCATGTCGTTCCCACCGAAGCACGTCCAGATTTGTTTTCAGGGGCTAGTGCCCCGCCCTTTCTGTCCCTCCCTCCCCCGGTGCACGGGAGAGACATACGAATGTCGCAGCCAGTGAGTGCTGGTTTTCTCCAGTTGCCGCGCATCGACGTCGTCAAGTGCGCAGGCTGCATGCGCAAGGAACGCCTCGATGGGTCGTTAAAGGCTTGATGTCGACGATGAGGCCGGCCACTCGAATTCGCAGCTGGAGCGCCGTGTTGGATCTGATCCGAGTCTTCCCACTTGACGCTCGCAATGTCGACACGGCTCTGCCGCCGTTCGTCGTTCATATCTGCAGGTCGCGATGGCGTAGGCACGGCGGTCATGTCCTAACAAGAATGCGGGGAAGCGCGAACGCACGCGATCATCACTACGACGACAGCCGCAGATAGGCGGCGCAATCGACCGTGCCCTGCATCAAGCGCGACCCCATTTTTTGCTTTTCCTCCTCATGTTACCCAATGAAACACCAATGCAAAACTATCGACGGCCGCCTTGGTCCTTTTTGAGAGCGATACGTCTGCCGAAGCGCGGAGGGTTCCATTCGATTCAACTAGGCGCATTGGTACGGCCCTTAGGAACCTTGCACGAGGCGCGCTGCGACGAGTTGCCAAACCTTTACTGCCCCCGCGCTGAGTGCCGCTAGACCAGCATGGATCGAGTTCACTTGCATTGCCGCCGCGTTTCTAGACAGCGCCGTACGCTCGTACACTGGCCTACTGATTTGGCGATCAAGCTGGCGCACGCTCCAGCCTCCGCCCGGCGCTGACGTTTCATAGAACCGGCGGGCGCTACCTGTCCTTGACCGCGAGCAAGCGGACATCGCAGCACCAAGGTTGCGTGAAAAAGCGATGCTCTTGCGCCAGCAGCGAGGGAGATTCGCCAGACCCTGTCTGACGAATCGGCCAAGCAAGAAAGAACGAGCGATCTGTTGCAAGTTCTGACGGCTGAACCCTCGAACCGAATTGCCCCGTCAGGTCAAATGAAAGCCGCCCGATCAGTGTCGCCATAGCCCGCTCGCCGCTCGCCTTTCTGCACGGCTTCGACGATGCGGCGACCGACCTGCAGTAGCTTGCCGTCACCAATGAATTGACGTTCCTCGCAAGAAAAATGGTGGCCTGGGGCTGGATCCCACCGCCCCCCTCGCTGGCCAGCTGCTTCGGGCCGGGTCGAAAGGAGAAACAGATACCAACGTACGCGCATCCTCTTGAAAAAACCCGCCGCGATCTGCTCGCGGCTGGGGCATGATCAAGTTTCTGCCCACGCTCGATGCGGCGCGCGCGTTCCTGGCGCAGATCGGCGGTTCGACATGAACGCCGAAGATCAGTACCGCTCCGCGATGGAAGACGCGGGATACACGCCGCCGCCGACCATCATCGGCGACGGCAAGCTCTTCGGGCGGAGACGCCATGTGCAGGCCCGTCGACCGCAGCGTCGACAAAATCGGGCTCCAAGCGTCCCATACGATGCATCCAAGCCATGCATTGAAATTTATCGGTACTTTTGTCGGTATCTTTTTTCTTTCAGTCCAAGGAATCCAATATCCATGCGGATTTTTGACATACCTGCGATTCCTGTCGAAGCACCAAAGACCCGAGTCACGGCGTCTCACCCCACATCAAAAACCCGCACGCTCCTGGGCGTAGCGGGTCGACGGCCCGATCGCCGGCCGGCAGTTCAGTGCGGGATCAGGTCCAGGCATTGCCGACGGCGCCACGCGGCGCTGCGTACGGTTTGGCCGTCGTCGAACACGACTTTGTACTGGCATACGAGGTAGTTGGCCGATTGCGGCATTTGGAACTTGAACTGGTAGTCCCACTCAGTGCCGAGCGCGCCGCGCTGCTGCCTCAGCGCCTGCCCGAGCACGGCGAGCACCTGGGCCTGATTGACCCCGGGCTTGATCTCGCGAAAGCGCTCGGGCCGCGACACGATGCCGTCGCGCAGAAAGGGCTCCTTGAAGTCAGGGCGGCGCGCCTCGACGTCGCGATAGTCCAGCTTGTCGGGGTTGCTCACGGGGTCTACAGGGTTATCGCGCGCCGCCACATGGGTGGCGGTGCCGAGCAGCGCGGCGGCGAGCGCGAAGGCGGCAACGGTGGGTGATGCGTGCGGGGTCTTTTTCATGGCTGGCTTCCTCTTGGGTCGGATGGGATTCTTGGGAGAGATGAATGAGCGCGCGCGAATCAGCGCTCGCGCATGGCTTCGCGCGCCTTGTTCAGCGGCTTGGTCAGGTAGTCCCACACGGTCTTGCGGCCGGTGCGGATGTCGGCGGTGGTCACCATGCCAGGCACGATGGGCATGCGGCGGCCGGCCTTGTCGGTCAGTGCGTCGGAGTCGGTGCGCACGAGCACGGGGTAGTAGACGATCTCGGGCTTGACCTCGTCGCGCTGCGTGTCGGGTGCGATGGTCACCACACGCCCTTTGAGGCCGCCGTACACGGCGTAGTCATAGGCGGTGACCTTGATCTGCGCCTCCTGCCCGGGCCGCATGAAGGCGATGTCGCGAGGCGAGATGCGCGCTTCGACCAGCAACTGGTCGTCCAGCGGCACCAGGGTCAGGAGCGAGCCGTTGGGCGGCACGACGCCGCCGATGGTGGTGACCTGCAAGCTCTTGACGATGCCGCGCACGGGCGAGTTCAGGGTGAGCCGCTCGAGCGAGTCTGCACGCCCGCGCACCACGGACGACAAGGACTTCACCTCGGCATCGGCCTTGGCGAGTTCTTCGCGGCTGCGCACCATGTAGTTCGATCGCGCCTCGGAGATCTTCAGCTCCAGATCGGCGGCCTGGCGTTGCAGGCGGATGAGCTCGACGTTGCTGGCCGCGCCGCTCACCTGCAGCGAGCGGGTGATGTCGAGCTCTTTGCGCACGAGCGCAAGCGCCTGGCCCAGGCCTGAAACGGTGTCGCGCATGCTGCCCTGCCGCGAGCGGAAGAGCGCGCTTTCGGAGTCGACCAGCTGCGCGTACGCCTTCAGCTCGGCGGGGAACTGAAGGGTGCTATGCCCTTCCACCTCGGCGCGCAGGCGCACGCTGCTGGCCAGTGCGGCGCGGTAGCGCGCGGCGGTTTCTTCCACGCTCGATTCGCCGCGCGTCGGGTCGAGCTGCGCGAGCACCTCGCCCTTCTCGACGATCTGGCCTTCGTGCACGCGCAGCTCGGCAAGGATGCCGCCTTCGAGCGACTGGATGCGCTGCTCACGCGAGCTGGGAATCACCTTGCCCATGCCGCTGGACACTTCGTCGATCTCGAAGCACCAGGCCCACACGAAGAACGCGAGCAGAAAGAGCGCGATGAACCACACGACGCGCGCGGAGCCGCTGGCGCGCGCCTCGTCGAAGTCGCCGGCGCCGCCGGGGCCCCACACGGTGGCGGTGGATACCTGCGCAGGCACCGGTGCCTTGGTCAATGTCACGGCGTTCATGCCTGTGCCTCCTTGCCACGGCCTGCGAGGGCCGTTGTCTCGCGCGATGCGGCCGCGCCCTGGCGCAGCCGCGCCATCACCTGGTCGCGCGGCCCGTCGAGCACGACGGCGCCGCCGTCCACCACGAGGATGCGGTCCACCGCATCGAGCACGGCCGGGCGATGCGTGGCCAGCACCAGCGTGCGGCCTGCGGACAGAGCGCGCAGTTGTTCGATCACTTCGCGCTCGGCCACTTCGTCGAGCGAGGCGGTGGGCTCGTCGAGCAGCAGCACGCTGGGGCGGCGCAGCATGAGCCGCGCGAGCAGCAGGCTCTGGCGCTGCCCGCCCGAGAGGCCGCGCCCGCCTTCCAGCAGCGGATGGTCCAGCCCGGTGGGCAGGCGGCGCACGAAGGCCCAGGCGCCGGTGGCTTGCAGGGCGGTGATCAGTTCGGCGTCGGTGGCATGGGGCGTGCCCATCTGCAGGTTCTCGCGCAGGGTGCCGTGAAACAGGCGCGCGTCTTGCGCGAGCAGGCCGACGTCGCGGCGCACGTCGGCGGGGTCGATGTGGGCCATCGACACGCCGTCGAGCACCACGCTGCCCGCGCGCGGTTCGATGAGACCCGACAGCGCCTGCAGCAGCGTCGACTTGCCCGCACCGTTGCACCCGAGCACGGCAATGCGCTCGCCAGGGCCGATGTGCAGCGCCTTCACGTGCAGCGCGGTGGTCTGGCCGTCGTGGCTGAAGACGGCGTCGCGCAGCGTGTAGTCGCCCTGCACGGCGGGCCGGTGCACGCGCGTCTCATGGGGCGGGTGGTCGACCGGGAGCTTCATGAGCTGGTCGAGCGATTCGCCGGCCACCTTGGCCTGCTGCCAGCGGTTGAGCACCTGCGTCACGCCGGCCAGCGGCGCGAGCATGCGGGTCGACAAAATCGATGCGGCCACGAGCACGCCGGTGCTCATCTGCCCGTCCATCACCAGCGGCGCACCGAAGAACACGACGAAGGCAAAGGCGCCGCCCTGCACGGTCTGCGACCAGTTGCTCAGGGTGTTGAGCAGCGCGCGCAGTTGCAGGCCCGAGTCGGCGTTGACGGCGTTGTAGTGGTTCCACTGGTTCTGGAAGCGCAGCTCGGCCTGCAGCACCTTGATGTCGTCGATGCCCTGCACGGCCTCGACCAGCATGGCGTTGCGCAGCGACGATTCGCGCATGCCCGCCTGGGCCAGCGCGCGCAGGCGCGGCTGCGCCAGCAGGCTGGGCACGAGCAGCAGCACGCACGCGGCCAGCGGCACGAGCACGAGCCAGCCGGCAATGAACCAGAAGAGCACGCAGAACACGAAGAAGAACGGCAGGTCGGCCACCGCCGCCACGGTGGTCGACGTGAGCATTTCGCGCACGGGCTCCAACTCGCGCAGCTGCGAGATGAAGGTGCCGGTGGCGCGCGGGCGCGCCGAGCCGCGCACGCGCAGCGCGTGGCCGAACACGCGGTCCGAAATGCGCAGATCGGCGCGCTTGCCCACCACGTCGGTGATGCGCATGCGCGCGCCGCGCATGACCCAGCTGAACGCAATCGACAGCAGCACGCCGCCGAACAGCACATGCAGCGTGGGCAGCGACTGCGCGGGCACGACGCGGTCGTACACCTGCATCGAGAACAGCGTGCCGGCCAGCGCCATCAGGTTGTAGGCGAGCGATGCGACAAGGATGTGGGCGTAGGGCCGCCAGTCCGCCAGCACGATCTGTCGCAGCCAGTGCGGCTCGACGGGGCGGATGTAGGCATCGACGCGCGAGTCGGGTGCGGACTGCGCGGGCCGCAGCACGGCCATGGCTTCGAGCGCGGGCTGCAGCTCGTCGATCGTGCAGACGGTTTCCGCGCCCTGGTCGCCACCGAGCATCACGCGCAGGCCCTGCGCCGAGATGGCGGTGACCACGGCCACCTGTCCGTCGCGCAATTGCAGCACCACGGGCAGCCGCCAGGGGCTCAGGGTGTCCAGGCGCGGCGCGACCTGGCGCACGGTGAGCCCGGCCTGGCGGGCCATCTGGCGCACGCGCTCGCCGATGTCTTCTTGGCCGCTCCACGCGGCAGCGCCGCGGATGCGCTCGCGCGAGGTGTCCAGGTGGTAGTGGGCGGCCACGGCCAGCACGGCGTCGACCCAGCCGGCGAGCAGCTCGGGGCCGCGCGCGGCAGAAAGCTCGGGCATCGTGGTGGCGGTCATGGCTGGCCTCCGGCCACGAGCTCGCCCGCATCGACCAGCCCGAAGGCTTCGCGCAGGCGGCCCGACTGGTACAGGCACTCGACCGCGAGGCGCTGCACTTCGTGCGCGCTCTCGGCCTGCTCGAAGCGCGCGCCGTGGAACTCCTGCTCGGCATTGAGCAGGTCGAGCAGCGAGCGCGTGCCCAGCTGCAGGTACTGCTCGCGGTACAGGTCGCGCGTGCGCTGCGTGCTGTGCACGCGCGCGGCGAGCACGGGCAGGCGCAGCGCGTGGCCTTGCGATTGCACGCGCGCGTCTTCGAGCCGCTGCCGCACGTTGAGCTGTGCATAGCCCAGCGCGGCCTCGGCCGCTTCGACCGCGTGCACGGCGGCGCGCTGGCGGGCCTGGCTGCGCCCGCCTTCGTACAGCGGCGCGCTGAAGTTCACGGTGAGCGTGCTTTCGGTGCCGGACTGGCCGGCAAGCCGCGCGCCCGATTCGAGCCCCCGGTTGACGCCGGCGTTGAGCGACAGCGTGGGCAGCAATTGCGCATCGGCACCGCGCAGCGCGGCCTGTGCCATGTCGCGCTCGGCCTGCGCCATCTGCACGGCCGGTGCGGGCAAGGCCGTCTGCGGGTGCGCGGCGCAGGCGCTCGCGAGCGGCGCCGACGCTTCGCCGGCAATGTCGACCGGCATGCGGCCCTGGGTCAGATGCATGAGGTTGAGGCGCCAGCGCTCGGCCTGGGACGCGGTGTTGAGTTGCTGGGCACGCGCGGCCTCCAGGCGCGACTGCGCCTGTGCCACGTCGGACTGGCTGGTGGCGCCCTTGGCCTGGCGCTCGCCCACCAGGCCGGCCAGCGACTGCACGCCCTTCACCTGGGCCTGCGCGATTTCGCCGAGCGCCTGCTGGCGATGCACTTCGATCCATGCCTGGGCGGTGTCGCGCACCACGTCGTCGACCGCCAACAGCAGCTTGGCGCGCGCGGCCGTGGCCGAGGCCTCGGCCTCGTTCACGGCGCTCGACACCTTGCCGAAGTCGTACAGCATCTGGGTCACCGACAGCGAGGCCTGGTGCACCTGGCGGCGACCGTCGGCCTGCAACTGCCGGTTGCCCGTGCGTGCGCTGAGGCCCGCGCTGACCTGCGGGTAGTAGCCCGAGCGCGCATCCGCAATGCCCTCGCCCGCCTGCAGCGCTTGCCCGACGGCGTTGCGCACGGTCGGGTGCGATGTGGCGGCCAGGCGCACGGCCTCGGCCATGCCCAGCGGGGTGGCGGCGCTCGCTTGCGCAAACGCCCCCGTTCCGGCGAGCAGGAAGAAAAGGCCCGCGGCGGCGGACGGAAGAAGACGGGAAGCAGACATGCGTAAGAACGTGCGGACAGCGTGTGGACCACAAGGCGTCGACGCCGCAAGCGGCGCCGACGCCCCGGTGGGTCAGTGGTGAAACGCGAGGCCCATGTGAAGCTCGTCGTCGAGCGAAGGGGCCACGGGCGGTGCGTAGGCCGTGAGCGAGTCGGCCGACGACGCCAGGGCCAGCACCGTGGGCGATGCCTGCGTGCTCGCAAAGGCCGGCGGGAACGCGGCTTGCAGCAGCACCTGCAGCGACTCGGCCGCGTTGTAGGCATGCAGCATGTCGGACAGCTGCGTGCCGCCCCATGGGCTGTCGCCGTAGGGGGAATGCGGCGCGTCGTGCGGTTGCTGCTGCTCGAGCGACACCGTCGCTGCGTCGACGCCGGCCAGCCCCAGCGAGTCGGCCGAGGTGAAGAGCAGCGCTGCCGCCCCCGCTGCGGGCGTGTAGTTGACGTGCAGCGTCTGCGTGGCCGCGTTGCTCGCATCGCCGTCGCGGTCGACCACCTGGTAGCTGAGCGTCTCGTCGTAGTTGTGCGAGCCGCTGGTGCGCGGTGCCACCTGGTAGCTGAACTCGCCCGAGTCGAAGTCCACGACCAGCTTGCCGCCCTGCGCCGTGGCAATGGTGACCTGGTGCGTCGCCGCGTCGTAGCTGTAGTCGCTGCCGGCGGCGGGGCCGGTCTTCGTCATCAGGCCGGTGCTGCTGTCGAAGGCGTAGGTGGTGCCGTCGATGCTCAGCGTGGACACATGGCCGCCGTCGGCACCGAAGCCCGACGAGCCGCCGAGGCCGCCGGTCAGCAGATTGCTGACGGTGGGCGGCACGCTGATCGTGCCTTGCAGCACGTCGTTCAGCTGGCTCGTGTCGGTGATGATCTGGCCATTGGTGTTCGCGCCGGTGTTGCCGTTGTAGGCGATGGGGTCGATGAAAGCCTGTGCCTCCGCGTTCAGGCTCGAGCCCAGGCCCAGTGCGAACGAGTTGATCTGGTGGGTGTTGAGGAAGTTCGTCCAAATCGCTTCTTCCCCGGCCTGGATGCCCCTGTCGGCCGTACTGCTGTTGCTGCTGTTCGCCAACTGCGCCGTGTTGCCGTCGCCCAGGGTCGGCTCGCCGTCCGTGAGGAAGTAGGACACGTTCTGGGCCCCGTCCAGCTTGCCGGTGGCCGAGAAGCCGTTCATCGCCGCAGCCAGGGCCGCGTCGTAGTTGGTGCTGCCAGCGGCCTGCAGGTTCTGCACCAGCGCCTTGGCTTCGGCCGCCGTCATCCAGGCCTGCTGCGAGGCCCCGGTCGTGCTGAAGGTGACGAGCTGCACCCGCACGTCGCCGTACAGGTCGTAGCCGTCGATCAGATTCTGGATCGCCTCTTTCGCACGGCTGAGGCGTGTCGGGGTTTCCTGCCCCATGCTCCCGGAAAGGTCCAGGATCACCATGAGGTTGGTATCGATCGGCGCCACGTCGACGGCCTGCTCGCCGTTCACGAGCACCGGCGCATCGTCCTTGACGGGCACCTCGAAGCCCACCGGCGCGCCGCTGGCCTGGCCATCGCTCACCACGGCTTCGAAGTGCAGGTTCGACACGCCTTCGCCGTTGCCCGGCGGATGGTCGATCGGCGCCTTCAGCGTGACGGTGTAGCCCGCCTCGAACTGCCCTGCGCCCGTGGCGCTGACATTGCCCACAGCCACGGTCATCACCTCGGTGGTGACGCCGCCGACGGTGACGCTGCCCGTGAGCGTGTGCGTGCCCGCGTCCCAGGTCCACGACACCGGCTGGCCGCCGGAGGTGACGCCGTTGGGGCCACTCAGCGACACCGACAGGTCGCCGGCCGCGCCGTCCGGGTCCGCGATGGAAATGGTGCCGGTCGATTGCAGCGGCGGCTCTCCCGCAGCCGGAATGCCGCCGGGCAGGCTGCCCTCGGAGACGGCTTCTGCGTTGTTCACCGTGGCCGATGGCGCGTCGTTCACCGGGTTGACGGTCACGTTCACCGTGCTGGTGGTCGTGCCCCCGTGGCCGTCGCTCACCGTGACGGTGAAGCTGTCGGTGCCGTTGAAGTTGGCACCGGGCACGTAGGTGTAGGTGCCATCGGCGTTGACCGTGACCGTGCCGTGGGCTGGATCGCTGCCCTTCACGTAGCTCAGCGTGTCGCCATCGACGTCGGTGCCAGTCACTTGGCCGCTGACTGGCGTGTCTTCGTTCGTCGTCTTGGTGTAGTCGGGCGCCTTCGGTGCGTCGTTGATGTTCTGCTCATTGAGCGTGACGGGGATGTTCGTCGTGACCGTGCCGTCGTTCGCGCCGACCACCAGCGCGTGGGCGTTGGCGCCCGCTTCGTAGTCGTTCACGAACGCCGCAGCGCCCGCCGGCGTGAGGCTGATCGCGCCCGTGACCGGGTCGATGGCGAAGTAGCCGTTGTCGTTGC
>NZ_JBFTRJ010000033.1:0-27013 GCF_056399465.1 Variovorax sp. 01N425 | reverse complement strand
CTGATCGGCGTGCTGCCGGGCATCGGCCCGGTCGCGACCATCGCGATGCTGCTGCCCGCCACCTACGCGCTGCCGCCCGTGTCGGCGCTGATCATGCTGGCCGGCATCTACTACGGCGCGCAGTACGGCGGCTCGACCACCGCCATCCTGGTGAACCTGCCCGGGGAGTCGTCCTCGGTGGTCACCTGCATCGACGGCTACCAGATGGCAAGGCAGGGCCGCGCAGGCCCCGCGCTGGCCGCGGCGGGCCTGGGCTCGTTCTTCGCGGGCTGCGTCGGCACGCTGATCCTCGCGGCCTTCGCGCCGCCGCTGACCGAGCTGGCCTTCAAGTTCGGCCCGGCCGAGTACTTCTCGCTGATGACGCTGGGCCTGATCGGCGCGGTGGTGCTGGCCTCGGGCTCGCTGCTCAAGGCGGTGGCGATGATCGTGCTGGGCCTCCTGCTCGGCATCGTGGGCACCGACGTGAATTCGGGCGTGGCGCGCTTCAGCTTCGACATTCCTGAGCTCACCGACGGCATCGGCTTCGTGGTGATTGCCATGGGCGTGTTCGGCTACGGCGAAATCATCGGCAACCTCTCGCAGCCCGACGACGAGCGCGAGGTGTTCACGCACAAGGTCAAGGGCCTGTGGCCCACCAAGGAAGACTTCAAGCGCATGACGCCCGCGGTGCTGCGCGGCACGGCACTGGGTTCGGCGCTCGGCATCCTGCCGGGCGGCGGCGCGTTGCTGGCGGCCTTTGCGGCCTACGCGCTGGAGAAGAAGATCAAGATGCGACCCGGCGAGATCGCCTTCGGCAAGGGCAACATCCGCGGCGTGGCCTCGCCCGAGTCGGCCAACAACGCCGGCGCGCAGACCTCCTTCATTCCGCTGCTCACGCTGGGCATTCCGCCCAACGCGGTGATGGCGCTGATGGTGGGCGCAATGACGATCCACAACATCCAGCCCGGCCCGCAGGTGATGACCAGCAACCCCGAGCTGTTCTGGGGCCTGATCGCCTCGATGTGGATCGGCAATGCGATGCTGATCGTGCTGAACCTGCCGCTGATCGGCATGTGGATCAAGCTGCTGACGGTGCCCTACAAGTTCCTGTTCCCGGCGATCGTGCTGTTCTGCGCGATCGGCGTGTACTCGACCAACAACAACACCTTCGACGTGTGGATGGTCGCGATCTTCGGCTTCATCGGCTACCTGTTCCTGAAGCTGCGCACCGAACCGGCCCCGCTGTTGCTGGGCTTCATCCTCGGGCCGATGATGGAAGAGAACCTGCGGCGCGCGCTGCTGCTGTCGCGCGGTGCCTGGAGCGTGTTCGTCACGCGGCCGCTGTCGGCCGGCCTGCTGGTGGCCGCGGCGCTGCTGCTGGGCATCGTGCTGCTGCCTTCCATCAAGGCCAAGCGCGAAGAAGCCTTCGTCGAGGAATGACCCCGGGGCGAGCCTAGTGCAGTAGTTGCCAGGCCATCCCGGTCAGTGCGGAAGCAAGCACCACCGGGATCACACCGGCCTTGAAGCGGAAGAGCGCGAGGGCCGCGAGGGCGCCGATCACGGCGGAAGCGATCTCGAAGGGTCCGGACAGGCCTGCGGGCCAGAGCACGTGGTAGGCGAAGAAGACCGCCAGGTTGACGATCACGCCGACCACGGCCGCGGTGATGGCGGTCAGCGGCGCGGTGAACTTCAGGTTGCCGTGGGTCGATTCGATGAACGGGCCGCCCAGCAGGATGAACAGGAACGACGGCAGGAAGGTGAAGAAGGTCACCACCGCCGCCGCCGCAGCGCCCGCCGCGAACGGCGCCTCTGGACCGAACAGGGCCTGCCCCCAGCCGCCCACGAAGCCCACGAACGACACCACCATGATCAGCGGACCCGGCGTGGTTTCGCCGAGCGCCAGTCCGTCGATCATCTGCGTGGCGCTGAGCCACTGGTAATGGTCGACCGCGCCCTGGAACACATAAGGCAGCACCGCGTAGGCGCCGCCGAAAGTCAGAAGCGCCGCCTTGGTGAAGAACCACGCCATCTGCGTGAGCGCGCCGTGCCAGCCGTATAGCGCGGTGAGCGCGCCAAGGGCGCCGAGCCACAGCAGGAAGAACACCGCCAGCACGCGCGCGAAACGGCCCCAGCCGAAAAGCGCGTGCTGCGGCGTCGGCGTGTGGTCGTCGATCAGCGCCGGCCCGGCCGATGACGCGGCGCTGCCGTGGCCGCCGCCCGCCGCAAAGTACGCCGGCGCAAACCGGCTGCCGAAGTAGCCGATGGCCCCGGCCGCCAGCACGATCAGCGGGAACGGCAGGCGCAGCGCGAAGATCGCCACGAAGGCCGCCACGGCAATCGCCCAGAGCCATGCGTTCTTGAGCACCCGCGAGCCGATGCGCCAGGCGGCGAACAGCACGATCGCCGTCACCGCGGGCTTCACGCCGTAGAGCAGGCCCGCCACGGCCGGCACCTGGCCGTAGGCCATGTAGGCCCACGACAGGCCAACCAGGATGAAGAGCGAGGGCAGCACGAAGAGCACGCCCGCCGCAATGCCGCCCCAGGTGCGGTGCATGAGCCAGCCGATGTAGGTGGCCAGCTGCTGGGCTTCGGGGCCGGGCAGCAGCATGCAGTAGTTCAGCGCATGCAGGAAGCGCTTCTCCGAGATCCAGCGCCGGCGCTCGACCAGTTCCTGGTGCATCAGCGCGATCTGCCCGGCCGGCCCGCCGAAGCTGATGAAGCCGAGCTTGAGCCAGTAGGCGAAGGCCTGCCAAAAGCTGACGGGTGCGGGAGGTTCGACAGGCTCTGGCGGCGGCATGCAGCAGGACTTTCGGGTTGGGCTATTTCAGGAATGCGTCATAGGCGGTCTTCAGGATCAGCGCGCTCACCACGACGATGAACACCCCCCGCACGAAACCGGCCCCGTGCTTCAGCGCAACACGCGTGCCCAGCAGGCTGCCGGCCACGTTGGCCACCGCCATCACCAGCCCATAGTGCCACCAGACGTGCCCCTTGAGCGCGAGCAGCAGCAGGGCCGCGGCATTGGTGAGCGTGTTGATGATCTTGGCCGAGGCCGAGGCGTTCAGGAAGTCGTAGCCCATCCAGCGCACGAACAAAAAGACCAGGAAGCTGCCCGCGCCGGGGCCGAAGAAGCCGTCGTAGAACCCGATCGACAGCCCGATGGCGCAGGCCGCCAGCGTTTCGGCCCGGCCGCTGAAGCGCGGCACATGGTTGCGGCCCAGGTCCTTGCGCGCGATGGTGTAGAGCAGCACGCCCAGCAGTACGACGGGCAGCGCGCGGCGCAGGAAGTCGCCCGGGAACACCGTGACGCCCCAGGCACCCAGCATCGAGCCCGCGAAACCGAGCAGCGCGGCCGGCCACAGGGCGCCCCAGCGCATCTGCACGCGCTGGCTGAATTGGGCGGCCGCGGCCGCCGTGCCCCAAATGGACGCGCTCTTGTTGGTGCCCAGCAAGGTGGCCGGCGGCGCGCCCGGAAAGACGGCAAAGAGCGCCGGCACGAGGATCAGTCCCCCGCCGCCCACGATCGAATCGACAAAACCCGCGAGCAGCGAGGCGCCCGTGACCACCAGCATTTCCATGGCGGCGATTGTCGCACCAGGATTGCTATCAAAAAGGGAGCTTCAACCAGAAGCAGGACGGGCGCAAGAGCGCTCTTCGGCCGGCAGAAAATGCCTCGGCGGGAGGGCTGCGGCGGGCAAAAAAAAGACGCCGACCAGCGGCGCCTTTTGAAGTTCAGCACGGCTTCTCGAGCGGAAGCCTTGAAGAATTTTTGTTGTAGACCGAATTTGTCTCCTCGGACCCTCGGCAGTACGAGCTGGGCCCGTTCGCGAGTGGGCAGACTTTAGGCGGTGCACCGCCCCAGTGCATTGGGAATTACCCGCTTTGCCTTACCTCCGGGGGCCGGTTCGCAAACCAAAGTGTTTCGGACCGTTAACGGCATGGCATGACTTGTGCACGCAAGCGCTTGATCCATTCATGGAGGCCGTCATGTCCATGTCCGAAAGCGAACGCATTGCGCTGGCCGCGCGCCTGCACGTGGCGCTCAGGCGAAAGCACGGGCGCGTGACCGACACCGAATGGATGGCCACCAATGCCGAGTACGCCACGGAGATCGTGCGCATGACGCGCGCGCATGCGGTCGAGACCAAGGACGAAGACCTGTACCTGCTCGCCACCCGGCTGGAGCAGGCGATGGAGCCGCTGGCGCGCGCCGCGCGGCTGGCGGCGCGTGCGCCCGACGGCCATCTGCCGAACCCGCTGCCGCGCTATGCGGACGGGCTGGGCTGAGATCCTTCAGCCCGCCGCGAGCGCGGCCTTGCGGATCGACTGCAGCGTGCTGGCCGGCGTGATGGCTTCGGGATCGAGCAGGCAATGCAGGATCGCGGGCTTGCCGCTGGCCCGCGCCCGCGCCAGCGCGGGGCCGAACTCCTCGGTGCTGGCCACGCGCTCGCCGTGGCCGCCGAACACCTCGGCATAGCCGCGGAAGTCGGGGTTCTTCAGCTGCGTGGCGCTCACGCGGCCCGGGTAGTGCTTTTCCTGGTGCATGCGGATGGTGCCGTACATGGCGTTGTCGAGCAGCACCACGAGGATCGGCAGGCCGTACTGCACCGCGGTGGCGAACTCCTGGCCGTGCATCATGAAATCGCCGTCACCCGCGAACACCACCACCTCGCGCTGCGGCCAGAGGCGCTTGGCGCCCACGCCGGCCGGCAGGCCGTAGCCCATCGATCCGCTGGTGGGCGCCAGCTGGCTCGCGAACGCGCGGAACGGCCAGAAGCGGTGCACCCAGGTCGCGAAGTTGCCCGCGCCATTGCAGAAGATGGTGTCGGCCGGCAGCACCTCGCGCAGGTGCTGCATGACCTCGCCCATCTGCAGCGGGCCCGGAATGCGGATGGGCGCCGGATCGCTCCAGCGCAGGAAGTCCTCGCGCGCGGCCTTCGTCCCGGCCTGCCAGGCGGGCGGCGCGGCCGGGCGCAGCGCGGACACGGCTTCGGCAAAAGCCTGCGGCGTGGCGTGAATGCCCTGGGCCGGGCGATAGAGCTTGCCGAGCTCGTCGGCATCGGCATGCACATGCACCAGCGCCTGCTTCGGCTGCGGAATGGCGAGCAGCTCGTAGCCCTGCGACGGCACTTCCGACAAACGCCCGCCCACCAGCAGCACGAGGTCGGCGTTGCGGATGCGCTCGAGCATGCGCGGATTCGCGCCCAGGCCCAGGTCGCCCGCGTAGCAGGGGTGCTCGGCCGACAGCAGCATCTGGCGGCGGAACGAGCAGTACACCGGCAGCGAGAACGCCTCGGCAAAAGCCGCGAACTGCTGCGTGGCGGCCTCGGACCAGCGGCTGCCGCCCAGGATGACCACGGGCCGCTCGGCCTGCGACAGGCGCTGCTGCAGCTCGGCGATCTGCGCCGCGCCCGGATGGGTCTCGACCACCGCATAGGGCTGCGCATCGGCCACGGTGGCGGCTTCGGTCAGCATGTCCTCGGGCAGCGCGATCACCACCGGGCCGGGCCGCCCCGAGGTGGCGACGTGGAAGGCGCGCGAGACCAGCTCGGGCACGCGCGCCGGATCATCGATCTGCACCACCCACTTGGCCATGGTGCCGAACACCGCGCCGTAGTCCAGCTCCTGGAAGGCTTCGCGGCCCAGCGCCTCGCGCGCGACCTGGCCGACGAACAGCAGGAGCGGCGTCGAATCCTGGTGCGCGATGTGCACGCCGGCCGCCGCGTTGGTGGCGCCCGGACCGCGCGTGACGAAGCAGACGCCGGGCCGGCCCGTGAGCTTGCCCTGCGCCTCGGCCATCATCGTGGCGCCGCCTTCCTGACGGCACACCGTCACGTCGATGGCGGCATCGTGCAGTGCATCGAGTACGGCCAGGAAGCTTTCGCCGGGCACGCAGAAGAGCTGCCGTACGCCGTGGGTGATGAGCTGGTCGACCAGGATCTGGCCGCCGGTGCGGGGAGAAGTCATGCTGTTTCCAATGCAATGAAGGTCTTGGTATCTACTCCTTCCCCTCCCGGGGGAAGGTTGGGATGGGGGCAAGCGGCGCTGGCCGGGCCGCCGCGATCGATACGCCGCCTGCCCCCACCCCTGCCCTCCCCCGGAAGGGGAGGGAGAAACGCGAGGTCATTCGAGAGCTTCGCATGCCGCGGCAATGCGTGCACACGCCTCCTCGAGCTGCGCCATCGACGTGGCGTACGAAATGCGGAAGTACGGCGCGAGCCCGAACACGCTGCCCGGCACCACCGCCACTTCGAAATCCTGCAGCAGGTAGTTGCAGAAGTCGCTGTCGGTCTGCAGCAGCGCGCCGCTGCGGGTGCGCCGGCCGAGCAGGCCCGCGCAGCTGGCAAAGGTATAGAAGGCGCCTTCGGGCACGCGGCAATGCAGGCCCGGCGCACGGTTCAAGGCGGCCACGACGAAGTCGCGCCGCGCCTGGAAGTCGTTGCGCCGCTCGGCCACCACCTGCTGCGGCCCCGTGAGCGCCTCGATCGCGGCGGCCTGGCTCACCGACGACGGACACGAGGTCGACTGGCTCTGCACCACCGCCATGGCCGCGATCAGCGCGCGCGGCCCGGCGCCGTAGCCCACGCGCCAGCCGGTCATTGCATAGGCCTTGGACACGCCGTTCACGGTGAGCGTGCGGTCGCGCAGCCGCGGCTCCACGGCCGTGGGCGTGGCGAACGCGTGGCCGTCGTAGAGGATGTGCTCGTAGATGTCGTCGGCCAGCACCCACACCTTGGGATGCCGCAGCAGCACCTCGCACAGCGGCGCGAGCTGCGCCGCGCTGTAAGCCGCGCCACAGGGGTTGGACGGCGAGTTCAGGAAGAGCCAGCGCGTGCGCGGCGTGATGGCCGCCTCGAGCTGCGCGGCATCCAGCCTGAAGCCGTTGGTCTCGCCGCAGGGCACGCTCACCGGCACGCCGCCGCAGATCTGCACGATGTCGGCGTAGGAGGTCCAGTACGGCGCGGGCAGGATCACCTCGTCGCCCGGGTTCAGGCTGGCCATCAGCGCGTTGAAGATCACCTGCTTGGCGCCCGCGCCCACGCTGATTTCATCAAGCGCGAAGTCCAGCGCGTTGTCGCGCCTGAACTTGAGCTGCACCGCGGCCTTCATGGCCGGGCTGCCGTCGAGCACGGTGTAGCGCGTGTCGCCGCGTTCCATGGCGCGGGCCGCGGCGGCGCGGATCGGCTCGGGCGTGTCGAAGTCCGGCTCGCCCGCGCCCAGCACGATCACCGGCCGGCCGGCGCGCTTGAGCGCATTGGCATGGTCGGTGATGCGCAGGATCTCCGACACGCCGATGGCGCGCACGCGCTGCGCGGGCTCGAATGCGGAACCGTGAACAGCGGATGTCACTTCGCGTAGGCCTCCAGCGGCTTGTCGTTGGGCTCGGCAATGAGCTGTTTCAGCGCCGCGCTCATCGGCAGGTTCAGGCTGGTGTTCTTCGGCGGAATCGGCGCGACGAACCACTTGGTGTAGATCTTCTCGAGCTCGCCGCTCTTCATGAGGCGGCGCAGCGCGTCGTCCACCGCGGCCTTGAAGGTGGCATCGTCCTTGCGGAACAGCAGCGCGATGGGCTCGGAGCCCAGCGCATCGCCGACGATGCGGTAGGCCGACGGATTCTTCGCGTTCGCGATGATGCCGGCGAGCAGGTTGTCGTCGAGCACGAAGGCATCGGCGCGGCCCGACTCCATCAGCAAAAAGCTTTCGAGGTGGTCCTTGCCGAGCATGGTGGTGATGGTGGTGTTCTGCGCGCGCTCGCGCTTGCGCAGCAGCTGCACGGCGGTGGTGCCGGTGGAGGCCGACACGGTGCGGCCGGCCAATTGGTCGAGCGAGCTGATGCCCGAATCGACGCGCGTGGCCATGCGCACCTCGCTCACGTAGGTGGTGAGCGCGAACGCCACCTGCTGCTGGCGCGCGGTGTTGTTGGTGGTCGGGCCGCAGCCGATGTCGAGCGTGCCGTTCTGCACCAGCGGGATGGTGTTCTGCGCGGTGACGGCCATGTATTCGAGCTTGGCCTGCGGCGCGATGTCCTTGAGCACGCGCTCGCACAGCTCGACGTGGTAGCCCACGTATTTCTCGTTCGCGCCCAGCATGTAGGCCATGGGCGGCGAGGCTTCGCGCACGCCAAGCACCGCCTTTCCGCTGCTCCTGATCTTGTCGAGCGTGCCGCCGGCCGGGGCCTGCTGCGCGGCAGCGCCGAAGGCGAGCGCGAGCAGCGCGGCAGCGATGGCGAGGGTCTTCAATTGCATCTTCATGGTCTCTGTCTCCTGGTTGTTTTTCTTGGGCACGGCCACCGCCCGGCCGCTGCAGCGGAACGCCGCGCGGCAAGGACAGGAAGGCCGGGGTCGGTCAGTCGTTGATCTCGAAGGTCACGCCTTGGGCAAGCGGCAGTGCGGTCGAGTAGTTGATGGTGTTGGTGGCGCGGCGCATGTACGCCTTCCAGCTGTCGGAGCCGGCTTCGCGGCCGCCGCCGGTTTCCTTCTCGCCGCCGAAGGCGCCGCCGATCTCGGCGCCGCTCGGGCCGATGTTGACGTTGGCAATGCCGCAGTCCGAGCCCGCGCTCGACAGGAAGCGCTCGGCCTCGCGCACGTTGAGCGTGAAGATCGAGGACGACAGGCCCGCGCCCACCGCGTTGTGCCATTCGATGGCGTCGTCCAGCGCGCTGTAGCGCACCACGTAGAGAATGGGTGCGAAGGTTTCGCGCAGCACCGGGCCGTCGTGCGACTTGAGCTCGACCAGCGCCGGGCGCACATAGAAGGCGTCCTTCGTGCCAATGCCCTCCACGCGCTGGCCGCCATGCACCGTGGCGCCGATCTCGCGGCTTTCGCCCAAGGCCTTCTGCATGCCGTCGAAGGCCGCACGGTCGATCAGCGGGCCGACCAGCGTGCCGGCCTCGCGCGGATCGCCCACCTGCACGTTGCCGTACACCTTGGCGAGCTTGGGCACCAGCGCGTCGTACACGCTGTCGTGCACGAACAGCCGGCGCAGCGTGGTGCAACGCTGGCCGGCCGTGCCCATGGCCGAGAACGCGATGGCGCGCAGCGTGAGGTCGAGGTCGGCCGAGGGCGTGACGATGGCCGCGTTGTTGCCGCCGAGTTCGAGGATGGCGCGCGCGAAGCGTGCGGCCAGCTTCGGCCCCACCTGCCGGCCCATCGCGGTGGAGCCCGTGGCCGAAAGGATCGGCACGCGGTGGTCGTCGACCAGCACTTCGCCGATGTCGCGCTGGCCCAGCAGCAGGCCGAGCAGGCCTTCGGGCGCATCGCCGAAGCGTGCAAGGGCGCGCTGCGCAATGGCATGCACGGCCAGAGCCGTGAGCGGCGTTTTTTCGGACGGCTTCCACACCACCGAATCGCCGCACACCAGCGCCAGTGCCGCATTCCACGACCACACGGCCACCGGAAAGTTGAAGGCCGAGATCACGCCGCACACGCCCAGCGGATGCCAGGTTTCCATCATGCGGTGCTCGGCGCGCTCGGTGGCGAGCGTGAGGCCGTAGAGCTGGCGCGAGAGGCCGACCGCGAAGTCGCAGATGTCGATCATTTCCTGCACCTCGCCCGCGCCTTCGGACGGGATCTTGCCGGCCTCGAGCGTGACGAGGCGGCCGAGGTCGGCCTTGGCGGCGCGCAGCTCCTCGCCCAGCAGGCGCACCAGTTCGCCGCGGCGCGGCGCCGGCACGCTGCGCCAGGCCTTGAAGGCCTCGTGCGCCTGGCCGATGGCCGCGGCCGCTTCGGCGGCGGTGGTCTGCCGCACCTGCGCGACCACCTCGCCGGTGACCGGCGAGCGCACCGTGAGTTCGCCGCCGGTATGGGCGGCACCCGGAACGCCGAGGCGCTGCAGCAGCTGCGCGATCTCGGTGGCGACGGAAAGAAAGGCTTGGGCTTCTGGCATGGAGGCTCCGGCGTGGAGAAGAGAGGACAAGACGAAAGGAAGGCGACGCGGCAACAGCTCAATATCTGCGAACAGGGCTTGCTTGCATAGCGAAAAAACGGAAGGACTTGGTGCGTTTCAGGAATGAACTTCCGAAGCGTTCGTGCACTCGGCGCACAAGCAACGCCTTCAGGCCACAGGCCCCGGCGGCTCGGGCAGGCTGATGCGCTGCCCGGCCGGCGAACCCGCGAGGCTCTGCGCCGGCCGCCGCAAGGTGGCGTCGAAAGGATTGATCTTCGGCCCGATGGCCGCCGCCTCGCGCTTGAGCAGCTCGACCACCGTGGGCATGCGGTCGGCATTGAGGCGGTCGGCGATGGTGCCCACGCTGAGCGCGGCCACCGCGCGGCCCTCGCGGTCGAGGATGGGCACGGCCACGCCGGCCATGCCTTCGAGCAGGCCGGTGTTGCGCCCCGCATAGCCGGCCTGGCGCACGCGCTCGATCTCGGTGCGCAGATACACCTCGTCGTACACGCCGTACTCGCGCACGCGCGAGAGATTGAAGCGGATCACCTCTTCGCGCTCCGCCTCGGGCAAAAAGGCCAGGATCGCGAGCGCGCCCTGCCCCACGCCCAGCGCGATGCGCCCGCCAATGTCGCCCGTGAACGAGCGGATGGGAAACGGCCCTTCGCTGCGGTCGAGACAGATCGCGTCGAAGCCGCTGCGCGCCAGCAAGAAGATGCTGTCGCCCAGGCTCGCGCACAGGCGCAGCAGCACCGGGCGGCAGATCGAGCGCAGGTCGCCGGGATTGCCGGCGCTGGCCGCGAGCGCGAAGAAGTCGATGCTCAGCCGGTAGAGCTTGCTGCGCTCGTCCTGCTCGACCATGCCTTCGGCCATGAGCGACTGCAAAAGGCGGTGCGTGGTGGCCTGCGTGAGGCCCACGGACCGTGCAATCTGGGTCACGCGGCCGCCCTCGGCCTGCACCGCGCCGAGTGCGCGGATCACCGAAAAGACGCGCGGCACGCCGCCGCTGGCGGCCGAGGGGGTTTCCATACCTTGCTCCTGTGGAATTCCTGAGATCGATTTTCCACATGATATTCCATTGAATGGAATAAATTTAATAAAGATTCTGATTAATGGAATACCCGAGGCATTCTGGCGCGATCGTTGCAATAGAGTGAATTGAAAGTTCTCTCCTTGCCATGGCATGCACCAAGCTGCTGCACGCCATTTCCCGATCCCGCAGAAAGGCCCTTCATGTCGTTCCTACGGCTCACCGACCTGACCAAGTTCTACGGCGCCACGCGCGCCGTGTCGGCCATGAACCTCACGGTGGAGAAGGGCGAGTTCGTCTCGCTGCTCGGCCCCTCGGGCTGCGGCAAGACCACGACGCTGCAGATGATTGCGGGCTTCGAGCCGGTGTCGAGCGGGCGCATCGAGCTCGCGGGCAAGGACATCACGCATGCCAAGGCCAACACGCGCGGCCTGGGCATCGTGTTCCAGACCTACGCGCTGTTCCCGCACATGACGGTGGCCGACAACGTGAGCTTCGGCCTCGAGATGCGCAAGATGCCCAAGGCCGAGCGCGCTGAACGAGTGAAGCAGGCGCTGGCGCTGGTGCACCTGGAAGCGCACGCCGCGCGCTACCCGCGCGAGCTCTCGGGCGGCCAGCGCCAGCGGGTGGCACTGGCCCGCGCGCTCGTGATCGAGCCGCCGGTGCTGCTGCTGGACGAGCCGCTTTCCAACCTGGACGCCAAGCTGCGCGAGGAAATGCAGTTCGAGCTGCGCCAGATCCAGCGCAAGGTCGGCACCACCACGGTGATGGTCACGCACGACCAGAGCGAAGCCATGTCGATCAGCGACCGCGTGGTGGTGATGGAAGGCGGCTGCGCCACGCAGATCGACCATCCGCACCGCGTGTACGAGCATCCGAGCACGCGCTTCATCTCCACCTTCGTGGGCAAGGCCAACCTGCTGGACGGCCGCGTCACGGCCAGCGGCGCGCGCAGCTGCCAGGTGGCGGTGGGCGCGCTCGCGGTCGAGGTCGACGACAGCGGCTACAAGCCGGGCGATGCGGTGCTGATGAGCGTGCGCCCCGAAAAGCTGCAGCTGGTGGAGGCCGGCCGCGGCCGCCTCGACGGCCGGGTGCTGGAGCGCTTCTTCCTTGGCAGCCAGTGGCTCTACCGCCTGGGCACGCCCGCCGGCGACCTGATGGTGCTGAGCCCCAACGACGGCCGCGACGCGCTCGACGAAGGCCATGCCGCCGGCATCGACTGGCCCGCGCACTGCACGCGCCTGCTGCCGGCCGGCGAGGCGGTGGCCGCATGAAGGGCAAGGCCACGCCCTGGTGGCTGTCGGGGCCCGCGCTGCTGCTGTTCGCGGCCCTGCTGGTGGTGCCGCTCGCGCTCACCGCGGTGCTGTCGTTCAACGTCTACGACCCGGCCACGGGGCCGAAGGCCGGCGAGTTCACGCTCGCGCACTACGCGCAGGTGTTCACCGACTCGTACTACCACGGCATCTTCTGGCGCACCTTCTGGATCTCGGGCCTCGTCACCTTGATCTGCGTGCTGGTCGGCGCGCCCGAAGCCTACGTGCTGAGCCGCATGCGCAACCCGTGGCGCTCGGTGCTGCTGCTGGTGGTGCTGGCACCGCTTTTGGTGTCGGTGGTGGTGCGCGCCTTCGGCTGGAGCATGCTGCTCGGGCCCGAAGGCGCGGTGAACGGGCTGCTGCGGCTGGTGGGCATCGGGCCGGTGAAGATGCTCTACACCGAGACCGCGGTGATCGTCGCGCTGGTCCACGTGATGCTGCCCTTCATGGTGATTCCGGTCTGGACCTCGCTGCAGAAGCTCGACGCGGGCGTGGAGAACGCGGCGCTCTCGCTCAGGGCCTCGCCCTTCACCACGCTGCGCCGCATCGTGCTGCCGCAGGTGATGCCGGGCATTCTCTCGGGCAGCCTGATCGTGTTCGGCCTGGCCGCGAGTTCGTTCGCGATTCCGGGGCTCCTGGGCGGGCGCCGATTGAAGATGGTGGCGACGGTGGTCTACGACGAGTACCTGAGCGAACTCAACTGGCCGCTCGGTGCGGCGGTGGCGCTCACCTTGCTGGTGGCCAACCTCATCGTGATGCTGAGCTACAACCGCCTCGTCGAAGGCCGCTACAAGAAAGCGCTCGGGTGATCCGATGAGCAAGAACGGCCCCCTCGCCCTCGCGTTCAACGCGCTCGTCATCACCTTCATGCTGGCGCCGCTCGTGGTGGTGTGCATCGTCGCGTTCACGCCCGAGAACACGCTGACGATTCCGACCACGCACTTCTCGCTGCGCTGGTTCGAGGCGGTGTTCGCGCATCCCGACTTCATGCAGTCGTTCTGGAACAGCCTGTGGCTTGCGCTGGCCTCGGCCACCATCGCCACGCTGCTCGCGGTGCCGGCCGGCATGGCGATCACGCGCTACGCGTTTCCGGGGCGCGACTTCCTCAACGGCCTGTTCCTCTCGCCGCTGATCATTCCGCACCTGGTGCTGGGCGTGGCCCTGCTGCGCCTCTTTGCGCTGGTGGGCGGCACGGGCAGCTTCGGCTGGCTGGTGATGGCGCATGCGCTGATCGTCACGCCCTACACGCTGCGGCTCGTGGTGGCCGCGCTGGTGGGCTTCGACCGCAGCGCCGAGCAGGCCGCGCTCTCGCTGGGCGCGAGCCAGGCCACGGTGTTCCGGCGCATCACGCTGCCGATGATCCTGCCGGGCGTGACGGGCGGCTGGCTGCTGTCCTTCATCAACAGCTTCGACGAAGTGACGATGTCGATCTTCGTCACCTCGCCCAGCACGGTGACGCTGCCGGTGCGCATGTACATGTATGCCACCGAGTCGATCGATCCGCTGATGGCGGCGGTGTCGGCGCTGATGGTGGCGGTGACGGCCATCGCGATGGTGGTGCTCGACCGCGTCTACGGGCTGGACCGCGTGCTGGTGGGGCGCAGATAGGCAAGCAATGACGACAACCACAACTCCACACGCCCTGCTGCACCGCGTGGCCGAGACCACCGGCCGCGAAGCCGTGCCCTTCACCCTCGACGGCGCAGCCGCGAGCGCACTGGCCGGCGACACGGTGCTCACGGCCGTGCTCACGCAATGCGGCCAACTGCGCCGCAACGAATTCAGCGGCCAGCCGCGCGCGGGCTTCTGCATGATGGGCGCCTGCCAGGACTGCTGGATTTCCACCAGCGAAGGCGAGCGGCTGCGTGCCTGCTCGACCTTCATCGCGCCCGGCATGGCGCTGGTCACAGGAAGGAGCGGCGCATGACGGCGGCCAGCAGGATCCGCCCCGTGGTCGTCGGCGCCGGGCCGGCCGGCGTGCGCGCTGCGCAAACGCTGGTGGCGCACGGCCTGCGGCCCGTGGTGATCGACGAAGCCGCGCGCGCCGGCGGGCAGATCTACCGCCGTCCGCCCGCCAGCCTGGCGCAGCGCAGCGCGCGAACGCTCTACGGCTTCGAGTCGCAGCGCGCCAATGCCGTGCATGCGGCCTTCGATGCACTGCGGGGCCGCATCGACCACCATCCCGACAGCCTCGTGTGGAACGCGCAGGACCATCGGCTCGACGTGATGCACAACCCCACCTGCAGCACCCGCCGCGTGCCCTACAGCCATCTGATCGTGGCGACCGGCGCCACCGACCGCGTGCTGCCCGTGCCGGGCTGGACGCTGCCCGGCGTCTACACGCTGGGCGGCGCACAGGTGGCGCTGAAGTTCCAGGGCTGCGCCATCGGGCAGCGCGTGGTGTTCATGGGCACCGGGCCGCTGCTGTACCTGGTGGCATACCAGTACGCGAAGGCCGGCGTGGAAGTGGCCGCGGTGCTCGACACCGCGCGCTTCGCCGACCAGCTCGCCGCCGCGCCAGCAATGCTGGCGCAGCCTGCGGTATTCGCAAAGGGCGTGTACTACGTGGGCTGGCTGCGCGCGCACGGCGTGCCGCTGCACAGCGGCGTGCGGCCGGTTCGCGTGCTCGGCGACGAAGCGCAGGGCCGCGTCACGGGCGTGGCCTGGCAGGACGGCGGCAGGGACGGTGGCGAAGAGCGCACGCTGGCCTGCGATGCCGTCGGCTTCGGCTACGCGCTGCGCTCCGAAACGCAGCTGGCCGACCTGCTCGGCTGCCGCTTCGAATTCGCGCCGCTGCACCGCGCGCATCTGCCGGTGCGCGATGCGGCGGGCCGCTCGAGCCTCGAAGGTGTGTACCTCGCGGGCGACGGCGCCGGCATCATGGGCGCGGACGCGGCGGAGCAGGCTGGTGAGCGCGCGGCGCTGGCACTGCTCGCGGACAACGGCATGGCAATCGATGCGGCGCGCGCCGCCGAACTCGAACGCAAGCTCGGCAAGCTCGCCGGATTCCGCGAGGGACTCGAACGCGCCTTCCCCGTGCCGCAGGACTGGGCCGCGCATGCCAGCGACGAGCTGGTGGTCTGCCGCTGCGAAAACATCACGGCCGGCACCTTGCGCCAGACCGTCGCCACCACCGGCGCCGACGAGATGAACCGCCTGAAGGCGCTGTCGCGCATCGGCATGGGCCGCTGCCAGGGCCGCATGTGCGGCGCGGCGGCGGCCGAGATCCTCGCGCATGCCACGGGGCTGCCGCTGCAACAGGTGGGCCGGCTGCGCGGGCAGGCACCGATCAAGCCGATTCCGATCCGGCTCGTGTCCGCCGAAGGAGCAGACGCATGAGCCGAGCCGCCATCAAGAAGCTGCAGACCGACGTCGCCATCGTCGGCGGCGGCATCGTCGGCGCTTCGGCCGCGCTGGCCTTGCGCCGCATGGGCCTGGGCGTGGTGCTGCTGGAGCGCGACCTCTGCGGCTCGCGTTCCAGCGGCGTGAACTACGGCGGCGTGCGCCGGCAAGGCCGGCCAGTGAGCCAGCTGCCGCTCGCGCAGCGTGCGCACCGCATCTGGGGCCAGCTGCCCGAGCTGCTGGGCACCGGCGGCGAATACATCCGCTCGGGCCATTTCAAGATCGCGCGCAGCGAATCGGACATGGCCTCGCTCGAGCGCTACCGCGCGCTGAGCAGCGACTTCGACCTGGGTCTCGAACTGATCTCCGCCGCGCGCCTGCGCGAGCAATGTCCCTGGCTCGGGACGCGCGCCGTGGGCGGCTCGCTGTGCGCGGAAGACGGCCAAGCCAATCCGCGCCTCGTGTCGCCGGCCTTCGCGCTCGCAGCGCAGCGCGCGGGCGCGCAGATCTTCGAGCGCCACAAGGTCGACGAGGTGGCGCACGACGGCCAGGCCTTCATGCTGCGCTCGGGCAATGCGCTCGAAGTGCATGCGCCGGCGCTGCTCAACTGCGCGGGCGCCTGGGCCGGATCGATCGCCACCGAGTTCGGCGAAGAGGTGCCGCTGCAATCGGGCCATCCCGCGATGGCCGTGACAGAGCCGCTGCCCTTCTTCATGGACTGGAGCCTTGGCGTGGAGGGCGGCGGCATCTACTGCCGCCAGGTGGCGCGCGGCAATCTCGTGCTGGGCGGCGGCGGCAAGGGCGTGGCGCTCGATGCCGACCGCGCCCGCTCCGACCGCGACGCCATCGCCTCGCTTTCCGCACAGGCGGTCGAGCTGCTGCCCGCGCTGCGCCATGCGCATTTCATCCGCACCTGGAGCGGCACCGAAGGCTACCTGCCCGACCGCCAGCCGGTGCTCGGCCCGAGCCGCACCACGCCCGGCCTGTTCCATGGCTTCGGCTTTTCGGGCGCGGGCTTCCAGGTCGGCCCCGCTGCCGGCGAAGTGCTGGCCGAACTCGTGCGCGACGGCCGCAGCAGCACGCCCATCGAGAGCTTCTCGATCGAACGCTTCACCCCCACCCCACCCTGAAAGGAAAACACCATGTCCCGTTTCCAGAAGATTTTTTCCTTCTTCTCTCTTCGCCGGACCGTGCTCGGTGCGGCGGCGGTGGCCGCGCTCGCGGCCGGCGGCGCGGCCGGCGCGCAGACCAAGACGCTCTACATCGGCATGAACGGCGGCACCATGGAGAAGGCGTACACGCAGTACGTGTTCCCGGCCTTCGAGAAGCTCTACGGCGCCAAGGTGGTGGTGGTGCCGGGCACCTCGTCCGACATCCTCGCGAAGGCGCAGGCCAACAAGGACCGCCCGCAGATGCACGTGATGTTCCTGGACGACGGCATCATGGTGCGCGCCATCGGCATGGGCCTGTGCCAGAAGCAGCGGCCCAACCCGTCGCTGGCCGAGATCTACCCGGCCGCGCGCTTCAAGGACGACATGGCCAGCGGCGTGAGCCTGGGCATGACGGGCCTGGCCTACAACGCGAAGATGTTCAAGGAAAAGGGCTGGGCGCCGCCCACCTCGTGGATGGACCTGGCCGATCCCAAGTACAAGGGCAAGGTGGTGTTCCAGTCGATGTCGTCATCGTCCTTCGGGCTGCACGGCTTTTTGATGTTCAACCGCATCCAGGGCGGCAACGACAAGAACGTGGAGCCCGGCTTCAAGGCCTGGCCCACCACCATCGGCCCGAACGTGCTGGAGTACATCCCGAGCTCGGCCAAGCTGTCGGAGATGGTGCAGACCGGCGAGGCCGCGATCTTCCCGCTCACGCCCACGGCCGTGGCGGCGCTCAAGACCAAGGGCATTCCGGTGGAGTACGCGCCGCCGAAGGAAGGCGCGGTGGTGCTGATGGTGGGCCAGTGCGTGATCGCGAACAACAGCGAACCCGAGCTGTCGCAAAAGCTCGCCGAGTTCCTGCTGAGCCCACTGGCCCAGGCCAACGTGCTTCAGTACGGCGCGCAGATTCCCACCAACCCCAAGGCCCCGGCCGTGGGCGACGGGGTGGCGCAGGTGGCCGACATCAACAAGTGGATGAAGACGGCGGTCACCATCGACTGGGACAGCATCAATGCGAACCGTCCTGCTTGGAATGCGCGTTGGAACAAGACGATCGAGAAGTGATTTGACAGGGGGCTGTCGGGGTGCGCTCCCGCCGATGGGGTACCTTGCTCCGCGAATGTCCCCCGCGCTTCGCGCTCCTCCTTTATTTCGCTGCGCAAGGCACCCCATCAGCGGGAGCGTGTTCAGAGCACCGGTTGATCAGCGATACACCAGCAGCGCGCCCCGGTGCACAGAGCATCGGGTGCTCCCCGCAGCGAAATAAAGGAGGAGGCCGAAGGCCGGGGGACATTCGCGGAGGGGAGTACCCGGTGATCTGTGCACACGCCCTGAACAACAGCGCCAAGAACAAGAGCGCCTCAGCCGTTCGCCTCCAGAATCCACCCCGCAGCCTTCTCGGCCATCATCAAGGTCGGACTGTTCGTATTGCCGCTCGTGATGGTCGGCATCGCGCCCGCATCGACCACGCGCAGCCCCTGCACGCCGCGCACGCGCAGCTTCGAGTCGAGCACCGCCATCGGGTCGCCGTCCGCCCCCATCTTGGTGGTGCCGACCGGATGGAAGATGGTGGTCGCGATGTCGCCGGCCAGGCGCGCCAAGTCTTCGTCGCTCTGGTATTGAACGCCGGGCTTCCATTCTTCCGGCTTGTACTTGGCAAGCGCCGGCTGCGAGGCGATGCGGCGCGTCACGCGCAGCGAATCGGCCGCCACCTTGCGGTCTTCGTCGGTGCTCAGGTAGTTGGGCGCGATGGCGGGCGCATCCTGGAAGCGCGGGCTCTTGATGCGCACGCTGCCGCGGCTCGTGGGGTTGAGGTTGCACACGCTCGCGGTAAAGGCCGGAAAGCTGTGCAGCGGATCGCCGAAGGCATCGAGCGACAGCGGCTGCACGTGGTATTCGAGATTGGGCCATTCATGCTCGGGCGAACTGCGCGTGAACGCGCCCAGCTGCGACGGCGCCATGCTCATCGGCCCGCTGCGCTTCATCAGGTATTCGAGGCCGATCTTCGCCTTGCCGACCATCGACGAGGCCAGCACGTTGAGCGTGGGCGCGCCGTTGATCTTGTAGACCGCGCGGATCTGCAGGTGGTCCTGCAGGTTGGCCCCGACGCCGGGCGCGTCGACCGCCACCTCGATGCCGTGCTGGCGCAGCAGCTCGGCCGGGCCGATGCCCGAGAGCTGCAGGATCTGCGGCGAGCCGATGCTGCCCGCGCACAGCACCACCTCGCGCGTGGCATGGGCGATGACCATCTCGCGGCCGTCCCACACCTGCACGCCGGTGCAGCGCCGGCTACCGTCGGGCTGGGTCTCGACGATCAGCTTGGTGACGTGCGCGTTGACCCACATCTCGAAGTTGGGCCGGCCATAGCAGACCGGCCGCAGGAACGCCTTGGCGGTGTTCCAGCGCCAGCCGTTCTTCTGGTTGACCTGGAAATAGCCGACGCCTTCGTTGCTGCCGCGGTTGAAGTCGGTGCTGTGCGGCACGCCGGCCTGCACCGCGGCCTCGGCGAAGGCGTCGAGGATGTCCCAGCGCAGGCGCTGCTTCTCCACCCGCCATTCGCCGCCGGCGCCGTGCAGTTCGTCGGCGCCGAGGTAGTAGTCCTCGTGCTTCTTGAAATCGGGCAGCACGTTCTGCCAGCGCCAGGCGTCGTCGCCCGTGAGCTGCGCCCACTGGTCGTAGTCGCGCGACTGGCCGCGCATGTAGATCATGCCGTTGATGCTGGAGCAGCCGCCCAGCGTCTTGCCGCGCGGATAGCGCAGCACGCGGCCGTTGAGCCCCGCGTCGGGCTCGGTGCTGTAGAGCCAGTCGGTGCGCGGGTTGCCGATGCAGTAGAGGTAGCCCACCGGAATGTGGATCCAGTGGTAGTCGTCCTTGCGGCCGGCCTCGATCAGCAGCGTGCGCTGCTGCGATTTGCGGGTGAGGCGGTTGCACATCAATGCGCCGGCCGTGCCGCCGCCGATGACGATGTAGTCGAATGTGTTGTCGCTCATGGCGCTGGCTTGTCTCCGGGGGTCGACGGTATTTCTTTTGCTCATGGGCCCGGTGAGGGGCTTCGGCCGCAGTTTCTCCCAAGCCATGCGCAAAAAGCCAATGATTTCGGCGCGGTTGGCATATAAATCGTTCTTATATGACTGCCGCCGCCTTGGACCTCCAGATTCTGCGTGCCTTCGTGCTGGCGGCGCGCGAGGGCAATGTGTCGCGCGCGGCCGAGCGGCTGCACCTGACGCAGCCGGCGGTGAGCCTGCAGCTCAAGCGCCTGGCAGAGGAAACCGGGCTGCAGCTCTTCA
This sequence comes from Variovorax sp. 01N425, assembly GCF_056399465.1. Taxonomy (NCBI): domain Bacteria; kingdom Pseudomonadati; phylum Pseudomonadota; class Betaproteobacteria; order Burkholderiales; family Comamonadaceae; genus Variovorax; species Variovorax sp. 01N425. The sequence continues at coordinate 7,023 of NZ_JBFTRJ010000033.1, read as the reverse complement.
CGCGCACGCCGCACGGGCTGGCGCTCACAGCCGATGGCGCCGCGCTGCTGCCGCAAGCCGAGCGCGTGCTCGCGGCCGTGGGCGACCTGCAGCAGGCCGCGCGCAACCTGCAGGGCACGGTGCGCGGGGCGTTGCGCATCGGCACCATCCTCGACCCGGAGTTCACCCGGCTCGGCGTTTTCCTGCGCGAGCTGGTGGAGTCGGCCCCGCAGATCGAGACCGAGCTGCGCCACGGCATGAGCGGCACGGTGCTGGCCCAGGTGCTGCGCGGCGAGCTCGACGTGGGCTTCCACCTCGATGCGGACGGGGGCGATGCCGCCACGCCGGCGCCGCTCGCGGCGCGCACGCTCACGCGCTTCACCTACCGCGTGGTCGCGCCCGCGGGCTGGGGCCCGCAGGTGCTGGGCCGCGACTGGAAGGCGCTGGCCGCGCTGCCCTGGCTGGCCACGCCGCCCGAGTCGGCGCACCACCAGCTGCTGGAAAAAGTGTTCGGCCCGCTCGGGCTGTCGCCGCGCCGCGTGGCGTTGGTGGACCAGGAGGCCTCGATGCTCGACCTGCTGAAATCGGGCGTGGGCCTGAGCCTGCTGCGCGACTCGATCGCTATCCGAGAAAGCCAGTCGCACGGCCTCGTGATGGCCGACCGCGTGCAGCTGGACTGCGCGCTGCGCTTCGTCTCGCTGGCGGCGCGGCGCAACGAGCCGGTGATCGCGAGCGCATGGAACGCGCTCGCGCGGGCCTGGAACTGAGCGGAAAAGGGTTACGAATGACCGGCGAAACGGCGTTCCGCCCTACGCGAAGCGGCGCCGCGGCGCACCGGGAATGTCGACTCATCCGGTTACGATGCGCCCTTCCGCACCGCCTCTTTCTTCTTACTTCGCCCCCTACCGCCGCATCATGTCCCTAGCAACCCCGCCTGCCGACGCACCCGCCGCCGACAGCGTGTTGCCCCGCATCGACGAGCGCGAGCAGGACGGCCGCAGCTGGACCGTCGCCAGTGGCCGGTGGACCACGCTGGCCATGTCGTCGCGCAGCGCGTGGCAGGCGCTTTCCAAGGACCTGGCCGGCGCGCCCCCCGCCGACGGCCGCGCCTGGGACCTGCGCCCGATCGAACAGCTCGACCACATCGGCGCGCAGCTGCTGTGGGACCACTGGCGCCACCGCTGGCCGGCCACGCTGGAGCTGTCGCCGCAGCACAAGGCGGTGCTCGACCAGGTGGCGCAGTTCACCGTGGGCACGCCCGAGGAGCCGCCGCCCACGCTGGCCGAGCGGCTGCGGCATTTCTCGCACACCGGTGCGCGCGGGCTGGAGGTGGCGCGCGACTTCGTGGGGCTGATCGGCCAGCTCGCGCTCGACGCCTGCACGCTGCTGCGGGCGCCGCACCGCGGGCCGTGGCGCGATTTCTCGGGGCATCTTTACCAGTTCGGCGCCACCGCGCTGCACATCACGGCGCTGGTGGGCCTGTTGATCGGCGTGGTGCTGGCCTACCTGATCTCGCAGCAGCTGCGCCAGTACGGCGCCGAGGCCTTCGTGGTCAACATCCTCGGGCTGTCGCTGATCCGCGAGCTCGGGCCGGTGCTGGCCGCGGTGCTGATCGCGGGCCGTTCGGGCTCGGCCATCACGGCGCAGATCGGCGTGATGCGCGTGACCGAGGAGCTCGACGCGATGCGCGTGATGGGCATTCCGCACGGCTTCCGGCTGGTGATGCCGCGCGTGATGGCGCTGGCCATCGCAATGCCGCTGATCAGCCTCTGGACCTCGATGGCGGCGCTCCTGGGCGGCATGCTCGCAGCCGACGCCGCGCTCGACATTTCGCCGGCCTACTTTCTCTCGGCGCTGCCGCGCGCGGTGCCGATCTCGAACCTCTGGCTCGCGCTCGCGAAGTCGGCGGTGTTCGGCATTTTGATTGCGCTGATCGGCTGCTACTTCGGCATGAAGGTCAAGCCCAACACCGAGAGCCTGGGCCGCGGCACCACCTCGTCGGTGGTGACCTCGATCACCGCGGTGATCCTGGTCGACGCACTGTTCGCGGTGCTGTTCAAGGGCGTGGGGTTCCGGGCATGAACGACTCTTCGGTCGTCGTCGACATCCGCAAGCTCTGGACGGTGTTCAAGAGCGCCGACGGCGAGGTCGTGGTGCACCGCGACCTCGAGCTGCGCATCGAGCGCGGCGAGGTGCTGTCGCTGGTGGGCGGCTCGGGCACCGGCAAGACGGTGCTGCTGCGCCAGATCCTCGGGCTCGAGAAGCCGACCAAGGGCACGGTCGAGGTGCTGGGCCAGGCGCCCGGCGAACTCAGCGCCAAGGGCGCGGCCAACGTGGGCATGCTGTTCCAGCACGGCGCGCTGTTCTCGGCCTTCAGCGTGCTCGAGAACATCGCCTTTCCGCTGCGCGAACTCAAGCTGCTGCCCGACGAGCTGATCCGCAACGCGGCGCTGGTCAAGCTGCAGATGGTGGGCCTGGAGCCGCGGCATGCCAACATGAGCCCGGCCGACCTCTCGGGCGGCATGATCAAGCGCGTGGCGCTGGCGCGCGCGCTCATCATGGACCCGCCGCTGCTGCTCCTGGACGAACCCACCGCGGGCCTGGACCCCGAGGCCTCCGACAGTTTCTGCGACCTGCTGCGCGGCCTGCACCGCGAGCTGGGCCTGACGGTGGTGATGGTCACGCACGACCTGGACACCCTGTTCGACCTGAGCACCCGCATCGCGGTGCTGGCCGACCACAAGGTCATCGTCAGCGGCTCGGCGCGCGAGGTGATCGCCTATCCGCATCCGTTCATCCACGAATATTTCCTGGGCGGGCGCGGCCAGCGCGCGCTGGAGGCCCTGCATGACAAACCCGCCAACGCCGCGCCGGCCCCCGCCGGCGCGGCCCGCTGAAAGGTAGCCACACCATGGAAAACAAAGCCCATGCCATCGCCGCCGGCGCCTTCGTGCTCGGCCTCATCGCCGTGCTCGTGGGGCTGGTGGTCTGGTTCACGCGCGACAGCACCGTGCGCAACACCTACGAACTCTCCACGCGCGACCCGGTCAGCGGGCTGCAGCCGCAGGCCATGGTGCGCTACCGCGGCATCGCGGTCGGCAAGGTGACCTCGATCGACTTCGACCCCAAGACCAAGGGCAACGTGCGCGTGCGCATCACGGTCGACCAGCGCGTGCCGCTCACCACCTCGAGCTTTGCCACGCTGAGCTACCAGGGCGTGACCGGCCTGGCCTTCATCGCGCTGGACGACAAGGGCGAATCGAACGTGGCGCTCGCGCCCAACAACGAGGATCCGCCGCGCATTCCGCTCAAGCCCTCGATGCTGGCGCAGCTGCAGGACCGCGGCGAAGCCATCGTCAACCAGGTCGACGAGGCGACCAAGCGCGCCAACCAGCTGCTGAGCGACGACAACCAGAAGCGCGCGGCCGATGCGCTGGAGAACATCGCGGCGGCCTCGGCCAGCGCCAACACGCTGCTCAAGCAGCTCGACAACACGGTGAAGACCGGGCTGAACCCGGCGCTGGCGGCGCTGCCCAACACGCTGTCTTCGGTGAAGACCGCGGCCGGCGACGTCTCGCGCGTGGCCAACAACTTCAACACCACCGTGGGCCGGCTCAACGCGCCCGATGGCCCGATCGAGCGGCTGAGCGAGGGCACCAAGGCGCTCGCGCAATCGGTCGATTCGTTCAACGCCGCCACGCTGCCGCGCGTGAACCGCGTGGCCGACGACACCTCGCGCGCGGTGCGCCGGCTCGGCCGCGCGGCCGACAGCATCAACGACAACCCGCAGTCGCTGCTGTTCGGCAACGGCGGCACCGCTGCCGGGCCCGGCGAGCCCGGTTTTTCGGCGCCGCCCTCCACCCATTCGCTGGCACGTCCCTGAACGTGATGATGACCATGATGAAGAAGAACGCCATCCTTCGCCTCCCTCCGCGCCTGGCCGCCTGCGCCGGCCTTACGCTGCTGCTTGCGGGCTGCAGCGCCCTGCCCGACAAGCCCGCGCGCGCCACGCTGTACGACTTCGGACCCGGGCCGGCCGCGCCGGCCCCAGCCGCCAACCCGCCCGCGGCCGCGCTGCCCACGCTCGCGCTGGCCGAGATCGAGAGCAACACGCGGCTCGACAGCACGCAGATCCTCTACCGGCTCGGCTATGCCGATGCCAACGAGCTGCGCCCCTACGGCCAGTCGCGCTGGAGCCTGGCGCCGGCGCAGCTGCTGCGCCAGCGGCTGCGCGAGGCGCTCGCCGAGCGGCGCACCGTGCTCGGCCCGGAAGAAAGCGCGACCATTGCGCGCGCCGAGGGCAAGGTGCCCGACACGCTGCGCATCTCGCTCGACGAGTTCAGCCACTACTTCGAATCGGCCAGCAGCAGCGCCGGCCTGGTGCGCCTGCGCGCCACGCTGATCCGCGGCACCACCGGCGGCGACCGCGTGCTGGGCCAGCGCAGCTTCACCGTGCGCCGCCCCGCGCCGAGCGCCGATGCACCCGGCGGCGTCAAGGCGCTGGCCGCGGCCACCGACGCGGCCGTGGCCGAGGTCGTGCAGTGGGTGGACCAGCTGCCGCGGCAGTAAGCTCGGCTCGAAGCGCTTTTTTCCACCAACGGAGGAGACCCACCATGAACGCCACACGCATCATCGGCATCCTGCTCATCGTCGCGGGCATCGCGGGCCTCGGCCTCGGCGGCTTCAGCTTCACGAAGGAAACGCACCAGGCCAAGCTGGGGCCGCTGGAGTTCTCGGTGAAGGAAAAGCAGCAGGTCAACTTCCCGGCCTGGGCCAGCGTGGCCGCCATCGTGGTGGGCGGGGCGCTGGTGCTGCTCGGGGGCAAGAAGGGCTGAGCGCGAGCCCTCAGCCGCCGATCCCCGCCAGGAGCCGCGGCAGAAGAACCTCCGCCGCGCCGCGCAGGACCACCGCCGCCGCCGCGTCCAGTTGCGGCAGCGGCTCCATGTTGAGCGTGATCAGCCGCGCGCCGCGCGACATCGCCAGCTGCGGCAGCTCGGCCGCCGGGTAGACCACCGCCGTGCTGCCGACCACCATGAACACGTCCGATTCCTGCGCCGCCACCTGGGCGTCGTGCAGCACGCCTGGGTTCAGCATCTCGCCGAACATCACGACGTCGGGCCGGGCGCGCGAGGCGCAGCGCATGCAGCGGTGAAAGGGCCAGGGCCCGCGGCGGTTGCCGCAGTGGTCGCAGCGCCAGCGGCGCAGCGAGCCGTGCAGTTCGAGCACGTCCAGCCCGCCCGCGATCGAGAGCAGGCCGTCGACGTTCTGCGTGATGAGCCGCGTGGCGGGGCGCAGCCGCTGCAGCAGTGCGAGCGCCGCATGGCCGGGGTTCGGCTGCGCGGCCTCGACGGTGGAAAGCCGCCGGGCCCAGAAGCGGGTGAAGCCCTTGGGGTCGCGCTGCAGGTCTTCGGCGTGGGAGAACTGCAGCGCGTTCTGGTTCATCCAGAGGCCGTCGGCGTCGCGGTAGGTCGGAATGCCCGAAGCCTTGGACAGCCCCGCGCCCGACAGCACGGCGATGCGCCGGGCGCCGCCCAGCAGGGCAATGGCGGATTCGACGGGCGGTGTGGAAGAAGAAGCGGTGCCCAGGCTGCTCATGGATCCAGCGGTGCGGAAGCCTTTCTTCCGGCAGACGTTGCGCCCAGCCGCGCGGACACCGTGCCCGCGCAGGCCTTGAGCGCGCGTGCGATTTCGCCGTCCCAGGCGGTGTCGAAGATGGCGGCCGGGCCGATGGCCGTGACCGACAGCACGATGGCGCCCGTGTGGTCGAACACCGGCGCCGCCATGGCGCTCACGCCCTCGATCACCTCGCCTTCGGAGCGGCTGATGCCGTGCGTGCGCACTTCCTGCAGCTGGCGCTCGAATTCGCCCCACGAAGGCAGCGGCGGCTGCGGCGGCATGCCGGCCGCGGGCGGCTCTTCGCCGGCCTTGCGCTGCTTCTGGCGCTGGCGCTCGGCGTCGAGCAGCTGCCGCACCGCATCGGCCTGCAGGTAGGCGGCAAAGACCCGGCCCGAGGCCGTGTTGGTGAGCGAGAACACCGTGCCGTGCCGCATGTTCACGTGCACCGGCGACGGCGATTCGGCCGTGCGCACGATGGTGGCGCCGCGCGCGCCCCAGACCGCGAGCGCCACCGTGTGGCCGATGCGCTGCGCCACCTCGGCGATCAGCGGCGTCGCAATGTGCACCGGGTCGGCCTGCTGCAGGCTGATGAGCCCCAGTTGCAAGGCCAGCGGGCCGAGCAGATAGTGGCCGCTGGCGCGGTCCTGCTCGATCAGACCGAGCCGCCCGAAGCTCACCATGTAGGGATGGGCCTTGGCGGCCGTCATGTCGGCTTCGCGCGCCAGGTCTTTCAGCGCCATCGGCCGGCCGTGGTGCACCAGCGCGCGCAGCAGCTGGCCACCCACTTCGATGCTCTGGATGCCGCGCTGGGCGGCGCGGTCGTTGTCATTGGCTGCCATGGCCCGCCTTGGCGTCTGGTTGTTCGTTCATGAAGAAGGGATTAGACATGAACTGATCTCGGGCTTACACTCCAGGAATTCGTTAACCGCAAATTCATTTGCTTTAGACGAACTCAAATTTCGATCCACCCGACGGAGACACACGATGAGCCAAGCCAAGAAGTTCGCCAGCCAGGCCGACATGGAAGAGAAGAAGATCACCTTCAGCCAGATCTCGGAACACGCCTGGGCCTACACGGCCGAGGGCGACCCCAACACCGGCATCGTGATCGGCGACGATTGCGTGCTGGTGGCCGACACCCAGGCCACGCCCGCCATGGCGGCCGACGTGGTGCGCCGCATCCGCGAGGTGACCGACAAGCCCATCAAGTACGTGGTGCTCACGCACTACCACGCGGTGCGCGTGCTGGGCGCGGCCGGCTACGGTGCCGAGCACATCCTGGCCAGCCAGGACACGCGCGACCTGATCGTGGAGCGCGGCGAACAGGACAAGGCCAGCGAGATCGGCCGCTTCCCGCGCCTGTTCCAGAACGTCGAGACGGTGCCGCCGGGCCTGACCTGGCCCACCATGACCTTCACCGGCAAGATG
>NZ_JBFTRJ010000032.1:0-28075 GCF_056399465.1 Variovorax sp. 01N425 | reverse complement strand
GCCGTACTGCGCGCCGTAGTAGATGCCGGCCAGCATGATCAGCGCCGACACGGGCGGCAGCGCGTAGGTGGCGGGCAGCAGCATCGCGATGGTCGCGACCGGGCCGATGCCCGGCAGCACGCCGATCAGGGTGCCCAGGATGCAGCCGACCAGGCAGTACAGCAGGTTGGTGAAGGTAAAGGCAACGCCAAAACCCATCGAGAGGTGTTCAAACAATTCCATTTGCGCGCTTTCTTCTCAACCGGTGATGAAGGTCGGCCAGACCTGGATCTGCAGCTTCAGCGCCCAGATGAAGGCGACATAGCTGCCGACGGCCAGCACGGTGGCCAGGATCAGCACGCTGGGAAGCTTGAACTCATGGCCCGCCAGGCTCGAGATGATCACGAGCGCGTAGATGGCGATGATCATTCCCATGGCCGGCACGCCGAGGCTCGGCAGGCCGCCCAGCAGGATGCCGAACGCGAGATTGGCGCCCAGGATGAACACGACCTGCTTCCAGGCCCACTTGCCGATCTTTTCGCCGTCGGTGGTTTCGACGGTCAGGCCGCTGAACATGATCCCCAGGCCGATGACGGCCATCAGGATGCCCAGCATCAACGGGAAATAACCCGGCCCCATGCGGGCGCCGCTGCCTACGCTGTAGGTGGTGGCGCCCCATGCGAACGCCACGCCCACGACCGTAAACATCAGACCCGAGAAAAAGTCTTTCTGACTCTTGATTTTCACGAACAGTCTCCTCGAACAAATTTCGATGCGAGATTGTCTGGTCAGCTGGTGGTCAGCTCGATGTGGATTCCACTAACCGAAAGCCTAGGGATAACCCCGGGGGCCCGGCCGCTGCTTCACTCCAGCGGCGGCGTCGCGCTCAGCACTTCCTCGATGGTGGTGACGCCTTCGGCGATGCGCAGCGCCCCGGCCAGGCGCAGCGGGCGCATGCCGTCGATCACGGCCTGGCGGCGCAGCCCGGCCAGGTTGGGCTCCTTGGTGACCTGGGCCTTGAAGTCCTCGCTGATGCTCAGCAGCTCGTACAGGCCCATGCGGCCCATGTAGCCGGTCATGCGGCAGTCGACGCAGCCCACGGGCTTGTAGGCGCGCACCGAACCGGTGATCTGCCAGGGCTTGACGATGGTCTCGAGCTTCTCGCGCGTGACCGTGTCGTCGGGCTGCTTGCAGTTGGGGCACAGCGTGCGCACCAGCCGCTGGGCCAGCACGCCGAGCATCACGGCGTTGATGAGGTAGGAAGGCACGCCGAGTTCCATCAGCCGCGTGATGGCGCTTGGCGCGTCGTTGGTGTGCAGCGTGCTGAACACCAGGTGGCCGGTGAGCGCGGCCTGCACCGCCATCTCGGCCGTGGCAAGGTCGCGGATCTCGCCGACCATGATGATGTCCGGGTCCTGCCGCATCAGCGCGCGCAGGCCTTCGGTAAAACCGAAATCGAGCTGCGGCTGCACCTGCGTCTGGTTGAACGAAGGCTCGATCATCTCGATCGGGTCTTCCACCGTGCTCACGTTGACCTCTTCGGTGGCCACGCGCTTGAGCGTGGAGTACAGCGTGGTGGTCTTGCCCGAGCCCGTGGGCCCGGTCACCAGGATGATGCCATTGGGCCGCGTGACGAGCTGTTCCCAGCGCTGCGCGTCGTGCTGCGCGAAGCCGAGCGCGTCGAGGTCCTTCACCGCGGTGTCGGGGTCGAAGATGCGCATCACCATCTTCTCGCCGAAGGCGGTCGGCAGGGTGGAAAGGCGCATTTCGACTTCGTCGCCGCGCATGTTGCGCGTCTTGATGCGGCCATCGAGCGGGCGGCGCTTCTCGACCACGTCCATGCGGCCCAGCAGCTTGATGCGCGACACCATCGCGTTCATCACGCCCATGGGCATCTGGTAGGCCGGGTGCAGGATGCCGTCGATGCGAAAGCGGATCACGCCCTGCTCGCGCCGCGGCTCCAGGTGGATGTCGCTCGCGCGCTGGTCGAAGGCGTATTGCCAGAGCCAGTCGACCACCTGCACCACGCTCTGGTCGTTGGCGTCGAGCTGCTTGGTGCTCTTGCCCAGCTCCACCAGCTGCTCGAAGCTCGCGCCGCCGGTGTTGCCGCCGGCCTTCTGCGCGGCGCGCACCGACTTGGCGAGCGCAAAGAACTCGGCCGTGTAGCGCTGGATGTCGGTGGGGTTGGCCACCACGCGGCGCACGGTGCGGCGCGACTGGCGTTCCACCTCGGCGATCCAGTCGGTCAGGAAGGGTTCGGCCGTGGCCACCACCACCTCGTTGGGCAGCACCTGCACCGGCAGCACCTTGTGGCGCTCGGCGTAGGCCGCGCTCATGGTGTCGGCGACCTTGCCCACGTCGACCTTGAGCGGATCGATGCGCAGGTAGGCAAGCCCGGCGCGGCCGGAGAGCCACTGCGTGAGCATTTCGAGGTCGAGCGGCTTGCCGTCGCTCTCGCGCGTCATGGCCACGTTGGCCAGCCGCACCAGCGGCGCCTGCCGGCTCTCGGCCTGGGCGCAGCGCGCGATGGTGCGCTTGGCTTCCACCGGAGAAATCACGCCGTCGGCGGCGAGCCATTCGATCAGGCGGCGCAGGTCGAGCGGGCCTTCGTGGCGGGCGGCCAGGGATGCGGGGGCGGAAACAGCGCTCATGGGCCGGACGGTCGGGTGAGGGTGGGATTCAGCGGTTTGAACACGCGCAGCCATTTGGGCGCGGGCAGGGCCCATCGAGTCTGGATCGTTTGGGCGCGCTCGGCAAGGGCTTCGCGCTTGGGCCGGCTGGGTGCGCGCTGCGCCAGCACCACCGTGTTGCCTTCGCGCGTCGGCTTGAAGGCCCAGACCGCATCGGCGCCGAATGCACCGGCGATTTTCTCGAGGCTGCGCTCGTAGCTCGACGAGCGGCCGAAGAGATTGACCGTCATGCAGCCGTCCTCGGTGAGCAGCGCGCGGCAGTCGGCGTAGAAGTCTTCGCTGTCGAGCACCGGCGCGGCGGCTTCATGGTCGTAGAGGTCGACCTGCAGCGCATCGACCGTGCCCTGCCATTCGGGCTTGCGGATCTCCTGCGCGGCATCGGCAATGACCACGCGCAGCTTCGGGTCGTCGGCCGGCAGCTTGAACCAGCCGCGGCAGGCCGACACCACCTGCGGATTCAGTTCCACCGCGGTGGTGCGCATGCGCAGCGTCTTGCGGCAGAACTTGGTGAGCGTGGCCGCGCCGAGGCCCAGCTGCATGGCATGGCGGCTGGCCACGCTCTTGGGGTCGGCGAACAGCAGCCAGGCCATCATGCGCTGCACGTATTCGAGCTCGATCTCGAACGGCGCGTCGAGCTTCATCGAGCCCTGGACCCATTCGGTGCCCAGGTGCAGGTAGCGGATGTCGCCCCAATCGGAAAAGTTGACTTCGGGGAGAACGGGAGTTTTGCTCGTGGCCATCAAAGAAGGTGGTGGGCGTCGAAGACCTTGCGCCAGGCTTCGAGCTTGCGCTCGAAGCTCCACGACGCGTTGGCGGGGCTGGTGGAAGGCAGCTGGTAGACCGGCACCCCGAGGGTGCGCGTGTGGCGCGCATGCTTGAAGCTCTCGCCGCCGTTGTGCGCAATGGCCGCGAGCCGGGGCAGGTGCAGGCCCGCGATGTCGTTGGCCACGGGCGCGCGGATGGCGGAGTCGAGGCTGCCCTCGCGCTCGCAGGCCGCGTACACGTCCCACACGCCCAGGCCGCGCTCGAGCAGCCACTTTTTCTTCTCGGGATAGCTGTCTGCGCCCATGGGGAGCGGATGGTGGGGCCAAACGGCTTGCAAGATTTTCCAGAACTGATTTTGCGGATGCGCATAGTACTGCTGCAGTTCGAGCGAGCGCACGCCCGGGAAGCTGCCCAGGATCAGTACGACGGTGGCGGGAGAGACGATGGGGGCCAGGCCCGTGAGCACGGGGCTGCCGGTGTCGGATGCGTTGGGTGGGTTCATGGACAGGCTCTATCTTGGCACTGTCGCCCGCCCATGAAAAAACCCGCCGAAGCGGGTTTTTCTAAAGGCGAATTCCGATTACTTCTTGGCGGCTTCGTTCTCGGCGGTGCCGGGCACCTTCTCGCCGATCGCCTTGCCGGCGCTGCGCATGCCGTCGGCCGTCTTGTGGCCGGCGGTTTCAACGGCGTCGCCGGTCTTGGCAGCCACGCTCTTGGTGGCATTGGTGGCCTTCTTGGTGGTGCGCTTGGTCGCGTTCCAGGCCTTCTTGGTGCCGCGCTCGGTGGCGTTCACGGCCTTCTTGGTCGTGCGCTTGGTGGCATCGACCGCGTCCTTGCCGGCTTCCTTCACCTTCTCGGTGGTGCTGGGCTCCGCGGTGGCTGGCGCCGGCGCTGCGGTGGCCGGAGCGGCGGTGGTCTGGGCCACGGCGGACACGCCGATGGAGGCCAGCGCGAGGGCGAGCACGACAGGCACGGTGCGGATGAAAGATGTGTTCATGCGAAAGCTCCTTTTGGGATGAGATGCTGGAGTGACGAACTTGCCACTGGACAAGAAACGCCGCTTCGAGCACCGAGGATGACAGCAAACCCGCAGGCTTCGTTGCGCCATCGCAAGACGGGATGTCGGCCTACGCGGTGTGCGGCCGGCCTTCCGACAAGGACAGGAGGCCTTCGAGCCGCGGCAGCGCCGCGAGCGCATTGCGGGTGGTGGCTTCGGCCAGTTCATTGATGCCGATGCCGCGCAGCCGCGCCACCACTTCGGCGATGCGCGGCAGCTCGCCTGGCTCGTTGCGGCCCTGCGCTTCGCCGGCCGCGCGCTGCGCCTGGGTGCGGTAGAGCCAATGCGGCTGGATGTCGGGTGCATCGGTTTCCATCACCATCGATTCGAGCGGCAGCGTGGCCGCCAGCCGCCGCAGCTGCAATGCGCGGTCGAAGGTCACGGCGCCGCCGAAGCCCAGCTTCAGGCCGATCCCGATGCAGGACGCGGCCTGCTGCTCGCTGCCGTTGAACGCATGGGCAATGCCCTGCCACGGCCGGCCGGCCGCGGTCTGCCGCAGGTGCTTGAGCACCTTGTCGACCGAGCGGCGCACGTGGATGAGCACCGGCAGATCGTATTTGCGCGCGAGTTGCAACTGAGTGTGAAAGAAGTGCTGTTGCTTGTCGCTGTCCAGCCCTTCCACGAAGTAGTCGAGGCCGATCTCGCCGACCGCAACCAGCCGCGGATCGCCGCGGTGCGCGGCAAGCTCGGCATCGAGTGCCTCCAGGTCGGCCTCCTCTGCATTGCCGGTGCACAGCGGGTGGATGCCCAGCGCATAGGCGTCGCCCTGCACCCGCGCGAGCTCGCGCACGGTCGCAAAGTTGAAGACCGCCACCGCGGGAATGACGCACAGCACCACGCCCCTTTCGGCGGCCCGTGCACGCACGAGCGGCATTTCCGCACCGAATTCGGGCGCATCGAGGTGGCAGTGGGTATCGACAAAAACAGCCATGGCCAGATGATGCCCGAAGGGATGCAAGGCAGAAGAAAGCGTGCTACTGTGACTCCCTACTGACCCGTCATCCCTTGCCGGAGGTGCCCCGATGCGCAGGCCCGCTTTCTACAGCCGTTCGCCCCGCACGCTGCCTCAAGCGGCCGATTCCGCGGCCCAAGAGGCTGCCGTGCCGTCGCCCGAGGGCGCAGCAGGCAATGGCGCGCCACCCCCGCCGCACGCGAAGGCCGGCTGGCAGCCGGGCCGGCGCAGCTTCGCATTCCTGCTGGTGCTGTGCGCCGCGCTGGTTGCAGGCGGCGCCACCTGGTGGCCCCGGCAGGGCAAGGCGCTGACGCAGAAAGACATCGATTCGGCCGTGCTGCGCACGCTGCAGACCCACACGCTGCCCTCGCCCGCCGCAAAGGCCGCCGAGATCGTGCGGCCCTCGGTGGTGCGGGTGGTCGGCTACGGCCCCGAGAAGGCCACGCCCGAGGCCAAGACCCAGAAGCGCGGCCGCAACATGGCCAAGGGCAAGCCGCCCGAAGCCGATGCGCCTCCGGGCGAGGTCGAGCGCGGCGTGGGCACCGGGGTGGTCATCGTCGACAAGGGCGTGATCCTCACCAACCTGCACGTCGTGGCCGGCGCCGAGACCATCAAGGTCACCTTCTCCGACGGACTCGAGGCCGTGGCCACCATCACCGGCGTGCAGCCCGAGAACGACCTCGCGGTGCTGCAGGCCCAGAAGATCCCCGACGACCTGATTCCCGCCGTCATGCGCTCGACCGCAGACCTGCAGCCCGGCGACCAGGTGGCCGCGGTCGGCTTTCCGTTCGGCATCGGCCCCTCGGTGTCGGCCGGCGTGGTGTCGGGCCTGAAGCGCTCGTTCCGCTCGCCCGAAGGCAAGCAGGAACTGGGCAACCTGATCCAGTTCGACGCCGCTGCCAACCCCGGAAACTCGGGCGGCCCGCTGATCAACATGGACGGCGAGGTGCTGGGCATCGTCACCGCCATCCTCAACCCCACGCAGCAGCGCACCTTCATCGGCATCGGCTTTGCGGTGCCCATAGAGAACGCGGCCTCGGCCGCGGGCTCGCCGCCGTTCTAGCCAGGAACATCCCCCGACGCTTTCGATTGTTGTTTACCGAGAGGCCCCGCATGAGCACAGAGAACCCCTTTTCCACCTCTCCCGCCACGGCCGAGCTGATGGAGCAGATCCTCTACGAGGTCAAGCGCGTGGTGGTGGGCCAGGACCGCTTCCTGGAGCGCGTGATGGTGGCCATGCTCGCGGGCGGGCACCTGCTGGTCGAGGGCGTGCCGGGCCTTGCGAAGACGCTCACCATCAAGACGCTGGCCGACACCGTGCGCGGACAGTTCAAGCGCATCCAGTTCACGCCCGACCTCGTGCCGGCCGACCTGGTGGGCACGCGCATCTACAACCAGAAGACCGGCGAGTTCAGCACCTCGCTGGGCCCGGTGTTCGCCAACCTGCTTCTGGCCGACGAAATCAACCGCGCGCCGGCCAAGGTGCAGAGCGCGCTGCTCGAAGTGATGCAGGAGCGCCAGGTCACCATTGCCGGCGAGACGCACAAGGTGCCGCGCCCCTTCCTGGTGATGGCCACGCAGAACCCCATCGAAACCGAGGGTACCTATCCGCTGCCCGAGGCGCAGGTCGACCGCTTCATGATGAAGGTGCTGGTCGACTACCCGAGCGACGAGGAAGAGTTCGTCATCGTCCAGCGCGTGATCGGCTCGCTGGTCGAGGTCAATCCGGTGGCGACCACCGAGCAGCTCGCCACCCTGCAGGCCGAGGCGCGGCGCGTGTACGTCGATCCCTCGCTCATCCAGTACGCGGTCAAGCTGGTGTCGGCCACGCGCACGCCCGACAAGCACGGCCTGAAGGACATGCGCCGCTTCATCACCTTCGGCGCGAGCCCGCGCGCGAGCATCAGCCTGACCGAAGGCGCACGCGCACTCGCGCTGCTGCGCGGCCGCAGCTACGCCCTGCCCGAGGACATGACCGCGCTGGTGCCCGACGTGCTGCGCCACCGCGTGACGCTTTCCTACGAAGGCTTGTCCGAAGGCCTCACACCCGACGGCCTGGTCGAGAAGATCATGAAGGCCGTTCCCGCTCCTCCCAAACCGCTCGAACATGAAAAGCTGGTGGCCTGAAATGACCCACCCCCGTCCCTCGCTCACTTCGTGTAGCTCGACTCCCCCCTCAAGGGGGCAACACCGGCGGCCCGGCAAAGCCGGTTCCGCGGTGTTCCCCGGCTTCCTATGAAAAGCTGGTGGCGTAAGGCCCCTGCGGCCGCGAACGACGAACGGCTCATCGCCGAGGCCGGTGGAACGGAACGCGCGCTGCGCCGGCTCGAATGGACCGTGATCCGCCGCCTCGATGGCCTGCTGCAGGGCGACTACCGCACGCTGATGCGCGGCACCGGGCTCGACCTGGCCGACCTGCGCGAATACCAGCACCACGACGACGTGCGCCACATCGACTGGAACGTCACCGCCCGCCTGCAGACGCCGCATGTGCGCGTCTTCACCGAAGACCGCGAGATGGCGGCCTGGTTCGTGCTCGACCTGAGCCGCTCGGTCGACTTCGGCTCCGGCCTCAAGGCCAAGCGCGAAATCTCCGCCGGCTTCGTCGGCGTGCTCGCGCGCCTGCTCACGCGCCACGGCAACCGGGTGGGCGCACTGGTCTACGGCACCGACCTCGAGGCGGTGATTCCGCCGCGCAGCGGCCGCCGCCACGTGCTGCACCTGCTGCATGCGATGGAGCGCCGCGCCGGCAAGGCCGAGGCCGCGCCCGCGCAAAAAGGCATGACGCGCCTGGCCGACCTGCTGAAATCGGCCGCCACGCTGATGCCGCGCCGCTCCACCGTGTTCGTGGTGTCCGACTTCCTGAGCGAGCCCGGCTGGGAACGCCCGCTCGGCCAGCTGGTGCAGCGGCATGAAGTCATTGCCGTGCGCCTGTTCGACCCGCTCGAACTCGAGCTGCCCGACCTCGGCCTGGTGCCGCTGCGCGACGCGGAAACCGGCGAGCAGCTCTGGGTCGACACGCACGACGCCGGCTTCCGCAAGCGCTTCGCGCGGCTGGCCGCCGAGCGCGAGGCCACGCTGCGCGCCTCGCTATCGAAAGCGGGTGTCGACGCACTGGAGCTTTCGACCAGCGACGACCTGGTGGAAGCCATCGTTCGTTTCGCCGACCTGCGCAAGCGCCGCATGCGCATCGGCCCGGGCAGCATGAAGGCGGTGGCAGCATGACATTTCTCTGGCCTCAATTCCTCTGGTTGCTGGCGGCCCTGCCGCTGCTGGTGTTGCTCTACATCTGGCTGATCCGCCGCAAGAAGAAGCTCGCGATGCGCTATGCGAGCCTGTCGATCGTGCGCGAGGCCATGGGCGCCGGCCAGAGCGTGCGCCGGCACATTCCGCCGTTCCTGTTCCTGCTGGCCATGGCCGCGATGCTGGTGGCCGCCGCGCGCCCGATGGCGGTGGTGATGCTGCCGTCGAACCAGCAGACCATCATCCTGGCGATGGACGTGTCGGGCAGCATGCGCGCGGCCGACGTGCTGCCCAACCGGCTGGTCGCGGCGCAAGAGGCGGCCAAGAGCTTCATCAAGGACCTGCCGCGCCATGTCAAGGTGGGCATCGTGGCCTTCGCGGGCAGCGCGCAGGTGGCGCAGCTGCCCACCACCAACCACGACGACCTGATCACCGCGATCGACAGCTTCCAGCTGCAGCGCGCCACCGCCACGGGCAATGCGATCGTGGTGTCGCTCGCCACCTTGTTCCCCGATGCAGGCATCGACGTCTCGCAATTCAGCGCGCCCAGCCGCCAGCGCGGCACGCCGATCGACCAGGCGGAAAAGCAGGCCAAGGAGTTCACACCGGTGGCGCCGGGCTCCTACACCTCGGCCGCCGTCATCATGCTGACCGACGGCCAGCGCACCACCGGCGTCGATCCGCTCGATGCCGCCAAGGCCGCAGCCGACCGCGGCGTGCGCATCTACACGGTGGGCGTGGGCACGGTCGATGGCGAGACCATCGGCTTCGAGGGCTGGTCGATGCGCGTGCGGCTCGACGAGGAAACGCTCAAGGCCGTGGCCAACAAGACGCAGGCCGAATACTTCTACGCCGGCACCGCCGCCGACCTGAAGAAGGTCTACGAAACGCTGAGCTCGCGGCTCACGGTCGAGAAGAAGGAAACCGAGATCTCGGCGCTCTTTGCGCTGGGCGCAGCCATCCTCACGCTGGCGTCGGCGGGGCTCTCACTGCTCTGGTTCAACCGGATTCTTTGACGGAATCCAGCTGGGGTGCTGGCGGCGACTTCACCGCGCCGATGCCGCCCAGGAACAGGTCGGCCACGATCGGCGCAATGGACGCATGGTCGAGCCGGCCGCCGGGCTTCATCCAGGTGAACATCCAGTTGATCATGCCGAACAGCAGCATGGTCAGCGGCTTGGCGAGGTCGTCGCTCGGCGCGCCCGGCCGCAAGGCCGACACGGCACGCGCAAACCCCGCCACCACTTCGCGCTCCTGGTTCAGCACGCGCTCGCGGTCTTCTTCTTCCAGAAAGCGCACGTCGTCGGTCAGCACGCGGTGGGCGTCCTGTGCGCCGGCGTATTCCTCGACGATGCGGTAGATGAAGCGGCGCAGGCGCTCCTCGTCAGTGTGAGTCGAGGCCTCTTCCTCGGCCACCAGCGCGGCGAGCTTGGACACATGCGTCTCGGCGATGCTGATCAGGAGGCTGCTCTTGTCCTTGTAGTAGTGGTAGAGCGTGGCCTTCGAGAGATTGCAGGCCTCGGCCACCTGGTTCATCGAGGTGGCGGGATAGCCGCGGCGCGCGAACAGCTGGGCGGCCTGCGCAAGGATGAACTCGCGCTGGTCGTCATAGGTGGCGGATCTTCCACGCGGCATCGGGTCTTCTTTCTTCCTTGATTGATTGGCAGTTGTTGCGGGCAACCCGCGATCTTGCACGAAGCTAGCCGCGCCGCGTCGCGATCAGCGAGCGCACCTCGGTGGCGGGCAGGCGCGGGCGGCCGGGTTCCGTCTGCTGCAGCGGCGCGACCTCGCGCAGGCTGGCCAGGCTGCGCACGGTGAGCGCCTGGTAGGTCTGCGTGCCTTCGAGCTTCCAGGCGATTTCTTCCTCGCTCAGCATCTTCTTCACCTTGGCCGGAATGCCCGCCACCAGCGAGCGCGCCGGCACCTTCATGCCGGCCGGCACGAAGGCGCAGGCCGCCACGATGGCCTGCTCGCCGATCTCGGCCTCGTCCATCACCACCGCATTCATGCCCACCAGCGCATCGCGCCGCACGATGCAGCTGTGCAGGATCGCGCCGTGGCCGATGTGGCCGTTGACCTCGACCACCGTGTCCTGGTCCGGAAAACCGTGGATGCAGCAGTGGTCCTGCACGTTGGAGCCCTCCTGCAGCACGATGCGGCCGAAATCGCCGCGCAGGCTGGCGCAGGGGCCGACATAGCAGCCGGGCCCGACGATCACGTCGCCGATCAGCACGGCGCTGGGGTGCACATAAGCCGTCGGGTCGACGACGGGAATCACGCCGTCGATGGAGTAGCTGGGCATTCGATCGGTCTCCTTTGTTGCGGGCTCAGGGTTTGCCCTGAAGCCACCCGCTTGTGCTGGCATCGAGCTCGATCTTAAAATCTACCGGACGGTCGGTCAATAGTGTTTAAGGATCAGAGACAAGCCCATGCCAGAACCTTTAGTTCTCACCAGCGATGCCGGTGCCGTTCGCACGCTGAGCCTCAATCGCCCCGCGGCGCTCAACAGCTTCACGACCGAAATGCATGGCGAACTGATGGCGGCGCTGGACCTTGCGGCCGGCGATCCGCAGGTGCGCTGCCTGCTGCTCACGGGTGCGGGCCGCGCCTTCTGCGCCGGGCAGGACCTGGCCGATCCCTCGGTCGCGCCCGACCCCGCGCCCGGTGCCGCGCCCAAGGACCTGGGCCACGTCATCTCCGCTTACTACGCCCCGCTCGTCGCGCGCCTGCGCTCGATGCCGGTGCCCGTGGTCGCCGCCGTCAACGGCGTGGCCGCCGGCGCGGGCGCCAACATCGCGCTGTGCTGCGACCTTGTCGTGGCCGGCCGCTCGGCCAGCTTCATCCAGGCCTTCACCAGGATCGGCCTCGTGCCCGACACCGGCGGCACCTGGCTGCTGCCGCGGCTCGTGGGCTCGGCGCGCGCGCTGGGCATGGCGATGCTGGGCGACAAGCTGCCGGCCGAGGAGGCCGCGCGCATCGGCCTGATCTGGCAGTGCGTGGACGACGCGGCACTGCCCGAAACGGCCGCCGCGCTCGCCTCGAAGCTGGCCACCATGCCGACCCGCGCCCTGGTCGCCACGCGCCAGGCCATGGCGGCGGCACAGGGCCTGGACCTCGATGCAGCGCTGGCCGAAGAAGCGCGCATCCAACGCGAGATGGGCAATGGTGGCGACTACCGCGAGGGCGTCGAGGCCTTCCGCGCCAAGCGCGCGCCAGTGTTCAAGGACCGCTGAGATGAAGCCTTGTTTTTCTATTCATCGCGGCGAGGGTCATTCAGGGCGCTGCCGTTCGGGGCGCGCTCCCGCCGACGGGGTACCTTGCTCCGCGAATGTCCTCCGGCCTGCGGCCTCCCCCTTGATTTCGCTGCGCAAGGCACCCCATCAGCGGAAGCGTTATGCGGAGCAGTCGTTGATCGGCCAGCACCACGGCAGCGCCCATCGTGCACAGGGCATCGGGTGCTCCCCGCAGCGAAATAAAGGAGGAGGCGAAGCCGGGGGACATTCGCGGAGGGGAGTACCCGGTGGCCTGTGCACGCGCCCCGAACAACAGCGCCCCGAAGCCCCGGAGACAAAGCCCGGCACAAGCGGAACCCAAGAATGACCGACACCACCCGCACCCCCCAGCAAACCGCCGAGTACGTCCGCGACGGCATGTTCGCGAACGACAACGCCTCCAAGGGCCTCGGCATGCGCATCGTCGAGGTCGGCCCTGGCCAGGCCACCCTCGAGATGCGCGTGCGCACCGACATGCTCAATGGCCACGCCATCTGCCACGGCGGCTTCATGGCCACGCTGGCTGATTCCACCTTTGCCTTCGCCTGCAACTCGTACAACGAGCTCACGGTGGCCTCGGGCTTCTCGATCGACTTCATCGCACCGGCACGCGAAGGCGACGTGCTCACCGCACGCTGCTTCGAAGTGTCGAAGGCCGGCCGCACCGGCGTGTACGACACCGAGATCACCAACCAGCGCGGCGAGCGCGTCGCCATGTTCCGCGGCCGTTCCTACACCGCCAAGGGCCGCCCCGCCGTTGCCGCCTGAGGAGACACAAGCCCATGACAGCCAGACACCCTGCCCCCGGCGAGCTCGAGCCCATCGAAACCGCGAGCCGCGACGAGATCACCGCGCTGCAGATCCAGCGCCTGCGCGCCACGCTGCAGCGCGCCTACGACCACGTGCCGCACTACCGCCGGGCCTTCGATGCCAAGGGCGTGCACCCTCATGACCTGAAGTCGCTCGCCGACCTCTCGAAGTTTCCGTTCACGGTGAAGACCGACCTGCGCGACAACTACCCCTTCGGCATGTTCGCCGTGCCGCGCGCGCAGGTGGCGCGCATCCATGCCTCGTCGGGCACCACCGGCAAGCCGACCGTGGTCGGCTACACGCTGAAGGACATCGACACCTGGGCCGACCTGGTCGCGCGCTCCATCCGCGCCGCGGGTGGCCGTGCCGGCGACATGGTGCACGTGTCGTACGGCTACGGCCTCTTCACCGGCGGCCTTGGCGCGCACTACGGCGCCGAGCGCGCGGGCTGCACCGTCATCCCGATGTCGGGCGGCCAGACCGAGAAGCAGGTGCAACTCATTCAGGACTTCAAGCCCGACATCATCATGGTCACGCCCAGCTACATGCAGGTGATCATCGAGCAGTTCGAGCGCCAGGGCCTCGATGCCAAGGACAGCTCGCTCCGGATCGGCATCTTCGGCGCCGAGCCGTGGACCGAGGCCATGCGCCGCGACATCGAAGCCAAGGCCGGCCTCGATGCGGTCGACATCTACGGCCTGTCCGAAGTGATGGGCCCGGGCGTGGCCAGCGAATGCGTCGAGAGCAAGGATGGCCCCGTGATCTGGGAAGACCACTTCTATCCCGAGATCATCGACCCCGACACCGGCGAGCTCAAGGCCGACGGCGAGGAAGGCGAGCTGGTCTTCACCTCGCTCAGCAAGGAGGCCATGCCGATCGTGCGCTACCGCACGCGCGACCTCACGCGCCTGTTGCCGCCCACCTCGCGTTCGTTCCGCCGCATGGGCAAGATCGTCGGGCGCAGCGACGACATGATGATCATCCGCGGCGTCAACGTCTTTCCCACGCAGGTCGAAGAGATCGTGCTCGCGCACAGCGCGCTCACCGGCCTGTACCAGGTGCGCGTGAGCCGCGAAGGCCTGCTCGACCAGGTCGAGGTGCACTGCGAACTCACACCGCACGAGGCCGCCGCGGCCGACCGCAACGCCATCTCCGACTGGGTGCAGCACCGCGTGAAGACGCTCATCGGCATCTCCACCCGCGTGGTCGTGCACGGCCCCGACGAAATGGAACGCACGCAGACCGGCAAGGCCCGCCGCGTGATCGACACGCGCCCGCGCTGAGCCGCCCGCGCGCCCACACACCGCACAGAAAGGACACGCACATGTACACCCAGGCAATGGACACCATGGGCAAGGACGCAGGCGACGGCAAGCAGAAGAAAGCCGTGCGCTCCGCCGAGGAAATGCGGCTCGAGGAGCGCTTCGACGCGCACATCGATGCCGGCGACTTCATCGAGGCGAAGGACTGGATGCCCGAGCACTACCGCAAGACGCTGGTGCGCCAGATCAGCCAGCATGCGCATTCGGAGATCGTCGGCATGCTGCCCGAAGGCAACTGGATCGGCCGCGCGCCCACGCTCAAGCGCAAGGCCATCCTGCTGGCCAAGGTGCAGGACGAAGGCGGCCACGGGCTGTACCTGTACGCGGCCGCCGAAACGCTGGGCACCTCGCGCGACCAGATGTTCGACGCGCTGCACAGCGGTAAGGCCAAGTACAGCTCGATCTTCAACTACCCCACGCTCACCTGGGCCGACATGGGCACCATCGGCTGGCTGGTCGATGGCGCGGCCATCATGAACCAGGTGCCGATCTGCCGCTGCTCCTACGCACCGTATGCGCGCGCCATGATCCGCATCTGCCGCGAGGAGAGCTTCCACCAGCGCCAGGGCTACGAAGCCCTGCTGACGATGATGACGCACGGCACCGCGGCGCAGAAGGCGATGGTGCAGGACGCGGTCAACCGCTGGTGGTGGCCCTCGGTCATGATGTTCGGCCCGCCGGACGACCAGTCGCCCAACAGCGCGCAGTCGATGCGCTGGGGCATCAAGCGCTTCAGCAATGACGAGCTGCGCCAGAAGTTCATCGACGCCGCCGTCGAGCAGGCGCGCATCCTCGGCGTGACCCTGCCCGACCCCGACCTCAAGTGGAACGAAGAGCGCCAGGCGCACGACTTCGGCGCCATCGACTGGAGCGAGTTCTGGCGCGTGATCGGCGGCGACGGTCCCTGCAACCGCGAACGCCTGCAGGCCCGCGTCGATGCCTGGGAAGAAGGCGCGTGGGTGCGCGAAGCCGCGATGGCCTACGCCAACAAGCAACCGATGAAGGAGGCCGCATGAGCGCCGATATCCAGCAAGAGTGGCCCTTGTGGGAAGTGTTCGTGCGCAGCAAGGCCGGTCTCGACCACAAGCATTGCGGCAGCCTGCACGCGGCCGATCCGAAGATGGCGATCCAGATGGCGCGCGACGTCTACACGCGCCGCCAGGAAGGCAGCAGCATCTGGGTGGTGCGCTCGGACCAGATCGTGGCGAGCGACCCGGGGGACAAGGACATGTTCTTCGATCCGGCGGAGGACAAGGTGTACCGGCATCCGACCTTCTACAAGTTGCCCAAGTCCGTGGACCACATGTGAGCGGCGCCATGCAAGCATCCATAGAACTGAACCGCACCCCCGCCGTGCAATACCTGCTGCGCATAGGCGACACCTGCCTCGTGCTCGCGCAGCGCCTCGGCGAATGGTGCGGCCATGCGCCCGTGCTGGAAGAAGACATCGCGATGGCCAACATCGCGCTCGACCTCGTCGGCCAGGCCCGCGCACTGCTCACGCACGCCGGCAAGCTCGAAGGCGAAGGCCGCGAACATGACGAAGACCAGCTCGCCTACCTGCGCGACGAGCGCGACTACTTCAACCTCACGCTGGTCGAGCTGCCGCGCGGCGACTTTGCCTTTGCCGTGGTGCGTAACACCATGGTCGCCACGCTGCTCAAGCTGCTGTGGCAACGCCTTGCCGCATCGAGCGATGCCGAAGTGGCCGCCATCGCCGGCAAGGCCGTGAAGGAAGCGCGCTACCACCAGCAGCATTCCGGCGACTGGGTCGTGCGGCTCGGCGACGGCACCGACGAATCGCGCCGCCGCACGGAAAAGGCGCTGAAGCAGCTCTGGCTCTACATGCCCGAGCTGTTCGAGAGCGATGCGGTCGATGCGCAAGCCAGCGCAAGCGGCCTCGGCCCCGCATGGAGCGAACTGCACGAGCCGTGGCTTGCCGAGATGCAGCAGGTGCTCGACGCCGCCGGGCTCGCCATGCCGCAGGAGACTGCCTTCCGCAGCACCGGCAAGCAGGGCGTGCACAGCGAGCACATGGGCTACATCCTGGCCGAGATGCAGCACCTGCAGCGCAGCTATCCCGGAGGCGTGTGGTGAGCACCGCCATTGCATCGCGCATCGACGCGGCCTGGGCCGTGCTGCACACCGTGCTCGACCCCGAGGTGCCGGCCGTGTCGGTCTGCGACCTGGGCATCGTGCGCGAGGTGATCGAACATGAGGACGGGCTGGAGATCGTGCTCACGCCGACCTACTCGGGCTGCCCTGCGACCGAGGCCATCGAGCACGACGTGCTGGCCGCCATCGAAAAGGCGGGCCTCGGCCGCGCACGCGCCACGCTGCGCCGCGCGCCCGCCTGGAGCAGCGACTGGATCAGCGAAGAAGGCCGCGCCAGGCTCAAGGCCTACGGCATCGCGCCGCCGGCCCACCTCACGCCCGAAGCTGCAGCCGGCACCGCCATGCCCATCCGCCTCTTCGGCCGCATCGCCGGCGGCGAACGCATTGCCTGCCCGCGCTGCGCGAGCGAGCGCACCGAACGCCTCTCCGCCTTCGGCTCCACCGCATGCAAGGCGCTCTACCGCTGCCTCGCCTGCCGCGAACCCTTCGAACACTTCAAGCCGATCTGAGCGATGAGCACCCTCTTCCACCCCCTGCGCGTGAAGGCCGTCGAACCCGACACCTCGGAGGCCGTCATCGTCTCCTTCGAAGTGCCGCCCGAGCTGCAGCAAGTCTTCGGCTTCACGCAGGGCCAGTACCTCACGCTGCGGCGCGACATCGACGGGCAGGACCTTCGCCGCTCGTATTCGATCTGCGCCGGCCTGGACGACGGCGAGCTGCGCGTGGGCGTGCGCAAGGTGCAAGGCGGCGTGTTCTCCAACTGGATCAACGCGCACCTGCAGCCCGGCGACACGGTGCAGGTGATGGCGCCGCAGGGCCGCTTCTTCGTGCCGATCGAGCCGGGCTCCGCACGGCACCACGTCGGCATTGCGGGCGGCAGCGGCATCACGCCCATTCTCTCGATCATGAAGACCGTGCTGGCGCGCGAGCCGCTGAGCCGCTTCACGCTGATCTACGGCAACCGGCAGCTGCAGTCCACGATGTTCAAGGAAGAGATCGAGGACCTGAAGAACCGCTACATGACGCGGCTCGCGCTGCAGCTGGTGTTCTCCGACGAGCAGACCGATTCGCCGCTCGGCCGCGGCGTGATGAACCGCGAGAAGATCGGCGAATTCCTGAACACGCTGGTGCCGGCGGCCGGCATCGACCACGCCTACATCTGCGGCCCGTTCCAGATGAACGACGAGGCCGAGGCCGCGCTGCTGGCCGCGGGCGTGCCCGAGGAGCGCATCCACATCGAGCGCTTCGGCGTCGCGCTGCCTTCGGCCGCGTCAGCGGGCCAGGTGGGTGCGGTGGTGCACGAAGCGCTGCCCGGCGATGCCAAGCAGGCGCGCATCACCATCGTGCGCGACGGGCTGCAGCGCGAGATCACTTTCACCGAAGGGCAGCCGAGCATCCTCGATGCGGCGTCGGCCGCCGGGCTCGAAGTGCCGTTCTCCTGCACCTCCGGCGTGTGCGGCACCTGCCGCGCGAAGCTGGTGGAGGGGGAAGTCCGCATGGAAAGAAACTTTGCGCTCGACAAGAATGAAGTAGCCGCGGGATTCGTGCTGACCTGCCAGGCCCACCCTCTCACAGAACGCGTCACCTTGTCCTTCGACGAGCGTTGACGCCACAACGATTTTTCAACCCGGAGACAAGTCCAAAATGAAATTCTTCTTCAAGCCCCTGCTGATCGCCGCGCTGTGCGCCACCGCCGCCGCGGCCTGGGCCGACGTCAATGTGGGCGTGACGCTGTCGGCCACCGGCCCGGCCGCCTCGCTCGGCATTCCCGAGAAGAACACCATTGCGCTGATGCCCAAGACCATCGGCGGCCAGAAGATCAACTACATCGTGCTGGACGACGCCTCCGACACCACGGCCGCGGTGGCCAACACGCGCAAGCTCATCGCCGAGAACAAGGTCGACATCGTGCTGGGCTCGACCACCACGCCCAACTCGCTCGCGATGATCGACGTGGTGAGCGAAGCCAAGACGCCGATGATCTCGATTGCCGCGTCGGCCCGCATCGTCGAGCCCATGGATGCCAAGAAGCAGTGGGTCTTCAAGACGCCGCAGAACGACATCATGATGTCGCTCGCCATTGCCGAGCACATGGCCGCGAGCGGCGTGAAGACGGTGGCCTTCATCGGCTTTTCCGATGCGTACGGCGAGGGCTGGTCGCAGGAATTCGCCAAAGCGGCGGAGCTGAAGAAGCTCAAGATCGTGGCCAACGAGCGCTATGCGCGCACCGACACCTCGGTGACCGGCCAGGCGCTGAAGATCATGGCCGCCAAGGCCGACGCGGTGCTGGTCGCGGGCTCGGGCACGCCGGCCGCGCTGCCGCAGAAGACGCTCAAGGAGCGCGGCTACACCGGCAAGATGTACCAGACGCACGGCGTGGCCAATGCCGACTTCCTGCGCGTCGGCGGCAAGGACGTGGAAGGCACCTTCCTGCCTGCCGGCCCGGTGCTGGTGGCCGAGCAGCTGCCCGCGAGCCATCCGGTGAAGAAATCGGCCATGGCCTACGTCACCGCCTACGAGGCCGCGAACGGCAAGAACTCGGTGTCGACCTTCGGCGCGCACGCCTGGGACGCGGGCCTCTTGATGACCTCGGCCGTGCCGGTGGCGCTCAAGAAGGCGCAGCCCGGCACGCCCGAATTCCGCGCCGCGCTGCGCGATGCGCTCGAGCAGGTCAAGGAAGTGTCGGGCGCGCACGGCGTGTTCAACATGACCGCCAACGATCATCTGGGTCTCGACCAGCGTGCCCGGGTCATGGTCAAGATCGAGAACGGCGCCTGGAAATACCAACCCTGATCGCAGGTCTTGCTCCCTCCCCTCCCGGGGGAGGGTCGGGGTGGGGGCTCGCGCCGGACACTGATTCGACACACGGGCAAGGCCCGAAGGTTTTTCTATGGATCTGCAGATCGCCCTGCTTCTGGGGCAGGACGGCATCGTGAACGGCGCCGTCTACGGATTGATGGCGCTCGCGCTGGTGCTGGTGTTCTCGGTCACGCGCGTCATCTTCATTCCCCAGGGCGAGTTCGTCGCCTTCGGGGCGCTCTCGATGGCGGTGCTGCAGGCCGGCCGCGTGCCGGCCACGCTGTGGCTGCTGCTCGCGCTGGCGGCGATGGTGCTGGTGGTCGAGTTCTGGCGCTGGAAGCGCGGCGCGGTGGTCGACTGGGCCTCCGCGCTCGCATGGTGCGTGGTGCTGCCGCTGGCCGCGGCCGCGCTGGTGCTGCTGCTCAAGCCCACGTCGATGGCGGGCCAGGCGCTCGCCACGCTGCTGCTCATCATGCCGCTCGGGCCGCTGCTCTATCGCCTGGCCTACCGGCCACTGGCCAGCGCCAACGTGCTGATGCTGCTGATCGTTTCCGTCGCGCTGCATGGCGTGCTGGTGGGCCTGGGCCTCCTGTTCTTCGGTGCCGAGGGCTATCGCACCACGGCGTTCTCCGAGGAGCGCTTCGACATCGGCGGCATCCCGGTCGGCGGGCAGTCGCTGGTGGTGGTCGGCGTCACGCTGCTGCTGGTGCTTGCGATGTTCCTGTTCTTCGGCCGCTCGATGATCGGCAAGGCGCTGCGCGCCACCGCCATCAACCGCGTGGGCGCGCGGCTGTCGGGCATTCCGACGGAGCTCTCGGGCGACCTGAGCTTTGCGCTTGCGGCGCTCATCGGCGCGGTTTCGGGCCTGCTGATTGCGCCGCTCACCACGGTGTACTACGACACCGGCTTCCTGATCGGGCTGAAAGGCTTCGTCGCCGCCATCGTGGGCGGGCTGGCGAGCTATCCGCTGGCGCTCGCGGGCGCGCTGCTGGTCGGGCAGCTCGAGGCCTTTGCCTCGTTCTGGGCCAGTCCGTTCAAGGAGGTGCTGGTCTTCACGCTGATCATTCCGGTGCTGTGGTGGCGTTCGCTGCACAGCCACCATGTGGAGGACGAGGAATGAACAACACCCCGTCCAGCACCACTGCAACCGCCGCCGCACCGGCCGGCCGCGCGCTGGTCACGCCCCGGCAGCTGACGCTCGCCTGCGTGGCGGCGCTGGCCCTCGCCTGGGGCTTCCTGCCGGAGTTCACGGTCTCGGTCCTCAGCAACATCGGGCTCTATGCGCTGGTCGCGGCCGGGCTGGTGATGCTCACCGGCGTGGGCGGCATGACCTCCTTCGGCCAAGCCGCATTCGTCGGCATGGGTGCCTACGCCACCGCGTGGATCTGCACCTCGCCCATGGCCGCCGCATGGCTGGGCGGCGCCGTGGGCCCCGCGCTGCTGCCGTGGGCCGGGCTGATGCTCGGCCTCGCCTTCACCTTTGCGCTGGCCTGGGCGCTGGGCGCGGTCACGCTCAAGCTGCAGGGCCACTACCTGCCGCTGTGCACCATCGCCTGGGGCCTGAGCCTGTACTACCTGCTCGGCAACATGGACTTCCTCGGCGGGCAGACGGGCATCACCGGCGTGCCGCCATTGGTGATTGCCGGCTACTCGCTGGCCACGCCGCGCGCGCTGGGCGTGGTGATCTGGGCCGTGCTGCTGCTCGCGCTGTGGGCCATGCACAACCTGCTCGACTCGCGCGAAGGCCGGGCCATCCGCGCGCTCAAGGGCGGCCGGCTGATGGCCGAGTCGATGGGTGTGGACACCGCCCGCCACCGCGTGAAGCTGTTCGTGCTGGCTGCGCTGCTGGCGGCCGTCTCGGGCTGGCTCTATGCGCACCTGCAGCGCTTCGTGAATCCGACGCCCTTCAACCTGAACATCGGCATCGAGCTGCTGTTCATGGCGGTGGTGGGCGGCGCGGGCCACCTGTGGGGTGCGGTGCTGGGCGCCGCGCTCATCACGCTGCTGAAGGAAAAGCTGCAGGACGTGCTGCCATCGCTGCTGGGCAGCAGCGGAAACTTCGAAGTGATCGTGTTCGGCCTGCTCATGCTGTTCGTGCTGCAGCGCTTCGCGGACGGCCTGTGGCCCACGCTCGCGCGCATCGCCAGCCGCTGGGTGCGCCCACATGCCCCGGCCGCGAGCCCTACCGCGCCGGCCGTGCAGCTCGCGCACCGCAACCTGCCCGCCCGGGGCGAGGTGCTGCTGCAGGCCACCAAGGTCAGCAAGCGCTTCGGCGGCCTGGTGGCCAATAACGACATCTCGATGACGCTGAAGGCCGGCGAGATCCATGCGCTGATCGGACCGAACGGCGCGGGCAAGAGCACCTTCTTCAACATGGTCTCGGGCGTGGACGATCCGAGCGCCGGCGAAGTGCGGCTCGCGGGCCAGGCGATGACGGCCAGGCCCTCGCGCGTGTTCGCCGCGCTGGGCCTGGGCCGCACCTTCCAGCATGTGCGCCTGCTCGGTGCGCGCAGCGTGGCCGAGAACGTGGCGCTCGGCGCCCACCTGCGCGCCAGGCGCGGATGGCTCGCCGCGATGCTGCGGCTGGATCGCGCCGAGGAAGCCGCGCTGATGGCCGAGGCGCGCCGCCAGATCGAACGCTGTGGCCTCGGCGCGCATGCCGACACGCCGGCCGCATCGCTCTCGCTGGGCCAGCAGCGCGTGGTCGAGATTGCACGCGCGCTGGCCGGCCAGCCTTCGGTGCTGCTGCTCGACGAGCCCGCAGCGGGCCTGCGCCACCTGGAGAAGCGCGCGCTTTCGGTGTTGCTGGACCAGCTGCGCGCCGAAGGCCTGGGCATCCTCGTGGTGGAGCACGACATGGAATTCGTGATGAACCTGGCCGACCGCATCACGGTGCTCGAATTCGGCACCGTGATCGCCACCGGAACGCCGGCCGAAGTGCAGGCCAATCCGCGCGTGCTCGAAGCCTACCTGGGCGGTGCCGACGACGAACTGCTGGAGGACGCACGATGAGCACGCCCATCCTTCAACTCGACGGCTTCTGCGTCGCCTACCGCAGCGTCGAGGCGGTGCACAGCGTGCGCCTGCATGTGAACGAAGGCGAGATCGTCACCGTGATCGGCCCCAACGGCGCGGGCAAGACCACGCTGCTGTGCGCGGCGATGGGGCTCCTGCCTTCCACCGGCGCGCTCATGCTGCACGGCGAGCGCATCGCGCGCCCGAGCGTCGAGACCATGGTGGCGCGCGGCGTGGCGCTGGTGCCCGAGCGGCGCGAGCTGTTCGGCGAGATGTCGGTCGAGGACAACCTGCTGCTCGGCGGCTTCTACCAGTGGCGCAAGGGCAAGCGCGACCAGCGTGCGCGCATGGATGAAGTGTTCGAGATCTTCCCGCGGCTGCGCGAACGCAAGCCGCAGCTGGCTTCGACGCTCTCGGGCGGCGAGCGCCAGATGCTGGCCATCGGCCGCGCGCTGATGGCGCGCCCGCGGCTGCTGATGCTCGACGAACCCTCGCTGGGCCTGGCGCCGCTGGTGGTGCGCGAAGTGCTGCGCGTGGTCTCGCAACTGCGAAGCCATGGCGTCTCGGTGCTGCTGGTGGAGCAGAACGCACGCGCCGCCCTGCAGGTGGCCGACCGGGCCTATGTGCTCGAGATGGGCGCCGTCGCGCTCGAAGGCCATGCACGCGAATTGATGCACGACCAGAGAATCATCGACACCTACCTGGGCATCGGAAAGAAGGAATGACTCCGGATTTTCTCCCTCCCCTTCCGGGGGAGGGTTGGGGTGGGGGCAAGCGGCGCCTGACAGAGCACTGCGCCGAACGAACGCCACTTGCCCC
The DNA here is from genome assembly GCF_056399465.1 of Variovorax sp. 01N425. Taxonomy (NCBI): domain Bacteria; kingdom Pseudomonadati; phylum Pseudomonadota; class Betaproteobacteria; order Burkholderiales; family Comamonadaceae; genus Variovorax; species Variovorax sp. 01N425. The sequence continues at coordinate 5,237 of NZ_JBFTRJ010000032.1, read as the reverse complement.
CATCCCTACCTTCCCCCGGAAGGGGAAGGAGCAATACCAAGACAGCGAAAGGACATCCGCATGACCACCCTTCAAAGCTACATCGCCGGCCGCTGGATCGGCCAGCAGGGCGCGCAGCAGCTGCGCAGCGCCGTCAACGGCCAGCCCGTGGCCAGCACGCATGCCGAGGCCATCGACTTTGCCGAAGCGCTCGCCCACGCGCGCCGCGTCGGCCTGCCCGCGCTGATGGCGCTCGACTTCCAGCAGCGCTCCGAGCGGCTGAAGGCACTGGCCAAGCACCTGGCCGCCCACAAGGAAACGCTCTACGCGATCTCGGCCCACACGGGCGCCACGCGCACCGACAGCTGGATCGACATCGAAGGCGGCGCCGGCACGCTCGCTGCCTATGCCGGCATCGGCAGCAACGAGCTGCCCTCGGGCAACCTGGTGCATGAAGGCCCGGCCTTTGCGCTCGGCAAGAAGGGCGGCTTTGCGGGCACGCACATCCTGGTGCCGCGCGGCGGCGTGGCGGTGCACATCAACGCCTTCAACTTTCCGGTGTGGGGGCTGCTCGAGAAATTCGCGCCCAGCTTTCTCGCGGGCATGCCCTGCATCGGCAAGCCGGCCACGGCCACCAGCTACCTCACCGAGGCGCTGGTGCGGCTCATCGTGCAGTCGGGCATCCTGCCCGAAGGCAGCCTGCAACTCGTGATCGGCGGCACGGGCGACCTGCTCGACCGGCTCGAAGGGGCCGACGTGGTCACCTTCACCGGCTCGGCCGACACCGCCGCCAGGCTGCGCGTGCATCCGAACCTGGTGCGCCACTCGATCCCGTTCAACGCCGAGGCCGACTCGCTCAACTGCGCGATCCTCGCGCCCGACGTGACGCCGGGCGACGAGGAGTTCGACCTGTTCGTGAAGGAAGTGGCGCGCGAAATGACCGTCAAGGCCGGCCAGAAGTGCACCGCGATCCGCCGCGCGATCGTGCCGCGCCAGCACCTCGATGCGGTGGCCGAACGCCTTCGCGCGCGGCTGGCCAAGACCGTCATCGGCGATCCCTCGCGCGAAGAGGTGCGCATGGGCGCTCTTGCCTCGCACGCGCAGCAGGCCGACGTGGCCGAGCGCGTCGCCACGCTGCTGCAGGGCGCCGAGCTGGTGTACGGCGAGCGCGACGGCTTCTCGCCGGTGGGTGACGGCGTGGCCGATGGCGCCTTCTTCGCGCCGACGCTGCTCCTGAGCCGGAGGCCCCTCGAACACGATGCCGCGCACGATGTCGAAGCCTTCGGCCCCGTCAGCACGCTGATGCCTTATGACAGTGCTGACGGCATCGACGAAGCCCTGGCGCTGGCCGCGCGCGGGCGCGGCAGCCTGGTCGGCACGCTGGTCACGCGCGACCCGGCCATCGCGGCCAGGGCCATTCCGGTGGCCGCCGCATGGCATGGCCGCCTGCTGGTGCTCGACCGCGAGGCCGCGGCCGAATCAACCGGCCACGGCTCGCCGCTGCCGCAGCTCAAGCATGGCGGCCCGGGCCGCGCGGGCGGCGGCGAAGAGCTCGGCGGCCTGCGCGCGGTGAAGCACTACCTGCAGCGCGCCGCGGTGCAGGGCTCGCCCACCATGCTGGCCGCGATCACCGGCGAACACGTGCGCGGCGCGGCCGTGCGCGAGAGCGAGGTGCACCCGTTCCGCCGCCACTTCGAGGACCTGCGCATCGGCGACTCGCTGCTCACGCACCGCCGCACCGTCGGCGAGGCCGACATCGTGGCCTTCGGCGGCATCTCGGGCGACTATTTCTACATGCATTTCGACGAGGTGGCGGCCAGGGAGTCGCCGTTCGGCAAGCGCATCGCGCACGGCTACTTCGTGCTGTCGGCCGCGGCGGGCCTGTTCGTGTCGCCCGCGCCGGGCCCGGTGCTTGCCAACTACGGCCTCGACACGCTGCGCTTCGTGAAGCCCGTGGGCATCGGCGACACCATCCGCGCACGCCTCACTTGCAAGCGCAAGATCGACCGCAACAGGAAGGACGCGAGCGGCCAGGGACAGGGCGTGGTGGCCTGGGACGTGGAGGTGACGAACCAGGACGGCGAGCTGGTCGCGAGCTACGATATCCTGACCCTCGTCTCCAAGAAACCAGAAACCACCTGATGTTCGATCTCACAGGAAAAGCAGCGCTCGTCACCGGCGGCAACGGCGGCATCGGCCTGGGCATGGCCCAGGGGCTGGCCAAGGCCGGCGCCCGCGTCGTCATTGCCGCGCGCAACATGCAGAAGTCGGCCGCCGCGGTCGAGGCGCTCCGGGCCCTGGGCAGCGACAGCTTCGCGCTCGAAGTCGACGTGGCCGACGAAGCCTCGGTGCAGAAGGCGGTCGACGAAGCAGCCGCGCGCTGCGGCCGCCTCGACATCCTCGTCAACAACGCCGGCACCACCGTGCGCAAGCCCGTCGACCAGCTCGCGCTGGACGAATGGCGCCTGGTGCTGGACACCAACCTGACCAGCGCCTTTCTCTGCAGCCGCGCTGCGCATCCGCACCTGAAGGCGGCCGGCGGCGGCAAGATCATCAACATCGGCTCGATGATGTCGATCTTCGGCGCACCCTACGCACCCGCTTATGCCGCGAGCAAGGCGGGCATCGTGCAGCTCACCAAGTCGACCGCGCTTTCGTGGGCGGCCGACAACATCCAGGTCAATGCCATCTTGCCGGGCTGGTTCGAGACCGAGCTGACCGACGGCGCCCGCAGCCAGATCCCGGGCCTCTACGACCGCGTGGTGGCCCGCGCCGCTGCCGGGCGCTGGGGCCAGCCGGCCGACATCGCCGGCACCGCGGTGTTCCTTGCGAGCGCCGCCTCCGACTACGTGACCGGCACCGCGATCCCGGTCGACGGCGGATTCTCCATTTCTGGCTGAAGCCGGGCGGCCCGTGTAAATTCGGCCGCCATGCTTGCCTGGTTCCAGATCTTTCTCTTCGTCGCCGGTACGGCCGCGCTGCTGTATGTTTCGCGCGGCCCGCTGCGCCAGCCCGGCTCGCATGGCTTCTACCGCTTCTTCGCGTGGGAATGCATGCTGGCGCTGATCATCGTGAACCTGCCGGTGTGGCATGTGGACCCGCTGTCGTTCACCCAGCTGCTGTCCTGCGTATTCCTCGCGCTGTCGATCTGGCTGCCGATCCATGCGGTGAAACTGCTCAAGGCCCACAGCAAGCCGACCGAGGCGCGCAGCGACGATCCGGCGCTCTACGGTTTCGAGAAGACCTCTTCCATTGTTTCGACCGGCGCCTTCCGCTACATCCGCCACCCGATGTACACGGCGCTCATGCTGCTGGCCTGGGGCGCCTTCCTCAAGCAGTTCACCTGGCTCACGCTGGCGCTGGTGATGGCGGCCACGGTGCTGCTGTTCCTCACGGCCCTGAGCGACGAGAAGGAATGCATTGCGCACTTCGGCGACGACTACCGCGAATACATGCGCTGCACGCGGCGCTTCATTCCGTTCGTGCTGTAACAGCCCATGCCTTCTCCTAAAAGCACGGCCTTTCCCTCTGCCACGCAGGCCGCGCTGCTGTTCCTTGCGGTGTTTCTCTGCGAATTCGCGATCGGCGCAGCGCTGCGCGATGCCAATCGCTGGCTTGGGCTGAACGGCATGCAGCTCGGCGTGCTGTCGGCGGTGCTGGGCAACGGCTGCGTGTTCGCCGTGGTGATGCACCAGCAGAAGCTCAGCTACCGCGAACTCTTCCACCAGTCGCCGGCTTCCGCCCGCGCCACCCTGATGCTGGTCGTGCCGCCCGTGCTGCTGCTCGTGCCGGGGCTGATGGTGGTGATGAGCGCCGTGCTCAACCTGCTGATTCTCATCGCGCCGCTTTCCGCCTGGGAGGAGTCGATGTTCAGCCGCATGGCCGACGGCAGCGTCGCGGCCACGCTGGCCGTGTGCCTGATGGCGCCGCTGCTCGAGGAAATGCTGTTCCGCGGCATCGTGCTGCGCGGGTTTTTGCTGCGCTATTCGCGCTGGCAGGCCATCGTGGGCTCGGCGCTGCTCTTCGGCGCCGCGCACCTGAACATCTACCAGTTCGTCGTGGGCCTGGTGATGGGCACCGTGCTCGGATGGCTCTATGAGCGCAGCCGCTCGCTCATCCCGTGCATTGCGCTGCATGCGGCCTACAACAGCGGCACGATCTTCATCGGCGACTGGCCGGATGGCAGCTCGACGGCGGACACGGCGTGGGCCTTGCTGCTCGTCTTTATCGCGGGACTGTGCGGCGTGCTCGCATTGCGCCGCATGCTGGTGGTGCCGGTCGCGCGCAACCCCGTTCCCTGAAACCGGAGCCGGCCACGCGCGGCAAGGCTAGCGGCGCACGGGCGCCAGCGGCCGCGCATCGACGGCCTCGCCATCGACGATGAAATGCCCGCCCGCCACGTGATGCAGCGTGCGCAGCTCGTCATGCCCGGTGAAGTTCCATCGGCCGTCGGCGAACACGCGCGCATCGGCCTGCGCCGCGATCACCTCGCCCAGGAATAGGTCGTAGCGCTGCTGGATCGGCGGCTCGGGCAGCAGGCGGCATTCGAGCCAGGCCGCGCAGCCTTCCAGCAGCGGCGCCTCGGTTGCAACGCCCGCAAAGGTCCGCAAGCCATAGGCCGCAAATTTGTCGTGCCCGTCGCGCTCCACGATCTCGCGGCCCGAGCTGTTGCCCAGCGCATCGGTGAGATCGAGCTGCGCCCGCGTAGGCACCTGCAGCGCGAAGCTGCCCGCACCTTCGAGCAGCACGCGCGTCCAGGTGCTCTTGTCGAGCACCACCGCCACCTTGGGCGGATCGAAATCCAGCGGCATTGCCCACGCCGCAGCCATGATGTTGCGCTGGCCGCCATGCGCGGCACTCACGAGGACGGTGGGGCCGTGGTTGAGCAGGCGGTAGGCCTTGGCGAGGGGGACCGGGCGGCGGTGGAAAGACGAAGGCTGGGCCGGGGAGTCGGAAAGCGGTGTGGAATGGGCCATGCGCCAGCATGCCACGCCTTTTGCGCGCTCGCTTGGCGCTGCTGTTCGGCTTGGCGTTGTTCGGCTTGGCGCTGTTGTTCGGGGCGCGCTCCCGCCGACGGGGTACCTTGCTCCGCGAATGTCCTCCGGCCTGCGGCCTCCCCCTTGATTTCGCTGCGCAAGGCACCCCATCAGCGGGAGCGTTATGCGGAGCGGTGGTTGATCAGCGATGCACAACGAGCGTGCCCTCGTGCACAGAGCATCGGGTGCTCCCCGCAGCGAAATCAAGGAGGAGGCCGCAGG
>NZ_JBFTRJ010000031.1:0-31670 GCF_056399465.1 Variovorax sp. 01N425 | reverse complement strand
GTGGCCGAGCGAAGCAAAGGCCCGTGTGGTTTGCCCTCCCCTCTGTATGCGCCGAGGAGCGCAGCGTTTCGCGGATCAGGGCTCGCAGCTGTTTGAGCCGAAGGCGAGTTCTGCGAGACCCCGCGAAACGCGAGCACCGCAGGTTGCCCCGTAGCGCAGCGAAGGGGTCGCAGACAGTGGGGTCGCCTTTTCTTTGCTTACTTTCTTTTGGCGAAGCAAAAGAAAGTGAGTCCGCCGCCGGGCGGAATCCCGGCCCCGGAAAACAAAAAAACAAACCTCAAGACCACCGAGGCACAGCCTCATCCTTGAGCTGCCGCCGCAGCAGGTCATAGTCCGGCACCACGCTCTCCACCGTATCCCAGAACCGCTGCGAGTGGTCCATCACCCGCAGGTGCGCCAGCTCGTGCGCCACCACATAGTCGATCACCGGCAGGCGAAAGTGGATCAGCCGCCAGTTCAGCCGGATCGACCCATCCGCGCTCGCGCTTCCCCAGCGAGTCGCGGCATTCGACAGCGACAGCTTCTGCCACCGCACCCCCAGCCGGGGCGCGAAATGGTCGAGCCGCTCGATGAACAGCCGGCGCGCCTGCCGCATGAGCCAGGCTTGGGCGGCATCGCGGATCTGCGAGGCCTCGGCGTTCTGCGCCACGGCCAGGCGCAAAGTGCGCGGGCCGGCGGCGTCATCGCTTGCATCGAGCGTGCCGCCGACGCTTGCAAAGCCGTGCTTCGGATCGAGGCGGATCACGACCGTCTCGCCCATGAAGGGAAACTCCGCGCCGTCCTTCCAGTCGATGCGCGTGGCCTCGACGCGTGCGTGGCGCTGCTGCGTCTCCAGCAGCTTGCGCAGGATCCAGCCGGCCTTTTCCTGGATGGCGGCATCGACGTCGCGCAGCGTGACCCAGCGCGGCGCGCGCACCGACAGGCCTTCGGCGCCCACCACGAAGCCGATGGTCTTGCGCTTGCCGCGCTTGAACTCGTAGGCCACGCGCGCCGATCCCAGCACCGCTTCGCGCGTGGCCTCAGGGTGCACGAAGCTTGCGAGCGCGAGCGTGTCGCGCAGCGGGACGGCGGGCTGCGCGGGACCGGCGTCCCCGGCCCTGCCTGTTGGCTGCGCATCGGCGACCGGGGGTGCGGGCACGGCCGGCGGCGCCGCCTTTTTCCGAACCTTCTTGCCGCGCGGCTCGCTCGGCTTGGCCGGCGCAAACTCGTTGCCCAGCCCTTCGAACAGGTCCATCGTGAACTGAAGCAGTCCCCGCATCTCGGGCTCTTTCTTTTCTTCTACTTCAGCGCCTCTTGCGGCGCCTGCGGCAGCGGCAGGCTGTCGCGGTAGGCCTCGGGATCGAGCCGGCGCATCTCGGATTCGATCCAGGCCTCGACCTCGCGCATCAGCTCGTCGGGCTTGCGGCCCACGCTGGGAATGGCCGGGCCGATCGACACGTCGACCACGCCGGGACGCTTGATGAAGGCCTTGCGTGGCCAGACCTTGGCCGAGGTGACGGCCACCGGGATCACCGGCACGCCGGTCTCGCATGCGAGGCGCGTGCCGCCGCTCTTGTAGGTGCCCTTCTGGCCGCGCGGAATGCGGGTGCCCTCGGGAAACATGATGATCCAGATGCCCTGCGCCAGCAGCTTGCGGCCCTGGTTCACGACCTTGTTGAAGGCCTGCGCGCGCTGGCTGCGGTCGATGTGGATCATGTCGAGCCGGGCCATCGCCCAGCCGAAGAAGGGCACGTAGATCAGCTCCTTCTTGAACACGAAGGCCAGCGGATGCGGCATCAGCGTGGGCATCAGGAAGGTCTCGAAGGTCGACTGGTGCTTCACCAGCAGGACCGCGCCGGCCAGCTTGTCGGCGGGCAGGTTTTCCATGCCGGTCACGCGCGTCTGGATGCCCAGCAGCACGCGCGCGCCGCCGATGGCCCAGCTGAGCCACTGCACCGCCATCCAGTAGAGCGGAATGCCGCGCTTCCAGAGCGAACTGACGCACATGATGATGCCCCAGGGCACCACGGTGACGAGCATCCACAGGGCATGGACAACGGAACGGATAAAAGCCATCAGACAGCCACCTGCAGTGCAGCCTGCGCTTCGCGCGCAAGCAAAAAGTCGACAAAGGCGGCGAGGTTCTCGTGAACCACGGTGTTCGCCGGGTATTCGGGAGGCAGCGGATCGACGCCGCGGCAGGCCGCGCCCATGCCGGTGAGCAGCAGGTGCGGCTCGCAGCCGGCGGCCGCGCCGGCCTGCAGGTCGCGCAGGCTGTCGCCCGCGGTGGGCACGTCCTTCAGGTCGATGCCGTAGCGGTCGGCAATCTGGCGGAACAGGCCCGGCGCGGGCTTGCGGCAATCGCAGCCCTCATCGGGGCTGTGCGGGCAATAGAAGACCGCATCGACCCGACCGCCCACGGCCGCGAGCATCTTGTGCATCTTGGCGTGCATGGCATTGAGCGAGGCCATGTCGAACAGCCCGCGGCCCAGGCCCGACTGGTTGGACGCGATCACCACGTGCCAGCCCGCATGGTTGAGCCGGGCCACGGCCTCGAGCGCACCGGGCAGCGGCGTCCACTCGATGTCGCTCTTGACGAAGTCTTCGCGGTGCACGTTGATCGTGCCGTTGCGGTCGAGGATGACGAGTTTCATGGCAGTGCCGCCCATCGTGAGGTCGCCGGGGGGATGATCAAGCAGCCAGCCGCTCGAGCTGCGCCACGCGGTTCATCGCGGCGTGCAGCGACATCAGCAGGCCCAGCCGGTTCAGGCGCAGGTCGGCCTGTTCGGCGTTGACCATCACGCCGTCGAAGAACGCATCGACCGGCTCGCGCAGCGCGGCCAGGGTCTGCAGCGAAGCGGTGTAGTCGCCGGCATCGAACTGGGCGTTGGCCGCGGGCACGACCTCGGCCATGGCGGCATGCAGCGCCTTCTCGGCGGGCTCCTTCAGCAGCAGCTCGCTGACGTGCGCGTCGGCCTCAGGCGCCTTCTTGAGGATGTTGCCGATGCGCTTGTTGGCGGCGGCCAGCGCGGCGGCCGCGGGCAGTGCGGCAAAGGCGCGCACCGCCGCCAGCAGCTTGGGCACTTCGCCCAGGCGCTGCGGCCGCGGCGCCAGCACGGCGTCGACTTCCTGCGCGCTGGCGCCCTGCTCGCGCAGGCTGCCGGCCAGGCGGTCGAGGATGAAGTCCTGCAGCTCGGCCGTGGCCTTGCCGGTGTCGAAGCCGTCGATGTCCTTGAACTGCGCGGCGGCGTCCTGCAGCAGCGCGTCGAGCTTCAGCGGCAGGTCTTTCTCGATCAGCATGCGGATCACGCCGAGCGCATGGCGGCGCAGCGCGAAGGGATCGCGGTCGCCGGTGGGCAGGTTGCCGATGCCGAACATGCCGACCAGCGTCTCGAGCTTGTCGGCCAGCGCGACCACCAGGCCCACACTGTTGCGCGGCAGCTCGTCGCCGGCAAAGCGCGGCTTGTAGTGGTCTTCGATCGCGTCGGCCACCTCGGCAGAGAGGCCGTCGTGCAGCGCGTAGTAGCGGCCCATGGTGCCCTGCAGCTCCGGGAACTCGCCGACCATGTCGGTCACCAGGTCGGCCTTGGCCAGCTGCGCGGCCTGCACGGCATGCGCGATGAGCGCGGCGCCGCCGAGCTTTTCGGCGATGCCGCGCGCAATGCGCATCACGCGTTCGACGCGCTCGCCCTGGGTGCCGAGCTTGTTGTGATAGACCACCTTGCCCAGCGATTCGACGCGCGAGGCCAGCGACTTCTTGCGGTCCTGGTCGAAGAAGAACTTGGCGTCGGCCAGGCGCGGACGCACCACGCGCTCGTTGCCGCCGACCACCGCGCTCGCATCTTCCGGGCTGATGTTGCTGACCACCAGGAACTTGTTGGTGAGCCGGTTCGAGGCGTCCAGCAGCGGAAAGTACTTCTGGTTGGCCTTCATCGTGAGGATGAGGCACTCCTGCGGCACCTCGAGGAATTCGCGCTCGAAGCTGCAGACCAGCACGTTGGGCCGCTCGACCAGCGCGGTCACTTCGTCGAGCAGCGCGTCATCGTGGATGGGCACGGCAGCGCCGCCGACCCGCACGGCCGCGGCCGCGAGCTGGCGCGCGATCTCGGTGCGGCGGGCTTCGAAGCTCGCGATGACCGCGCCCTCGTCCTGCATCTGCAGCGCATAGCTGTTGGCGTCGCGCAGCACGACCGGATCGACGGCCGCCTCGAAGCGGTGGCCGTGGGTCTCGCGGCCGGCCTTCAGGCCGAGCGCCTCGACTGGCACCACGGCATTGCCATGCAGCGCCACCAGGCCATGCGCGGGGCGCACGAAGCTCACGCTGCTCCAGCCGGGCAGCTCGCAGCCGCTTTCGAGCTGGTAGCTCATCACCTTGGGAATCGGCAGCTTGGCAATGGCTTCGGCCAGCGCCTTCTGCAGGCCTTCGGCCAGCGTTGCGCCCTTGGCGGTGCTTTCGTAGAACAGCGCTTCGGCCTTGCCGTCCATCGCGCGCTTGAGGCCGGGCACGGCCGAGGCGTCGGCGCCCAGCGCGGCCAGGCGCTTCAGCAAGGCGGGCGTGGGCTGGCCCGAGGCATCGAGTCCCACGGCCACGGGCATGAGCTTTTGCGAGACGGCCTTGTCGGCGGCGCGCTCGGCCACGTGCGTGAGGTGCGCAGCGAGGCGGCGCGGCGACGCGTAGGCCGTGAGCACCGAGGCGGGCTCGGCGAGCCCCTGGGCCACGAGCTGGTCGCGCAGCACGCCGGCGAAGGCATCGCCGAGTTTCTTCAGCGCCTTGGGCGGCAGCTCTTCGACGAAGAGTTCGACCAACAGGTTCTTTTGCACGCTCGTCATCGCTCAGGCCGCCTTCTTCGTGATTTGTGCAACCCACTCGCGAGGCGCCATCGGAAAACCGAGCCGCTCGCGGCTCTCGTAGTAGCTCTGCGCCACGCTGCGCGCGAGGTTGCGGATGCGGCCGATGTAGGCCGCGCGCTCGGTCACGCTGATGGCGCCGCGCGCGTCGAGCAGGTTGAAGCTGTGCGCGGCCTTGAGCACCTGTTCGTAGGCCGGCAGCGCGAGCTGCTCGGTCATGAGGTGCCTGGCCTGCTTCTCGTGCGCCGCGAAGGCGGTGAACAAAAACTCGGCGTCGCTGTGCTCGAAGTTGTAGGTCGACTGCTCGACCTCGTTCTGCTTGTAGACGTCGCCGTAGCTCAGGCCGTCGGTCCAGGTGAGGTTGTAGACGTTGTCCACGCCCTGCAGGTACATGGCCAGGCGCTCCAGGCCGTAGGTGATCTCGCCGGTGATCGGCTTGCAGTCGATGCCGCCGACCTGCTGGAAATAGGTGAACTGCGTCACTTCCATGCCGTTGAGCCAGACTTCCCAGCCCAGGCCCCAGGCGCCGAGCGTGGGATTCTCCCAGTCGTCTTCGACGAAGCGGATGTCGTTTTTCTTCAAGTCGAAGCCCAGCGCCTCGAGGCTGCCGAGGTACAGCTCCAGGATGTTGCTGGGCGCCGGCTTGAGCACCACCTGGTACTGGTAGTAGTGCTGCAGGCGGTTGGGGTTCTCGCCGTAGCGGCCGTCCTTGGGGCGGCGGCTGGGCTGCACGTAGGCGGCCTTCCAGGGCTCGGGGCCGAGTGCGCGCAGGAAGGTGGCGGTGTGCGAGGTGCCCGCGCCCACTTCCATGTCGTAGGGTTGCAGCAGCGCACAGCCCTTGTCGGCCCAGTACGACTGCAGTTTGAGAATGATTTGCTGGAAGGTCAACATGAAGCAGGCCGGCGTGACCGGGCGTTGGACGGTAGCGCGATGAAGCACCGCGAAAGCAGACGATTTTACGGGCGGAGGGCCGCTCTCCCACAGCAAGCCGGCATGCCGGCCGCCTGCTCGGACCGGCCGGCCGTGCGACAACCGCGGGTCAGGGGCGCGCACCGTGCTTTTCCCGGGCTTCCTGTCCCCCGCGCCCGAACTTTCGCAGCCCGCCGGGCTCTTCCCCTCCTTTTTCCGGTTTCCATCGACATGCAGCCGTCTCCCCTCGGTCCGAACTCCCCCTTGTTCGTCGTTCTCAACGCCGGTTCCGGCAGCGCGGACGCCGCCGAAACCCGCGAAATCATCGAGCAAGGCTGCGCCGCGGCCGGCCGCAGGCTGCGCATCTTCCTGGTCGACGAACGCACGACGGTGCAGGCGCTGGCGCGCGAGGCGGTGGAGCGCGCCCGCGCCGTGGACGGCGTGGTGGTGGCCGCGGGCGGCGACGGCACCCTCAACACGGTGGCGCGGGCCACGCTCGGCAGCGGGCTGGCCTTCGGCGTGCTGCCGCAGGGCACCTTCAACTATTTCAGCCGCGCCCACGGCATTCCGCGCGACACGGCGCAGGCGCTGCAGGTGCTGCTGGACGAGCAGCCGCGGCCGGTGCAGGTGGGGCTGGTCAACGACCGCATCTTCCTGGTGAACGCCAGCATGGGCCTGTATGCCGAACTGCTGGAGGAACGCGAAAGCTACAAGGTGCGCTACGGCCGCAGCCGCTGGGTCGCGTTCTTTGCCGGCCTGCTCACCGTGATGCGCGGCCACCGGCACTGGAACCTGCGCATCGCCTCGCACGGGGTGGAGCGCGACATCCGCACGACCACGCTTTTCGTGGGCAACAACCCGCTGCAGCTGCTGCAGGTGGGCATCGCGCATGCCGATGCACCCGAGAACGGCCAGCTGGCCGCCGTGGCGCTGAAGCCGGTGGGCGTGCTGGCCATGCCCGGCCTGCTGGTGCGCGGCGCGCTCGGCCGGCTGGGGAACGCCGACGAGGTGCTGAGCTTTCCGTTCGAGTCGATGACGGTGAAGGCCGGCCGCCTGCACCCGCCGCGCCGCGTCAAGGTGGCCACCGACGGCGAGATCGCCTGGGCCGAGATGCCGCTGCTGTTCCGGGTCTCGCCCGAACCGCTGTGGCTGGTACGGCCCGACGTCGCGCCCGAGTTGGAGGCCGCCAAGCAATGAGCTGCCTGCTGCAGATCTCCGATACGCATTTCGGCACCGAACAGCCCGAGGTGATGGCCGCGCTCGAGCGGCTCGCGCAGGCCCTGGCGCCGCAGGTGGTGGTGCTCTCGGGCGACATCACGCAGCGCGCCACGCGCAGGCAGTTCGCGGCCGCACGCGCCTTCGTCGACCGGTTGGCCGCACCGGCCGTGATAGCGATTCCGGGCAACCACGACATTCCGCTGTTCCAGCTGGGGGCGCGCCTGTTCTCGCCTTATGGGCGCTACGCCGGCGCCTTCGGCACCGACCTGGAGCCGGTGTTCGAATCCGCCGACTGGCTGGTGGTGGCGGTCAACACCACGCGCTGGTGGCGGCATGCGGACGGCGAGGTCTCGCCGGCGCAGATCGAGCGGGTGGCAGCGCGGCTGGCGGGCGCCCTGCCTTCGCAACTGCGCGTGGTGGTCACGCACCAGCCGGTGATGGTGACGCGGCAGGAAGACATGCGAAACCGGCTGCACGGGCGCGAAGCCGCCGTCGCGCGCTGGTGCGCAGCCGGCGCGGACCTGATCCTGGGCGGCCACATCCACCTGCCGTTCGTGCGTTCGCTGCACGGTGCGTACGCCGGCTGCCCGCGCACCGCATGGGCGGTGCAGGCCGGCACGGCGGTGTCGTCGCGCGTGCGCGCGGGCCATCCCAATTCGGTGAACGTGCTGCGCCTGGGCGCGCCGGAAGACGGCCGCGTGTGCCAGGCCGAGCGCTGGGACCATTCGGCCGCCGACAAGGCCTTCGTGTGCGCCAAGGTTTTGCAGCTTCCGCTTGCCAGCGCCGGGGCGCCCGCTTAGGGTGCGCCGCATGCCGATGGAAGCCCCTGCACTCGTTCTTCTCGCCCGCCAGCTGGGCGAGCATTCACTGGCCTGGTTCGCCGGCGCCTTCGCCGTCTCGGTGCTCGGCGCCGGCCTGGCCTGCCGGGCATTGCAGCGGCGGCGCCTCAGGAGATCGTCGAACGAAGAACCCGATGAACCGCGGCTGGCCGCCGGGCTGGCCATCGGCTTCCTCTCGATCCTCGGGGCGGCCAGCCTGGTGGCATACATCGCATCGAAGCTCGGCGACGGGCGCCTGCTGGGCCTGGCCGACCAGGCGCTGGCCGATGCCATCGGCGAGCACCTGCCGTGGGCGGCGCTGGTGGCTTTCAGCTGGCTCACGCACCTGGGCGATGCCGAACTGCTGGCGCCGGTGTGCGTGGTGGTGGCGCTGCTGCTGTGGCGCCGCGCGCACCACGGCCTGGCGCTGGGCTGGGTCATGGCGCTCGGCGGCATCGTGCTGCTGAACCCGGCGCTCAAGCGCATCTTCGCGCGCGCGCGGCCGCTGCACGACCACGGGCTGGCGCTGGAGACGAGCTACAGCTTCCCGAGCGGCCACAGCGCGGGCGCGATCGTGAGCTACGGCATGCTGATGTACTTGGCGCTGCGCCTGCTGCCGGCGCGCTGGCATGTGCCGGCGGCCATGGCGGCCGCCGCCGCCATCGTCACCATCGCGTGCAGCCGCGTGTTCTTGCAGGTGCATTTCGCAAGCGACGTGGCGGCCGGCCTGCTGACCGGCCTGGCCTGGCTGCTCGTGTGCGTGGGCAGCCTCGAATACGCGCGGCACCGCAAGCGCCGCGCCGCGCGCTAGGGCGGGTCAATACTCCCAGAAGATGCGCTGCAGTTCTTTCGTGTCGCTGGTCTTGGTCAGCGCCACCATCGCCAGGATGCGCGCCTTCTGCGGACGCAGGTCGTGCGCCACCACCCAGTCGTACTTGTCGTCGGGCTGTTCGGCATTGCGGATCACGAAGCCGTCGGGCACGCGCGAGCTGCGGATGATGATTGCGCCGTCGGTGCGCGCCTTCTGCAGGTTGGGCACGATGCGGTTGGCCACCGAGCCATTGCCCGTGCCGCCGTGGATGATTGCCTTCACGCCGCTCTTGGCCAGCGCGTCGATGGCGATGGACGAGACGCCCTCGTAGCCCATCGCGATCTCGACCGGCGGCAGCGCGGTGATGGCGTCGATGTCGAACTCCGAACTCATGGTGTGGCGCTTGACCGGCGCGCGGAACCAGTAGTTCTTGCCCTCGACCACCATGCCGAGCGGGCCCCACTGGCTCGAGAAGGCGCTGGTCTTGATGTTGACGTTCTTGCTCACGTCGCGGCCGCTGTCGATGTTGTCGTTCATCGTCACGAGCACGCCCTTGCCCGCCGCGTCCTTGCTGCCGGCCACGCTGACGGCGTCGTACAGGTTGAGCGCACCGTCGGCGGAAAGGGCCGTGCCCGGGCGCATCGAGCCGACCACCACGATCGGCTTGCTGGTGTGCACGGTGAGCGTGAGGAAGTAGGCGGTTTCCTCGAGCGTGTCGGTGCCGTGGGTGATGACGATGCCGTCCACGTCCGCCTGCTTCGACAGCGCCGAGACGCGCTTGGCCAGCGTCAGCAGGTTGTCGTTGGTCAGGCTTTCGGAAGCGACCTGGAACACCTGCTCGCCGCGCACGTTGGCGATCTTGGAGAGCTCGGGCAGGCCGGCGATCAGCTTCTCGACGCCGACCTTGGCGGCCGCGTAGGTGGCGCTGTTGACGGCCGAGGCGCCGGCGCCCGCGATGGTGCCGCCGGTGGCCAGGATCACCACATTGGGCAACGCCTGCTGGGCTTGCGCCAGGGCGCTGGCCGCGAGCAGTGCGGCACCGGCCGCGAAGGCGCGGAAACGGGGGGAAAGGTACATGAAGGAACTCCTTTGTTGGGACGAAATTCTGGAAGCGGCGAGAAGATACATGAACCGTGCCCGCATGCCCTGCGCTTCCATGCCGGCATGGCATGCGGCCATGCGCCAAGGATTACCATCGCCGGGCGCACCGCCGCATATCCGCCATGCCATGAACGCCGATCCCGCCGCCCTGTCCCCCAGCACCGCCCAGGAAATGCCCGCCCCCGACGGCCCGCTGTCGCGCGCGCGGCCGGGGCGCGAACGCATCATGGCGGCGATCCGCACCGCGGCCGTGGCCGAGTTCAGCCTGCATGGCCTCAAGGGCACCTCCACCCAGGCCATTGCCGCGCGCGCCGGCCTCACCAAGCCCCAGCTGCACTACTACATCGCCGGCAAGGAAGAGCTCTACGAAGAGCTGCTGATGCAGGTGCTGCATGCCTGGAAGGTGGTGTTCTCGTTCGAGGACGCCAGCGACCCGGCCACCGTGCTGGGCGACTACATCCGCAAGAAGCTCGACCACGCCTTCGACAACCCCGAGATCTCGCGCATCTTCACGCGCGAAGTGCTCGACGGCGGCCGCAACCTCGACCGCTACTGGCCCAACGCGCAGGCCTGGACGCAGAAGAAGGTCGACATCATCAACGGCTGGATCGCGCGCGGGCAGATGCGCCCGCTCGATGCGCGCCTGCTCCTGATGCACATCTGGGCCATGACCCAGAGCTACGCCGACTATGCGATCCAGACACGCGTGATGCTCGGCCTGCCGCCCGACGCGCCGATCGACCGCGAGCCGATCGCGCGCGAGCTGGTGGCCTTCGTGCTGGGCGGCTGCGGCATCGGCAGCCAAGCCTAGCCGCAGGCCTTCGTCAGACCATGCTGACCCGGCCGGTCGCCAGGTCGTAGATTCCGCCGACGACCTTGACCGCGCCGCTCGCGGCCATGCCGCCGAGGATGGGCGCCGACGTGGCCAGGCGCGCCACGCTCTGGCGCACGTTCTGCTCGGTGGCCGCCTGCAGCAGCGAGGCGGGCTCGCGGCGCGATGCGGCTTCCACGGCCGGGCGGATCGACGCGACCAGCCCCGGCAGGTGCCCGGGCAGCACGGCGTTTTCCTGCAGCACCTTGATGGTGGCCGAGATGGCGCCGCAGTTGCTGTGGCCGAGCACCATGATGAGCGGCACGTCGAGGAACTTGGCCGCGTATTCCATGCTGGCGATGCCATCGTCGTTGACGAAGTTGCCGGCCAGCCGCACCACGAAAAGATCGCCCGGGCCCTGGTCGAAGGCCAGTTCGGGCGCCACGCGCGAATCCGCGCAGGCAAGGATCGCCGCGAACGGCTTCTGGCCCGAGGTGCGCGCCACGCGGCCCACGCTGAAATCGCGCTGCGTCTGCCGGCCCTGCGAGTAGCGCAGATTGCCCTGCACCAGCCGCTGGAGCGCGGCATCGCCGCCGATGCGGTTGTCGGGCAGCGGCGTGTCGGCCGCGAACGCATCGGCGCCGGACGCCAGGGCGGCCAAAGCGGCCGCGCCGCCCAGCAGCCGGCGGCGCGAGGTTGCCGGCAGCGCGGCGGAAGATTGGCAGTCACACATGAGGAACTCCGTTCTTGGTGGTTGTCGAGTTCGCCGGGTCTCCCGGCAGGAAATGCCGGGCTTTCGCACTGGCGCGCGAATTGTTACGCTATGTATCGAGAACAACAAAGTCCAAACATTGCATGGATTTCCTGCCGCCGCCCGAGCTGGCGCTTTCGATCTCCTACGAAGCCCGCGCCCAAGCCGTGGCGCTCTATTGCGACGCGATCGTGCGCATGCACTGGGGCGAGCGGCTCATCAACAAGATCTTCGGCCGCGCGATGCAGTCGCACGCCGCGGGCCGCATCGTGGTGCAGCACTACCGCTGGAAGGAAGAGGGCGCCGAGCGCCCCACGCTGGCGCTGCTGCAGCGCCACGCGAGCCGCGGCACGCGCACGCTGGCCAGCTTCGTCGCCGTGCTGCGGCTCACGGGCATGGTGGCGGCCGAGGCCGATCCCGGCGACCGCCGCGTGCGCTACCTGGTGCCGCAGGAGCGGCTGATTGCCGGCCTGCGCGCCTGGATCGCCCACCACCTGCGCTGCTGCGAGGCGCTCGGCCTGCTGGGCGCCGGCCATGCCGACAGGCTGGCGGACGACGCCGCCTTTTTCTCGGCCTTCGTGAGCCGCGCCGGCACTATCCTGGACCAGGTGGCGCTGCACCGCGGCCGCTTCGGCGGCTGGAGCTGGTTCGACGAGCGCGACGGCGGCGGCCGGGTCGCGATGCTGCTGCTGCGCGACCACTTCAGGGCCAACCCGGTCGCAGGCTCGCCCCCGGCGGCCTTCCCGCTGCGCGCACGCGAACTCGCCGAGGGACTGGGCCTGTCGCACTCGCACGTGCGCGGCATGCTGAAGGAGGCGACGGAGGCGGGCCACCTGGCGCATGACGCGGGGCGCGCGCAGCTGCGGCTCACGCCGCGCTTCCTGGACGAAGCGACGAGCTGGCTGCTGCACTTCCTGTCGTGGTTCGCCGATGCCGCGCATGCGGCGCGGCGGGCCGGCTGAGGCCGCCGCCGGCCGCGTTCAGGCCGCGCCCGCCTCCCAGGTGCGGCCTGCCGGATGGGCCAGCGCGAGCCGCATGGTCTCGATGAAGCGGCGCAGGCGCGCCGGCTGGAAGCGCGACGGCGGATAGATCAGGTACACCGGCAGCGGCGCCACGTGCCATTGCGGCACCAGCTGCACCAGCCGGCCGGCGGCAATGTCCTCGTTCACCAGCCAGGCCGAGGCCATGCAGGCACCCAGGCCCATGCGCGCCGCGCTTTGCAGCGCATAGAGGCTGTCGGTGCTCATGCGCGGGCGGATCGGCACGCGCGCGACCTCGCCGCTCGGGCGGTGCGTGAGCAGCACCTCATTGCGATAGAAGGTGCGCAGCGCGAGCCACGGCAATTCGGCCAGCTCCGACGGATGCGCGGGCGGCGCGCGCCCTGCCAGCACCGAGGGCGCGGCGACCACCACGCGCGGCACTTCCGAGAGCTTGAGCGCCACCGCCAGGGTGTCGGTCACCTCGCCGACCTGGATCGCGCAGTCGACGCCTTCGGCGATGAAGTCGGGCCGGCGGTCGTTCAGCAGCCACTCGACCGACACGCGCGGATAGGCCCGGAGGTAGTCGGCCAGCGGACCGACCAGCAGCAACTGGCCGAGCGCATGCGGCGCCACCACGCGCAGCGTGCCCTCGGGCTCGTCGCCCACACCGCGCAGGTCGGCCTCGAAGGCGTGCCAGTCGGCGAGCAGCTCCCGGGCGCGCTCGTAGCAGCGCTCGCCATCCTCGGTGAGCTTCATGGCGTGCGTGGACCGGCGCAGGAGCCGCACGCCCAGCGAGCGCTCCAGCGCCTGCAGGCGGCGGCTCACGGTGGGCTGCGTCGCACCCATCTGGAGCGCGGCGGCCGAAAGGCTGCCGGCCTCGACGATATGGACGAAGGTCTGCATCAGTTCGATGCGGTCGGCGGCGGGAGAGGAGAGAGTCGACATGGCTTGCTTTATTCGCTTGGCGTATAGGCATTGTGCGATTCTCGAGACTACCAAGCCAAACCCTAAGCGTGCACATTTCAGTCATCGCTCGATATTCAAGGGTTAACACCATGTCTTTCATTCAAAATATGCATGCATCGGCTGGCGCCGCGCCGGAGGGGCGCAGCCTGCCGGGATCGCTGGTGCTGCTGCTGGCCACGGGCGCGGGCCTGTCGGTGGCGTCGCTCTACTACGCCCAGCCGATGCTCGGCGTCCTGGGCGCGGACATCGGCGCCTCGCCCCGCTCGGTGGGGCTCATTCCCACGCTCACGCAGCTGGGCTACGCGCTCGGCATCCTGCTGCTGGCGCCGCTGGGCGACCGCTTCGACCGGCGCCGCATCGTGCTGGCGAAGGCGGCCGCGCTGTGCGCCGCGCTGCTGGTGGCCGGCGCCGCGCCGTCGATCGGCGTGCTGCTCGCGGCCAGCCTGGCGATCGGCCTGGCGGCCACCATGGCGCAGGACATCGTGCCCGCGGCCGCCACGCTGGCACCCGAGGCCTCGCGCGGCAAGACGGTGGGCACGGTGATGACCGGGCTGCTGCTCGGCATCCTGCTGTCGCGCGTGGTGAGCGGTTTCGTGGCCGAGCACTTCGGCTGGCGCGCGATGTTCATCGCGGCCGCGGCCAGCATCGCGCTGATCGGCGCGGCCGCCTGGCGCGGGCTGCCGCGCTTCCGGCCCACCACGCACCTGGCCTACGCCGCGCTGCTCGGCTCCCTGGGCACGCTGTGGTCGCGCCACCGCATGCTGCGCCGCGCCGCGCTGGCCCAGGCGCTGCTGGCGGTGGGATTCAGCGCGTTCTGGTCGACGCTGGCCGTGATGCTGCATGGCGCCCCCTTCCACCTGGGCAGCGCGGCGGCGGGCGCCTTCGGCCTGGCCGGCGCGGCCGGCGCGCTGGCGGCGCCGCTGGCCGGCCGGCTGGCCGACCGCCGCGGGCCCGAGCTGGTGACGCGGCTGGGCGCCGGGCTGGCGGTGCTGTCGTTCGCGGCCATGGGCCTGGCACCGCTGATGGCGCCGCAGGCGCAGCTCTGGCTGCTGGCGCTGGCCGCAGTCGGCTTCGACCTGGGCATGCAGGCGGCGCTGATCGCGCACCAGACCATCGTCTACGGCATCGAGCCCGGTGCGCGCAGCCGCCTCAATGCGGTGCTGTTCACCAGCATGTTCATCGGCATGGCGGCCGGCTCGGCGCTGGGCGCGCTGGCGCTCGCGCAGTGGGGCTGGGCCGGCGTGACCGGGCTGGCGACCGCCACGGCCGCCGCGGCGCTGGCGGTGCGGCTCTGGCCGCGCAAGGCCAGGTAGCGGCGGCTCACCTTGAGCCCGCTGCGCAGCACGGCTTGAATTCGACGGTGGGGCCAAAGGCAGTGTCGATGACCCGGGTATGCGATTCCGCCTGCAGGTCTTCTCCGCCGCCGCCACCGGCCGCCGCGGCGCCGATGCGCCGCACTTCCTCGGACTGCGCCTCGTCGAGCGGCGCCTTGCCATGGGCGCGCGGCAGCATGACGTAGACAGCGAAGAGCGCGGCGTTCACGACGAGCGCCAGCGCGATCACCTTCTCGTAGACGGAAGAAATGCTCTGTGCATGGCGCGGTTGCATAAGGCTCTCCTGCGCATCGGTGCGCACTGGCGGCAAACATAGGCGATCGGCGCCGCCGCCGCGTCCTCCGAAGCGATGACGGCCCCCAAGCCCCACTCCGGTGCATTCGGACTGGCACGTCGCTTGCATAACCTGACCACTTGCTCTGATTAAGCGGTCAAATTCATGCGCGTGCTCGTCGTCTACTGCCATCCGGTCGAAACCAGCTTCCACGCCGCCCTGCACCAGGAGGTGCTGAAGAACCTGCGTGCGGCCGGGCACGAGGTGGACGACTGCGACCTGTACGCCGAAGGCTTCAACCCGGTGCTCTCGCGCGAGGAGCGGCTCGGCTACCACGAGGTGCCGCGCAACCAGTTGCCGCTCAAGCCCTACGTGGAGCGGCTGCAGTGGGCCGAGGGCATCGTGTTCTGCTTTCCGACCTGGTGCTTCGGCCTGCCGGCGATGCTCAAGGGCTACTTCGACCGGCTCTTCATGCCCGGCGTGGCCTTCGACATCAGCGATCCGGCCAACGTGAAGCCGATGCTCACGCACATCAAGCGCATCAGCGCCGTGGTCACCTACGGGCGGCCGCGCTGGATGGCCTGGTACATGGGCGACCCGCCGCGCAAGATCGTCACGCGCTACATGCTGCGGCTCACGGGCCGCCGCGCCCGCGTGGACTACCACGCCCACTACCACATGAACGTGGCGACCGAGCCCCAGCTCAAGCGCTTCATGGCACGGGTCGGCGCCGCGATGGCGCGTTTCGCATGAAGGCGCCCGCGCTGCTCGGCAATGCGCGCCTGCCGCGCTGGCTGCTGCCGGCCGGCTGGCCAGAGCGCGACGGCGTGCCGGTGCTGGCGCGCATCGCGCTCGAAGCCGGCCGCGTGCAGTCGGTGCGGCCCGCTTCCGACCCGGACGAGCCCCGCCTCGAAGCGTGGGACCTGGCCGGCACGCTGGTGCTGCCGGGCTTCGTCGACGCCCACACGCACCTGGACAAGGCCTTCACGCTGCCGCGCATGAAAAAGGTGCAGCCCGGCCTGCTCGGCGCCATCGACGCGATGCTGGCCGACCGCGTGCACTGGAACGCCGCCGACGTGCACGAGCGCGCCGCGCGCGGCCTGCAGTGGGCCTGGGAATGCGGCACCACGCATGTGCGCACCCATGTCGACTGGTGGGAGCCCGACACGGTGCCGCTGGCCTGGCCCGTGATGGCCGAGCTCGCGCAGGAATGGGCCGGCAAGGTGCGGCTGGAGCAGGTCAGCCTCGTCAAGCTGCCGCTGTTCGAGGACGCGGCGCAGGCCCTGCGGCTTGCCAGGCAGGTGAAGGCCACGGGGCCGCATGCGCTGCTTGGCGGCTTCGTGCATTCCACCAACTGGAGCGAGAACGCGCTGCGCAACCTGCTGGTGGCGGCGCAGGCCTGCGATCTCGACGTCGACCTGCACGTCGATGAAGAACTGAATGCGTCGGCGGCCGGCCTGCAGGCCACCGCGCGCATCCTGCGCGAGATCGGCTTCGAAGGCCGCGTGGTCTGCGGCCACGTCTGTGCGCTGGCCGCGCAGCCCGAGGCGGAGGCCCTTGCCACGCTCGATGCCGTCGCACGCGCGCCGGTCACCATCGTCTCGCTGCCCGCCACCAACCTGCTGCTGCAGGACGCGGTGACGGGCCGCACGCCGCGCCTGCGCGGCCTCACGCTGGTGAAGGAAGCGCGCGAACGCGGCATTCCGCTGCTGTTTGCGAGCGACAACGTGCAGGACCCGTTCTGCCGTCTCGGCAGCTTCGACCCGGTCGAGGCGCTGGGCACGGCCGCGCTCGTCGCCCAACTGCCCGATCCCTTCGACGACTGGTCGCAGGCGCTGTGCCGCGGCGACTGGCTGCAGCGCGCCCCCGCCACGGCGGCGCCCACGCTGGTGGGCGCCAAGGCCGACCTCGTGCTGTTCACCCAGGCCGACCGCCATGGCTGGCCTTCGCGCAGCGCCACCCGCGTGGTGCTGCGCGAGGGCCGCGTCACGCATGGCGATGCGGCGCCCTTCCTTCCCCGCTGACGAACAAAGGAACCCCATGCTCCACGGCTACATCCCGCCCCACCGCTTCCTGCCCTACCTGAGCTGGACCGAAATCGCCGCGCTGCCCGACCGCGAGAACACCGTCATCGTGCTGCCCTGCGGCGCCATCGAGCAGCACGGCCCGCACCTGCCGTGCTCGGTCGACAGCGTGATCGCCTCGGGCGTGATGGGCAAGGCGCTCGAGAAGCTGCCGGCCGAGGTGCGCGCCTTCGCGCTGCCCACCATCACCTACGGCAAGTCGGAAGAGCACCTGCACTTTCCCGGCACCATGACGCTCACCGGCACCACGCTCTTGTCGACCGTGACCGAGATCGGCGAATCGGTCTACCGCGCGGGCTTTCGCAAGCTGCTGTTCGCCAACGGCCACGGCGGCCAGCCGCAGGTGCTGGAGATGGCGGCGCGCGAGCTGCGCCTGCGCCATGGCGACTTCGTGGTGGTGCCGCATGGCGTGTCGCGCCTGCCGAACGCATCGAGCAGGCAGATCAGCGAGCAGGAAAAGAAACTCTCGATGCACGCCGGCCATTCCGAGACCGCGCTGATGCTCGCGCTGGCGCCCGACACCGTGCACATGGAGCGCGCCGCCGCCAACTTTCCGCCGCCGTTCCCGATCAAGCTGCTGTCGGCCGACGGCCGCCCGGCCTGCGCCTGGACCGCGCGCGACTTCGGCCCGAGCGGCGTGATCGGCGACCCGACCAGCGCCACGCGCGAACAGGGCCAGGAGATCCTGGACACGCTGTCCGACAGCTGGGTGCAGGCATTGACCGAACTGCATGCGCTGCGCTGGGTGGTGCGCGAGGAAGCCACCTGGGAGCGCGGCCACCAGCAGGGCTTCATCCAGCAGTCCTTCGAGGCCGCCTGAGGCGCGCTACTTGCATCCGCTTCATCGCTTTTTTTTCCAACCCTTCCTTCACCAGCCTTCGAGAGGTTCCCACCATGCGCTCCTTTGCTCTTTCCATGGCCGGCGCCGCCGCGCTCGCACTGTTCGCCGCTGCCGCACCGGCCCAGGCGCAAGACAAGTTCACCTACATGACCAACTGGTATGCGCAGGCCGAGCACGGCGGCTTCTACCAGGCGGTGGCGCTGGGCATCTACAAGAAGCACGGCCTGGACGTGACCATCAAGATGGGCGGTCCGCAGGTCAACATCACGCAGATGATGGCCGCGGGCCAGGCCGACTGCATCATGGGTTCGAGCGACATCCAGATGATGCAGGTGCGCGAAGGCGGCGTGCCGGTGGTCAACGTGGCGGCCTTCTTCCAGAAGGACCCGCAGGTGCTGATCGCGCACGACGACGTCAAGAAGTTCGAGGACCTCAAGGGCAAGACGCTGCTGATCGGCGCGCAGGCCAACCGCGGCTACTGGCCCTGGCTCAAGGCCAGGTTCGGCCTCAAGGACGAACAGACGCGCCCCTACACCTTCAACATCCAGCCCTTCGTGGCCGACCCGAACGCCGCGCAGCAGGGCTACCTGACCTCGGAGCCCTACGCGATCCAGAAGGCCGGCGTGAAGAGCACCGTGCTGATGTTCAGCGACCACGGCTTCCCGGCCTACGCCACCACGGTGTCGTGCATGGAAAAGACCGTGAAGGACCGCAGCAAGCAGGTGGAGGCCTTCGTGAAGGCATCGGCCGAGGGCTGGAAGAGCTACCTCGCCGATCCGGCGCCCGCCAACGCGCTGATCAAGAAGGACAACCCCAACATGACCGACGACCAGCTGGCCTACAGCGTGGCCAAGCTCAAGGAGATGGGCATGGTCACCGGCGGCGATGCGGCCAAGCTCGGCATCGGCGTGATCACCGACGCGCGTTCCAAGGCGAGCTACGACTTCCTCGTGAGCGCCAAGCTGCTCGACCCGGCGAAGGTGGAACTCGCCAAGACCTACACCACCGAGTTCGTGAAAGACGCCAAGGTTTTGCCCTGAGCCATCCATCCATGAACCGCATCGAACCCCACACCCTCGCGCCGCCCGCGGCGCCTGCCGTGCCCGCGGTGGAAGTGCTCTCGGCCGAGAAGACCTACCCCAACGGCACGCAGGCGCTGCTGCCGGTGGACCTGTCGATCGCCGAAGGCGAATTCGTCACGCTGCTCGGGCCTTCGGGCTGCGGCAAGAGCACGCTGCTCAAGATGGTGGCGGGCATGCTCGAGCCGAGCGACGGGCGGCTGCTGGTGTGGCGCAAGCCCGTGGCGGAGATCCACAGCTGCCCGCACAAGCTGTCCTTCGTGTTCCAGTCGGCCACGCTGATGCCGTGGGCCAGCGTGCGCACCAACGTTCGGCTGCCGCTCGACCTGGCCGGCGTGCCGCGCAAGGAGGCCGACGCGCGGGTGATGGAATCGCTCGCGCTGGTGGGGCTCGAGAAGTTTGCCGATGCACTGCCGCGCGCGCTCTCGGGCGGCATGCAGATGCGCGTGTCGATCGCGCGCGGCCTGGTCACGCAGCCCGACCTGCTGCTGATGGACGAGCCCTTCGGCGCACTCGACGAGATCACGCGCCACAAGCTCGACGCCGACCTGCTCGACCTCTGGCGCAAGAAGAAGCTCACGGTGATCTTCGTGACGCATTCGATCCACGAGGCGGTGTTCCTGTCGACCCGCGTGGTGATGATGGCCGCGCGGCCGGGCCGCGTGGTGGAGCAGTTCCACATCGACGAGCCCTATCCACGCACACCCGACTTCATGGTGACGCCGGAATTCGCGCGCCACGCCAGGCGCCTGCAGGACAGCCTGCTGCGCGCGAGCCAGGGCGACGAGGAGCACGCACGATGAAAAGCCCGCCCCTCCTGAGCCAGCCGCGCGTGCAGCGCGTGCTCTATCCCCTGCTCATCGGCGTAGTGCTGGTCGCGCTATGGCAATGGATGGTGGTGGCCATGGAGCTGCCGCCCTACCTGGTGCCCTCGCCCTTCCTCATGGTGCAGACGCTCGTGACCGACTGGGCGCCGCTCGGCAGCGCGCTCCTGGTCACGCTCAAGATCACGCTGCTGTCGTTCCTGCTGGCCACCGTCGCCGGGGTGCTGATCTCGTTCCTGTTCGTGCAGAGCAAGCGCATCGAGACCGCGCTCTTTCCGTATGCGGTGCTGCTGCAGGTCACGCCCATCGTGGCGGTGGCGCCGCTCATCATCATCTGGGTGAAGAACCCGGTGGCGGCGATGACGGTGTGCGCCGCGCTGGTGGCGCTGTTCCCGATCATCAGCAACACCACGCTCGGCCTGCGCAGCATCGACCCCGACCTGCAGAGCTACTTCAAGCTCAACCGCGCGACGCGCTGGCAGCAGCTGGTGCGGCTGCGCATCCCGAGCGCGCTGCCGTACTTCTTTGGCGGGCTGCGCATCTCGAGCGGCCTGGCGCTGATCGGCGCGGTGGTGGCCGAATTCGTGGCCGGCACCGGCGGCTCGGGCGCGGGCCTGGCCTACCAGATCCTCCAGGCCGGCTTCCAGCTGAACATCCCGCGCATGTTCGCGGCCCTGCTGCTGATCTCGCTGACCGGCGTCGCGCTCTTCGTGCTGATGGCCTGGCTCACCAAGCTGGCGCTGGGCTCGTGGCACGCGAGCGAACTTTCCCAGGATTGAACCTTGACCATGACCGCCTCCATTTCCGCCATCGAAGAGCTGCGGCTCGAACTGCCCGGCCTCGACTGGATCACCGACGAGGGCCGCGTCACGCGCCTGTCGCAGGACTTCTCGTGGTTCAGCCCCGTGCTCAACCGCCAGTTGAAGGACAAGCGCGCCGACGTGGCCGTGCGTCCGCGCACCGAGGACGAGATCCGCGCCGTGGTCGGTGCCTGCGCGCGCCGCGGCGTGCCGATCACGCTGCGCGGCAGCGGCACCGGCAACTACGGCCAGACCACGCCGCTCGCGGGTGGCGTGGTGCTCGACATGACCGGCTACAACGCCTTCCTGTGGGTGCAGCCCGGCGTGGCCCGCGCACAGGCCGGCATTCGCCTGGGCGAGCTCGAGAAGCAGACCCGGCCCTCGGGCCAGGAGATGCGCAGCATGCCTTCCACCTATCGCAGCGCCACGCTCGGCGGCCTGTTCGGCGGTGGCTTCGGCGGCGTGGGCTCCATCAACTACGGGCCGCTGGGCGCGCCCGGCAATGTGCTGGGCATCCGCGCGATGACCATCGAGCCCGAGCCGCAGGTGATCGAGTTGCGCGGCGCCGAAGCCATGCGCATGCACCACCTCTGGGGCACCAACGGGCTGGTGCTGGAACTGGAAATCGCACTGGCGCCGGCGCATCCCTGGCTCGAGACGCTGGTGACTTTCGACAGCTTCGCGGATGCATTGCACTTCGCCGACAAGCTCGCGAATGCGCCCGGCATCGTGAAGCGGGAGATCGCCTTCTTCGCCGCGCCGATCTCGGACCACCTGGCACAACTCGCGGCGCACCTGCCCAAGGGCTGCCACACGGTGCTGTCGCTGGTGGCCGAATCCTGCGAGCCGGCCATGCTGCAGCTGGCCGAGGCGCACGGCGGCACCGTGAGCTACCGCAGGACCGCGGCCGAGGTGCAAAAGAGCAACCGCACGCTGATGGAGTTCACCTGGAACCACACCACGCTGCATGCGCTCAAGGTCGATCCGACGCTCACCTACCTGCAGAGCGGCTTCGTGCCGGGCCGGCACGTCGAGCAGATCATCGAGATGGAGCAGCTGCTGGGCGGCGAGGTGATGATGCACACCGAGTTCATCCGCAACGTGGCCGGTCTCATGACCTGCAGCGGGCTGCAGCTGGTGCGCTTCAGCACCGAGGAGCGGCTCGCCGAGATCATCGGCATCCACCGCGCGCGCGGCGTGCACATCAACAACCCGCACGTGAACATCGTGGAGGACGGCAAGGCGGGCGGGCCGCTGCCGCCCGAGGTCATCGAGATGAAGAAGCGCTTCGACCCGATGGGCCTGCTGAACCCGGGCAAGCTGCGCGACTGGCCCGTGAAGGCGGTGCCGGCGGAGGTCTGACGACGACGGGGACGCCGCCGGGTCAGCCCTGGCGCCGGCGCAGCACGAAGGCGATGGCCATGATGGCGATCGCCGCAATCCACAGCGGCCACAGCCCGAACGGCGCGACCCAGCGCGCAAAGGGCGTGAGCCCCGTGCGGCCTTCGACCGAGGCCTCGAGCACGCCGCGCGTGAGCCGCGGCAGCTGGTGCGTGACGCGGCCTTCGGCATCGATGACCACCGTGGCGCCGGTGTTGGTGGCGCGCACCATCGGCCGCGCGAATTCGAGCGAGCGCATGCGCGAGATGGCCAGGTGCTGGTCGATGGCCACCGAGTTGCCGAACCACGCGATGTTGCTCACGTTGAGCAGGATGGTCGGCGCCGTGGCCTCGTCCTTGAAGTTGGCGCCGATCTCGTCGCCGAACAGGTCTTCGTAGCAGATGTTCGGCGCAATGCGCTGGCCCTGCCAGGCAAAGGGCGCCTGCGCCAGGCCGCCGCGCGCGAAGTCGCCGAGCGGGATGTTCATCATGCGGATGAACCAGCGAAAGCCCGGCGGAATGAATTCGCCGAACGGAACCAGGTGGTGCTTGCTGTAGCGGTAGGGCTGCGCCGCACCGGGCTCGAAGCCGAGCACCGCGTTGCTGTAGGTGCCCTGGGCGCCCAGCGGCAGGCCGACGATGGCCGCTTGCGTGCCCTGGCTGTAGCGCGCCTGGATCGCCTCCAGGTAGCCCTCGGGCAGTTGCTGCGGCAGCAGCGGCAGTGCGGTTTCGGGGGTCACCACGAGCGAGGCCTTGGCATCGCGCAGCTGCTCTCCATACCAGCGCAGCGCCAGGTCGATGCCGCCGCCCGGAATGAATTTTTCGTCCTGCGGGATGTTGCCCTGCAGCAGCGCGAGCTGCAGCTTGCCGCTCGAACCCCTGGCGCCCTGCGCGTCGCCGGACAGCGGTGCCACGAGGTGCGGCGCGACGAATGCAGCGGCGACCAGCGCCAGGGCCTGTGCGAGCGCGATGCTGCGCGCCGGCCGGGTCAGCGCCACCAGCGCGGCCACCAGCGCAGCCACCGCGCCGATGCCGTACACGCCGATCCACGGCGCCCAGGCCGCCAGCGGCCCCTCGACGTGCGCATAGCCGCCGGCGCCCCAGGGAAAGCCGGTGAACCAGCTGCCGCGCACGAGCTCGGCCAGCGTCCACAGCGCGGCGAACACCAGCGCCCCGGCCACCGGCCCGCGCGGCCCGCGAACGACGAACCAGGCGCAGGCCGCCGCGTAATAGAGCCCGAGCGCGGCCGCGAGCGAAAGCACCGCAATGGCCGCGAGCGGCGCCGGCAGCCCGCCGTAGGTGTGCATCGAAATGAAGAGCCACCAGAAGCTGCCGGTGAGCCAGGCGGTCGAGAAAAGCCAGCCATGCAGCCCGGCGCGGCGCCAGCCCGCACCCTCGGCGCGCAGCCAGTCCAGCAGTCCGACGAGCACCGCCAGCGAAACAAGCTGCAGCCACCACAGCGGCCGGCCGTTCGCGGGCCAGGCAATGGCCGCGGCCTGGGCGAGGCCCGCGAAGGCAAAGCCCAGCAAGCGCAGCAGGCCCACGGCGGAAAAGGCGGGAGACGTGCGGAGCGTGGCCGCTGCCGGCAGCGGCATCAGTCGGCCGCGTCGCTGCCGCGGGCCGGGGACACCTTGAACCAGCGCACGGCCCCGCCCTTGGTGTGCAGCACCACGAAGTCGAAGCCGCCGATCGCGTGGTGCTCGCCGCGCTTGGGCACGTGCCCCATCTCGTGCGCGATGAGCCCGCCGATGGTGTCGAAGTCTTCGCTCAGTTGCTCTTCGTCGAAGACGATGCCGAAGGCCTCGGCCACGCGCTCGATCGGCGTGTCGCCCGAGACGCGGTAGGTGTGGTCGGCCAGGCCGAAGATGTCGCCCTCGTCCTCGGCGATGTCGAACTCGTCCTCGATCTCGCCAACGATCTGCTCGAGCACGTCCTCGATGGTGATGAGGCCGGCCACGCGGCCGAACTCGTCGATCACGATCGCCAGGTGGTTGCGGTTGCCGCGGAACTCGCGCAGCAGGTCGTTCAGGCCCTTGCTCTCGGGGATGAAGGTCGCGGGCCGCAGCAGCGCGCGGATGTTGAGCCCCGGCGCGCGCTGCAGCTTGAGCAGGTCTTTCGCGAGCAGGATGCCGATGATGTTTTCCTTCTCGCCCTCGTACACCGGGAAGCGCGAGTGCGCGGTGTCGATGACCAGGTGCAGCAGCGCGTCGAACGGCGCGTCGATGTTCACCAGGTCCATGCGCGGCGCCGCGACCATCACGTCGCCGGCCGTCATGTCGGCCATGCGCAGCACGCCCTCGAGCATGACGCGCGATTCGGCGCCGATCACCTCGTTGTCCTCGGCGTCCGCGAGGGTTTCGATCAACTCGTCGCGCGAGTCGGGACCGGGGTGGATGAATTCGGCCAGCTTCTGGAGAAAGCCGCGCTTGTCTTCCCGTTCGACGGGTGCGCGTTCAGGGTGAGGGTCGGCCACTGCGGGAGGCGTAGTTGAAGAGATACAAGGATACCGGATTGCGCGTGACAGGCTCTACCGCGTGGCCGCCAGGGGCGCTTTTCGGGTATTCAGGGGGCAGACTTGCTGCGCGCGTCCCGCATGCCGCTGCGCACTTCCTGCAGGCTGGCCAGGAAGGCCCAGAACTGCTTGGCGCGGGTCTTGAGGTGGTAGTCGACCGCTGCGTACTGCTCGAGCGCGATCTCGCTCATGCGGCTGTCGAAGGTGGCGCTCGGCAGCTGCAGGTGGGCTTCGGATTCCGAGCCGCTGCGCACCACGGTGGCGCCGGCGTTGCGGGCGATCTTCAGCATGGCGGCGTTTTCGCTCAGCGCATGGATGAAGAGCATGCCCACGCCTTCGTTGCGCGCCACGACCACGGCCCGCTCGAACAGCCGCGCGCCGTAGCCGCGGCCGCGCGCATGCGCCGCCACCGACACGCCGAATTCGGCGCAGTCGCTGTGCTGCGCGTCCGGCGCGAACGCGAGGTGGGCCATCGCGATCAGGTCGAGCCGGCGGTTGTAGATGCCGAAGAGCTCGTCGCGCTCGAAGTCGAGCCCGTCGACGTAGCGCTGCACCTGCTCGTCGCCCGCGGCGTAGCCGAAGCGCAGGTAGCGGTCGTGCGGCGTGAGCGCCAGCAGGTGCTGGGCGATGCGGTCGCGCTCGCGCGGGCCGATCGAGCGGATCGGCACCATGACGGGTTGCGGCGCAGAGGCTGCGCGCGGTTGCGCCTCAACCATCGGCGCCTTCAGGAAAGAGCCGAGGCCGAGAGACGCCTTCAGGAGGGTCTTGGCGGTAAGCATGGCTCAAATATAAGGGTTTTCCCTTAAACACTAAGCCTGCAGGGGTACTTTCGGGCGACATTTGTGAACCAATACCAGAGAGCGTGTCGTTCACGCAACCATCAGCTGGCTAAACCGGCACGGCTGTTGTGGCCTTGACACGGTCGAGCACGAAGCTGGTCTTGCAATCCTCCACGCTGGGGTGCTTGAGCAGGGTGTCCATGATGAAACGGCTGTAATGCCCCATGTCGGCGACCACCACGCGCAGCAGGTAGTCCATCTCGCCGGTGAGCGCCGCGCACTCGACCACTTCGGGCCAGGTCTGGACGCTGGCGCGGAACAGGTCCATGGGGTTGCGCTTGTGGGTCTCGGTGTGCTTTTCGAGGCGCACATTGAGGTAGGCGGTCAGCCCCAGGCCGATGACTTCGGGGCGCACAAGCGCGACGTAGCGGTCGATGACGCCGCTTTCCTCCAGCCGCTTGACGCGCCGCAGCACGGCGCTCGGGGAAAGGCTGACCTGTTCGGCGATCTGGTCGTAGGTGGCGCGCCCGTCTGCTTGCAGCGTGCGCAGAATGAGCCTGTCGATCTTGTCTAGTGCTTCCATGGCTGCATTTTCGCAGTTTTACTGCGCCGCAGCTCTCTTCGGCGCCCAATAACGCTGAAAACGTGAGTGGCATCCGCTCTACAGTGCAGCACTGGTCGTTCTCGCCCACCCGTTCGCTATTTCCTTCATTCGAACCCCACTTCTGGAGACCCCCATGAGCCACACCGACGCGCCCCCCTTCACGCCCTGGGAGAACCCCATGGGAACCGACGGCTTCGAATTCATCGAATACGCGGCGCCGGATCCGGTCGCGATGGGCAAGGTGTTCGAGCGCATGGGCTTCAAGGCCGTGGCGCGGCACCGCCACAAGAACGTGCTGCTGTACCGCCAGGGCACCATCAATTTCATCGTCAATGCCGAGCCCGATTCGTTCGCGCAGCGCTTTGCGCGCGAACACGGCCCGAGCGTCTGCGCCATCGCCTTCCGCGTGCAGGACGCCAAGCAGGCCTACGAACGCGCGATCTCGCTCGGCGCATGGGGCTTTGCCGACAAGGCGGGTCCGGGCGAATTGAACATTCCCGCCATCAAGGGCATCGGCGACAGCCTGATCTACCTGGTCGACCGCTGGCCCGGCAAGAACGGCGCGAAGCCGGGCGACATCGGCAACATCGGCTTCTACGACGTCGACTTCGAGCCGCTGCCGGGCGTGGCCTCGCAGGATGCGCTGGCGCCGAAGGGCAACGGCCTGACCTACATCGACCATCTCACGCACAACGTGTACCGCGGCCGCATGAACGTCTGGGCCGGCTTCTACGAGAAGCTCTTCAACTTCCGCGAGATCAAGTACTTCGACATCGAAGGCCAGGTCACGGGCGTGAAGAGCAAGGCCATGACCAGCCCCTGCGGCAAGATCCGCATCCCCATCAATGAAGAAGGCAAGGAGCAGGCCGGCCAGATCCAGGAGTACCTGGACATGTACCGCGGCGAAGGCATCCAGCACATCGCGATGGGCTCGGACAACCTGTACGAGACCGTCGACGCGCTGCGCGCCAACGGCGTCACCCTGCTCGACACCATCGACACCTACTACGAGCTGGTCGACAAGCGCATTCCCGGCCATGGCGAAAGCGTGGCCGAGCTGCAGAAGCGCAAGATCCTGATCGACGGCAAGAAGGACGCGCTGCTGCTGCAGATCTTCAGCGAGAACCAGCTCGGCCCGATCTTCTTCGAGTTCATCCAGCGCAAGGGCGACGACGGTTTCGGCAACGGCAACTTCAAGGCGCTGTTCGAAAGCATCGAGCTCGACCAGATGCGCCGCGGCGTGCTGTCGGCCGCAAAATAAGCGCCTTTTTCACTGGCCAGGAGCCTCCATGCGCAGCACGTTCTCGATCGGCTTGACCCTCACTGCGGCAACCGCCGCTGTTCTTCTTTCGGGCTGCGCCATGGCGCCGGCCGCCCCGGCGGGCGGCTCGCACCTCGACGCGGTGCAGAAGGCGGCGGTGCTGCGCATCTGCACGCCGGGCGACTACAAGCCCTTCAGCTTCCAGAAGGCCGACGGCGCGTTCGAGGGCATCGACGTCGATCTCATGGCGGGCTTCAGCGCCAGCCTCGGCGCCAAGCCCGAATGGGTCAAGACCACCTGGGCCAACCTGCTGCCCGACCTCGGCGCCGGCAAGTGCGACATCGCCGTGGGCGGCGTTTCCGTGACCACCGACCGGCAAAAGCGCGCCTTCTTCAGCGCGCCCTACATGGTGAACGGCAAGGCGCCCATTGCGCGCTGCGCCGACGTTGCCAAGTACCAGAGCGTGGCCGACATCGACAAGCCTTCCACCCGCGTGATCTTCAATCCGGGCGGCAGCAACGAGCGCTTTGCGCGCGCCAACTTCAAGCAGGCCAAGCTCACGCTGCACGGCGAGAACGTGACGATCTTCGACGAGATCCTTGCCAACCGCGCCGACGTGTTCGTGACCGAATCCGCCGAAGCCATCACGCAGCAGAAGCTCAAGCCGGGCCTGTGCGCGATCAACCCCGACAAGCCGCTGCAATACGGCGAAATGGCCTGGATGCTGCCGCGCGACGACGTGGCCTTCAAGGCCTACGTCGACCAATGGCTGCACCTGCAGCAAGCCGGCGGCGACTTCCAGCGCGTGATGGACCGCTGGCTCAAATAAACCGAAAGAGCATTCCCATGGACACCCCTGCAGCAGCCGCTGTCGTCACGCCCGCCGTCTACGGCGCTTCGGACCGTCCGCCGCGCGGCGACTACTCGCGCGGCGGGGCGGTGCTTGCCGACTACACCTGCCCGCAGGACTGGGCCAGCTACACGCCGGCCGACCACGAGACCTACCAGCGGCTCTACGAACGCCAGGCCGCGCAGCTGCCGGGCCTCGCCTGCGACGCATTCATCAAGGCGCTGCCGCTGCTGGGCGTGAAGGACCGCATCCCTCGCTTCGAGGAGATCAACGAGCGGCTGCACCGCGCCACCGGCTGGGAAATCGTGGCGGTGCCGGGGCTGATTCCCGAGCTGCCGTTCTTCACCTTGCTCGCAAACCGCAAGTTTCCGGTGACCGACTGGATCCGCAAGCCCGAGGAGTTCAACTACATCGTCGAGCCCGACGTGTTCCACGACCTGTTCGGCCATGTGCCGATGCTGTTCGACCCGGTCTTTGCCGACTACGTGCAGCGCTATGGCCAGGGAGGCATCAAGGCGCATGAGCTCGGCGCGGGCGAGAAGCTCGCGCGGCTGTACTGGTACACGGTCGAGTTCGGCCTGATCCGCCAGCCCGACGGCCTGCGAGCCTACGGCGCCGGCATCCTGAGTTCCGTCGGCGAACTGCAGCACGCCGTGCGCAGCGACGAGCCGCACCGGCTGCCGCTCGACCTGCTGCGCACCATGCGCACGAGCTACAAGATCGACACCTACCAGAGCAACTACTTCGTGATCGAGAGCTTCGCGCAGCTCTTCGACCTCACGGCTCCCGACTTCACGCCGCTCTACCAGGCGCTCGACGCCCTGCCCGACATTCCGGCCGGGGTGCTGCTGCCGGGCGAGTCCGGCCGGGCCTGAACGCTCCTTTCGAAGTGATTGCGGCGGCATGCATGCGCTGCGGTTCACTATCGCGTGCGCGACAGCGCATGCCCTGCTCCTAGGACAAGCCCGCTGGCGGCCAGATGTGTCTGGCTCCCACAATCCGCGCAAAAGGAGCTTGCATGCAGACATCCGCGCGACAGAACTATCCGGCCGGCGTGCCGCACGAGATCGACCCCGGGCAGTACCGGTCCCTGCCCCACATGTTCGACGAGGCCTTCGCCCGCTATGCCGATCGGCCGTTCTCGGTTTGCATGGAGCGCTGGATGTCGTATGGCGAGCTCGACACGCTGTCGAAGGCCCTGGGCGCGTGGCTGCAATCGCTGGGCCTCGAGCCCGGCGCGCGGGTCGCCATCATGCTGCCCAACGTGCCCCAGTTCGCGGTCACGATGTGCGGCGTGCTGCGCGCCGGCTACACCTGCGTCAACGTCAATCCGCTCTACACGGCGCGCGAGCTCGAGCACCAGCTCAAGGATTCGGGCGCCACGGCCATCGTCATCCTCGAGAACTTCGCCGCGACGCTGGAACAGGTGATCGAGCGCACGCCCGTCAAGCACGTGGTCGTCACTTCGATGGGCGACCTGCTCGGCGGACTCTATGGCGCCTGGATCACGGTGGCGGTCCGCCACCTGGCGAAGATGGTTCCGCCGTACAAGCTGCCGCTGGGCAACGGCCGCAGCGTCACGCCGTTTTCCAAGGTCATCGAAGAAGGGCGCGGGCGCGCGCTGGCGCCGGACCAGAGCACGCTCGATTCGATCGCGTTCCTGCAATACACCGGCGGCACCACGGGTTTGTCCAAGGGCGCGGTGCTGACCCACCGCAACATCGTCGCGGCCACGCTGCAGGCGGAGGCCTGGTTCACGCCGGCGCTGTCGCGGGCGGGCGACCTGGCCAAGGTCAACAGCATCGCGGCGCTGCCGCTCTATCACATCTTCGCGCTCACGCTTTGCCTCCTGGTCATCCGCCAGGGCTCGCACATGACGCTGATTCCCAATCCGCGCGATTTCGGCAAGTTCATTGCGGTGCTCAAGAAGCGGCCCTTCCACATGCTGCCGGCGGTGAACACGCTCTTCAATGCGCTCTTGATGCACCCCGGGTTCAAGTCGATCGATTTCTCCACGCTGTTCGTTTCGCAGGCGGGCGGAATGGCCGCCTCCGAAGGCACGGCACGGCGCTGGTTCGAGGCCACCGGCTGCCCGATGATCGAAGGCTGGGGCATGAGCGAGACCTGCGCGATCGGCACCAACAACCCGGTGTCGAACACCAGCTTCACCGGCACCATCGGCTTGCCGCTGCCCAGCATCGAGATCGCCATCAAGGACGACGAAGGCAACTCCCTGCCCGTCGGCACGCCGGGCGAGCTCTGCATCAAGGGGCCCAACGTCATGACCGGCTACTACAACCAGCCCGCCGAGACCGCCGCTGCCTTCACGCCCGATGGCTTCATGCGCACCGGCGACATCGCCGTCATGCAAGAGGATGGTTACAGCCGCATCGTCGACCGCAAGAAGGACATGATCCTGGTGAGCGGCTTCAACGTCTTTCCGAACGAACTGGAGAACGTCATTTCGCTGTGTCCCGGCGTCGTCGAGTGCGCGGCTGTCGGTGTGCCCGACGAAAAGCAGGGCGAGGCGATCAAGGTTTTTGTCGTGCGCAAGGATGCGGCGCTCACCGAGGAAGCCGTGCTGCAATACTGCAATGGACAGCTCACCGGCTACAAGCGGCCCAAGCACATCGAATTCCGCGACTCGCTGCCGAAGACCAATGTCGGGAAGATCCTGCGGCGCGAGTTGCGCACCAGCGCGGGCGCCTGAATGAACGATCGCGCCGCGGCCGGGCTGCCGGCGAATCTGGTGGTCTTCGAGCGCGGCTGGCTGTCGTCGAACAACATCCTGTTCACCGGGGCCGGCGAGACCACGCTGGTCGACACCGGGTACTGCACGCATGCCGATCAGACACTGGCACTGGTCGAATCGGCACTGGGCGGCCGGCCACTCGACCGCATCGTGAATACGCATCTGCACAGCGACCATTGCGGCGGCAACGCGGCGCTGCAGCAGCGCTACCCGGCGGTCCGGACAGACATTCCGCCCGGCGAGGCGGCGTTGGTGGAGCGGTGGGATGAGCGCGGGCTGAGTTTTCTTGCGACGGGACAGACCTGCCCGCGGTTCCGGTTCACCGGCCTCTTGCGGCCCGGGACCGAATGCATGCTCGGCGGCATCCCGTGGCAGGTGCATGGCGCGCCTGGCCATGATCCCCACTCGATCATCCTCTTCGATCCCGCTTCACGGACGCTGATCTCGGCGGACGCCCTGTGGGAAAACGGCTTCGGCGTCGCCTTTCCTGAACTCGTGGGCGAACCGTCGTTCGGTGACATGGCGGCGACCCTGGACCGGATCGAGGTGCTGGGGCCGCTGCAGGTGATCCCGGGCCATGGTTCGGTCTTCGGCGATGCCGGCAAAGCCTTGGCCACGGCGCGCCGCCGGCTCGAGGGTCTTCAGCGCGATCCCGTGAAGCATGCGCGGCACGCCATCAAGGTGCTCATGAAGTTCAAGCTGCTGGAGGTGCAGTCCATCGCCCTTGACGACTGGAAAGCCTGGGTCCGCAGCACGTCGTATCTGGATATCGTTCGTTCGCGCTTCTTTGCCGACGTGGAATTGGAGCAACTGGCCGGGGACGTCTTGCACGAGCTGATCGGCGCAGGTGCGGCGGAGATGGACTCCTCGGGCATCCGCAATATCTGATCTTTGTCTGCTGGAATAAAAAAAGCGCGTCACCGCAAGATGACGCGCTTTTTAAAGCTGCAAAGAAAAAAGCCCAACACACCGTGTTGGGCTTTTCCTGGCTGTAAGAGCCTGACGATGACCTACTTTCACACGGGAACCCGCACTATCATCGGCGCTGACGCGTTTCACTGTCCTGTTCGGGATGGGAAGGAGTGGTACCACGTCGCTATGGTCA
>NZ_JBFTRJ010000030.1:0-32736 GCF_056399465.1 Variovorax sp. 01N425 | reverse complement strand
TTTTTTAAGTACCGTCAAACTTTTTTCGCTTTCTTCAGCTTCTTGTCGCACCCCGCAACCTTCGCTACGAGACGCTGAAGCTGCTTCAGCGGAGCCTTCGATTATGCACTGTTTTTTCAAACCGCGTCAACTTCGAAGAAGATTTTTTCGACTTTCATCTTCTTGCTTTCCGCTCCTGGGAGCGGCTGCCTGAAGTGCTTTGCAGCGTTGTCAGCCGAGCCCACGAGTATATGCCAAATTCCGGGTCCTGCAAGACTGCCGTGAACAAAATCGGCGTCGGAGCCTTTCCCTCCGGGGACGGCGCTTCGCGCCGCCCCCGGAGGGAAAGGGAGGCTCCTCCGATAATCCGTGCCACATGGCACTCATCACACTCCTCAACGCCCAACTCGCGTTCGGTCACGTCCCGCTGCTCGATCATGCGGACTTCTCTCTTCTCGAATCGGAGCGTATCGGCCTGATCGGGCGCAATGGTGCCGGCAAGTCTTCGCTGCTCAAGATACTGGGTGGCCTGGAGAAGACGGACGACGGCACGCTCCAACTGCAGCAGAACCTGCGCATCGCGTTC
Source organism: Variovorax sp. 01N425 (assembly GCF_056399465.1). Taxonomy (NCBI): domain Bacteria; kingdom Pseudomonadati; phylum Pseudomonadota; class Betaproteobacteria; order Burkholderiales; family Comamonadaceae; genus Variovorax; species Variovorax sp. 01N425. The sequence continues at coordinate 32,171 of NZ_JBFTRJ010000030.1, read as the reverse complement.
GTTGCCCAGGAACCCCAGCTGGACATGGACGCGGACGTATTCACGGCCGCGAGCCAGGGGCTGGCCCCGGTCATCGCCATACGGGACCTCTATCTTTCTGGTGCAGAGGGCCTGGACCTGGATGCGCTGCAATCCCAGATTGAAGCTTTCGACGCCTGGAACTGGGAGCAGCGCGTGGAAGAAACGCTGCATCGGCTCCACCTGGACCGCAACGCCCGGGTCGGCTCGCTCTCCGGCGGCACCCGCAAGCGGGTCGCGCTGGCCCAGGCGCTGGTCGCCGCGCCGGATGTTCTTCTATTGGACGAACCCACCAACCACCTGGACCTGGACTCCATCGAATGGCTGGAGCAATTGCTGATCGACTTCAAGGGAAGCGTCGTCACCGTCACCCATGACCGCAGCTTCCTCAACCGCGTGGCCACCCGCATCGTGGAGTTGGACCGGGGCAAGCTGAATTCCTACCCGGGCAATTTCGAGCAGTACCTGCTGCAGAAGGAAGAACAGCTCGCCCAGGAAGCGGTCATCAGCGCCAAGGCGGACAAGCTCCTCGCACAGGAAGAAATCTGGATCCGCAAGGGCGTGGAGGCGCGCCGCACCCGCAGCCAGAGCCGCATCAGCCGCCTGGAAGCCCTGCGCGCAAGCCGCGCGGCACGCCGCGAAGTGCAAGGCAGCGTCAACATGGACGTGGCCTCGGGCCAGAGCAGCGGCAAGATCGTGGCCGAGCTCACCGAGGCGACCAAGTCCTTCGGCGAAAAGACCGTGATCCGCAAGTTCACCGGCACCATCCTGCGCGGCGACAAGGTCGGCCTGCTGGGCCCGAACGGGGCGGGCAAGACCACGCTGCTCAAGCTGATCCTGGGCGAGCTCGAGCCCGACAGCGGCAAGATCCGCCGCGGCACCAACCTGCAGGTGGCGTATTTCGACCAGATGCGCGACAAGCTCGACCTGGACGCGACGCTGGAGGACTTCATCAGCCCGGGCAGCGAGTGGATCGAGATCGGCAGCCAGCGCAAGCACGTGAAGAGCTACCTTTCGGACTTTCTCTTCTCCCCCGCGCGTGCCAATTCGCCGGTGCGCTCCCTGAGCGGCGGCGAGCGCAACCGGCTGCTGCTGGCGCGCCTGTTCGCGCGCCCGGCCAACGTGCTGGTGCTCGACGAACCGACCAACGACCTGGACATCGACACGCTGGAACTGCTGGAAGGCCTGCTGCAGGACTACGACGGCACCGTGTTCCTGGTCAGCCACGACCGCACCTTCCTGGACAACGTAGTGACCAGCACGATCGCCTTCGAGGGCGACGGCCACTGGCGCGAATACGAGGGCAGCGTGCAGGACTGGCTGATCCAGTCGAAGCGCGCGCGCGAGATCGCGGAGCAGCGGCAGGCCGCCGGCGCCCCGCCTGCCCCGCCGCCCGCACCGGCTCCCGCCGCCGCCGAACCGGCGCCCGCGCGTCCGGCCGGCGCCGCCCGCAAGAAGCTCAGCTACAAGGAACAGCGCGAACTCGAGGCGCTCCCGGCGCTGATCGAGGCGCTCGAGGCCGAGCAGAAGCGCATCGGCGAAATGCTCGAGCTCGACGGCGGCGCGATCTACGCCAGCGACGCTTCGCGCGCGGCCGAGTTGAGCCAGCGCCACGCCCAGATCGACGACGAACTGCTGGCGGCGCTGGAACGCCAGGAAGAGCTGTCCGCCGGGCGCTAGTTCATTGGTTCTACGACGGGCCGTCCCGCCGTCCCACGCCGCGGCGGCGCCGACTGGGCTATATATGCGGCTTCCAAGCTCCGGGAACGCCGCATGTCTTCCTTCTACGCGCTCTTTGGCCGAAGCATTGCGCTTCTTGTCCTTGTCCTGCAGGGCGCCTGCGCACAACTGCCCGAGCACGTCGACCGGCCGGTCTCGACCGCGCTCGCCTCGCCCAACGGCACCGCGCTGGAGGCCCTGGTGCAGCAGCGGCGCAAGGCCGACGGGGCGCGCTTCGAATCCGGCTTCCTGCTGCTCGCGGGGCCGCCCGCCGCCTACGGCAGTCGGCTCGCGCTGATCGAAGGCGCGCAGAAAACGCTCGACCTGCAGTACTACGCCATCCATGCCGACGCCAGCACCGGCCGGCTGGTGCGGGGACTTCGAGCGGCGGCCGAGCGCGGCGTGCGCGTGCGAATCCTGCTCGACGACCTGCACAGCACCGGGCGCGATGCGCTGGTGCTGGGCCTGGCGTTCGTGCCGAACATCGAGATGCGCCTGTTCAACCCGCTGGCCGGCGCGCGCGGGACTTCGCTGGCGCGCGTCTTCAACTCGATCGGCGATGCCTCGCGGATCCAGCAGCGGATGCACAACAAGCTCTTCCTCGCCGACAACGTGCTCGGCGTCACCGGCGGGCGCAACCTGGGCGACGCCTATTTCGGCAATGCGCTGAAGGGCAACTACATCGACGTCGACATCCTGGCGGCCGGGCCGATCGTGCGGGACCTGTCGCGCAGCTTCGACAGCTACTGGAACAACGAACGCGCCTACCCGGTCCAGTCGCTGGTCAAGCGCAGCGAGCTGGAGGCCATCCGCGAGCGCGCGCAGCAGGCCGACCGGGAACTGGCCGACGAGTCGGCTCGGGCGCAGAACTCGCCGCCGCCGGCCCCCCCGCCGCCCGCGCCCGGAACAGAACCGAAGGACGGCGCCGCCCCGACGCCGGCACAGCTCGCCCGCGCCTGGGACGAAAAGCCGATGGACCTGCGAACCGCCCGTTTCGTCTGGGCGCCCGCGGTGATGCTCGCCGACCAGCCCGGAAAGATCCCGGCCGACAAGGGCGCCGAGAAGACGAGGGCGCCGGGCCTGGTCGTGAGCCAGCCCGGGGACGCCGCCAGCTCGTCGCGGCGCGCGGCGGCGCTCGAAGCCAGCTCCGACCTGGCCGCGGGCAGCGACACGGTGGTCGAAGGCCTGCTGCAGCTGATCGGCCAGGCCCGCAGCGACCTGCTCATCATCTCGCCCTATTTCGTGCCCGGCCCGGACATGATGCAGGCCTTTGCAGCGGCGCGGGGGCGGGGCGTGCGCATCCGCGTGCTGACCAACTCGCTGTCGTCGAACGACGCGCCGGTGGCGCATGTCGGTTACTCCCGCCATCGCGAGGATCTGCTCAAAGTGGGCGTGGAGCTCTACGAGCTGCGCAGCGAGCAGGCCAGCGTCGGCAATGCCTTCGGCTCGTCGGGCAGCGGCGGCAGCCTCGGCGAATCGCGCTCGATGCTGCATTCGAAGGTGCTGGTGATGGACGGCCGGCTGCTGGTGGTCGGCTCGATGAACCTGGACCTGCGCTCGCAGCTGCAGAACACCGAGATCGCGCTGCTCGTGCGAAGCGCCGAGCTCTCGCGCGCGGCCTCCGCCCAGATCGAGCGCGGCATGCGCGAGGGCTCATGGCGGGTCGAGCTGGACGGCGGCTCGCTGGTCTGGCGGGCGCCCGAAGGCAGCGGGCTGAAGGACACCTCCACCGAGCCCGACGCCAGCCTGACCCTGCGCCTGCTGCTGCGGCTGTTCGGTCCGCTGGCGCCGGACCAGCTGCTGTAGGGCGCCGGCGTCAGTGCTTGTGCTGATGGGCCGGCGCGGCGGTGTCGGCTCCTTCGGGCGCGCCCACCGGCAGGTTCAGCTCGAGCGAGCTCTTCTGGCCCTTGGCATCCTCGAAACGCAGCGTCATCGGCACGGTCGAACCCTTGGCCAGCGCCTGCTTCAGGTCCATCATCATCACGTGGTAGCCGCCCGGCTTGAGCTCGACGGTCTGGCCGGCAGGCAGGTCGAGGCCGCCCGGCAGTTCGCGCATCTTCATGGTGTCGCCTTCCATCTTCATCTCGTGCACCTCGGCCACGCCGGCGGCCGGCGTCGTGATGCCGACCAGCCTGGCGCCCGTGGGCGCGGTGAGTTTCATGAAGGCCCCGGTGCCGCTCTGGCCCGGCACCGACTGGCGCACCCAGCCGTCGCGCACGTCGACCGTGGCCACGCCCTGCGCCACCACGTCGAGCCTGGCGGCAGGGCTCTTGAGCCCGGTGGTCGAAGTGCCCGAGGCCGGCACTTCCGCCCAATCGATGCTGCCCACGTCGCAGGTCTGCAGCACCTTGAACCACAGCGGGCCGGGCGTGCCCGGCACCTTGCCGCGCAGCACGAACTCGGCGCGCTCGCCGGCGGGCAGCGCCGCTTGCGGGTTTTCGGCGGTCCAGCGCACTTCGCCGTCGCCGGCGTTCTTCTGCACGTCGAGCTTCCAGCCCTTGCGCGCCTGGGCGTCGCTCAGCAGGAAACCCTTGGGCAGGCGCACGGCCAGGCCGGTAGTGGCCTTGGCGCCTTCGCAGGCATGGCCGACGCGGAAGGCCGCGTTGTAGTCGCTGCCGACGGTGGCGCCGCCGCGCGGCAGCGTGACGTGGGCGCAGGCGGCGGCCGTGCCTGCCAGCAGGGCGCAGGCGGCGGCGGTCTTGAGGATGGTGCGCGGATGGTTCATTGCGGGAACTCCTTGAAAAAGGCGGTTGAAAGGAATCAGAGGTCGAACTTGAGTTCGGCCACGTAGGTGCGTTGCGGATAGGGGTGGAAGGCCCAGTACTTGTTGTTGTTCAGGTTGTCGATGCCTAAGGCGGCGCTCCATTGCCGGTCGATCCGGTAGCGGATGCGCGCGTCGACCACGAAGAACTTCGAGAAGCCCATGTAGGCCGCGCCGTTGCCGTCGCTGTTGTCGAGCGTGCCGTACTGCTTGCCGCTGTAGCGGGCGCCGACGGTGTAGCTCCACCTCGCATCGGGCCGGTAGGTGGCGAGCAGCGTGGCCCGCAGCTTCGGCACGCGCGGCTGCTCGCGGCCGACGCTGGCCGGAAAACCGCTGTTGGCCGCGATCTTCGAGCGCGTCAGCGTGAGGCTGCCGCTCAGGTCCAGCCCCTTCACGCCCACGTCGACCGCGTTCAGCGCCACCTCCAGGCCGCGGGTGCGGATGGCATCGACGTTCTGCACCGTGCTGACCAGATTGGTGAGGGCCTGGCTGTAGAGCGCGTCCTTGGTGTTCTCGAAGAACAGCGTGGTGCGCAGCACGCCGTCGAGCCCCCAGCCCTTCAGGTCGCGCTCGGCGCTGAGCTCCGTCGTCCAGGAGCGCTCCGGCCGCAGGTTCGGATCGGTGTTGACGATGCGGTTGCCGTCGATCGAGCCCTGGTAGAGCTCGCTCACCGTCGGCATGCGCACTGCCCGGCCGGTCGATGCCTTGAGCAGCCAGTCCGGCGTGGCCTGCCAGGCAAGGGCCGCCTTGGGCGAGTCGTAGCTGTTCCTGCGCGGCGCGAAGTCGAGCAGCTTCGTCGCGCTGCCGAGCTGGCCGCCGTAGGCCTCCCAGCGTTCGTGGCGCAGGCCGAGCGTGGTCTTCCAGTCCTTGGCGAAGCGCCAGGTGTCCTGCACGTAGAGCGACTGCAGCCGGGTGTTGCCGTTGAAGCCGGAGAACGGCGACACGGCCGGCCCGGCGATCCAGTCGAGCGTGTTGCCGACGCTGGTGCGCAGGCGGGCGGTGTCCTGCTGGAAGCCGAAGTCGACCACGTGCGCGCCCACGCCCTCGGCCGAGCCGATGGGCCGCCATGTGCCGGCGGCCTTGAAGGTGTGCCAGCCGGAGCCCCCCATGTCGGTGGTGCGGCCCGGTCCGCCGTTGAAGGCGCCGGGCAGCGGCGTGGTCGGCGTGCGCGAGGTGTCGCGCGCATAGTCGAACAGGCTTGCGGACAGCTCCCAGTCGAACACCCCGCCGGTGTGGCTCTTCACCGAGAGGCCATGCATGTAGTGGGTGAGCGCGGTTTCGGTCGGCGCCAGCGCGGCGCTCGGCGCATCGAGGTTGTAGCTCCGCCCGGCGATGTTCACGCGCCCCGAATACACCGGCCCACCGAAGGCATCGCGCAGGTAGGTGTCGACGCTGCCGTGCGTGGTGTTGTTCCAGGCGCCCAGCGTGTAGGTGGCGCGCACCGTGGGCGAGAAATCGTAGGCCAGCTTGAGCTTGGCCTGCTCCTGCGTGGTGTCGTAGATCGTCGAGCCGCCTACCAGCCACCAGGGCTGGTTCGACGGGTTCAGCCCCAGAACCGCCCCGGTGACCGGCGTGCCGGCATTGCCCAGGGTGCCGGCACTCGCGAGCCGGTTGCCGAACACCAGCGCCTGCCCCTTGCTGTGGGTGCGCGAGGCGCTGAGCCACCATGACCAGTCGCCGCTGCGGCTGCCCAGCGAGAGCTCGAGCTGCTGGCCGGCGGGCGAGGAGTGGCTGTTGTACAGGTCGAAGTTGGAGGCGAAGCCGCTGAGCTTGGCGTGCGCTTCGAGCCGGGTGGGCATGCGCGTCACGTAGTCGACCACGGCGCCGACCGAGTTGCCCGGATAGGCCGCCGAGAACGGCCCGTACAGCACGTCGACCCGCTCGATCTCCTCGGGCGAGACCATGCCCCAGCGCGGCGCGTAGGTAGCGCCGTTGCCCAGCGGGTTCGACAGCATGACGCCGTCGGCATACACCATCGAGCGAGCGCTGTTGCCCGTGCCGGAGGCGCGCGTGGCAAGCACCGCATGGTTGAAATCGCCGATGTAGCGCTTGCGCACCACGAGGCTGGGCAGGTACTTGAGCGCGTCTTCGCCGTCGGTGGCGTTGACGGTTTCGGCGATCTGCTCGTGCGTCACGCCCTCGATGGTGGTCGGAATCTGGGTCGGCAGCGAGGTCGGGCGGCCGCCGCTGACCGTGACGGTGCTCAGGGTGCGCGCACCGCTGCCGCCGGATGGATCAGGCGCGTCCTGCGCCCACGCGGGCGCGCCAAGGGGAAATGCCATGGCGATCGCCATGGCGCGGGAATGCTTTTTCACTGGGAACCTGCTCCACGAACTTCAAGCCGGACAGGCCGCATGCACCCGTCGATCGGGCGCACGCAGCTACGGTTTTGACAGCTTCAGGAGAAGGCGGGAGGCCCGCGCGCCGGCAGCGGCGCGGCGGTGGCCGCGGCCAAGCGCGCGGCGGGAATGGACTGGACCACGCGGCCGAGCGGCAGCGGAAGGTCGAAAGCGGCAGCGGACGGCGACGGCGGCGGCGCGCCGGTCAGCACGCACAGCGGGCAGTCCATGTGCGAGGCGCCCATCTCCTGCACGCCGTCTTCGGTGTGGACCACCGCCTTGATCGAACCGGCGCTCGAGCACACCAGTTCGACGGCCTGCGGATGCACGATCGGCGAGGCCACCGCCGCGCCGATCGAGAGCGCGAACCACAGCAGCACCCAGCGGCCGACGAGGCCGAGGAAGCGGGGGTGGTTTCGCAGCAGGTGCATGGCGTTGGCGATTATCGGCGCTGTTTGTTCTTTGGTGCCGGTGCGCGCTGGGCGGACTTGGCATTGCCCGAACTCCGGGTGCCCGAGGCCTTGGCGCCGGAAGCCTTGGCGCCGCGATTGCTCCTGGCCCCTTGCGCGCCGCGGGCGCTCGCCTTGGGCGCGGGTGCGGTCGGCACCGCGGCGGGCGGCTGCGCCACCAGCGGGACCGCCTCCACCTTGAAGCCGCGCGCCGCCAGCAGCGCCGGCAGCCCCTGCGGACCGACCATGTGCAGCGCGCCCACGGCAGCAAACACGCGCTTGCCGCCCGCGTGCATGCGCTCGATGCCGTCGGCCAGGCCCGGGTTGCGGTCGTCCAGCAGGCGCTTCATGAGCCGCTGCTCGGCGGGCGTGTTGAGGCAGTTGCACCACTCGGGGTAGCGGCCGAGCTTGTCCGCGTCGCCGCGTGCCCAGATGTCGGCCAACTCCTTCATCTGCGCGCGCAACTGGCCCGATTCCAGTTCGCTCAGGGCGGCGTCGATCTGCTCGGCCTCCTCGGCCTCGGAGTCGCCGGTCAGCATCTTCAATTGCGCGGCCGCGCTTTCGAGCGCGAACACCGGCTTGTTGTTGTTGCGTGCGGAGACGGCCAGCGCCTCGTCGGCGCCGAACTCGGGGTACAGGCCGTCGGCGCGCGCCACCAGGCCGGTCAGGGCCATGACCTGCAGGATGGGCTGCAGCCCCGTGGCCTGGCCGGGCGGCACGCAGGCGGCCTCGTTCTGGCGCGCCAGCCGCTGTGCGCGCTCGCCACTGAGCAGCCGCGCGACCACGGCCGGATCGGCCTGCTGCGTCAGGGGCTGCATCGCGACCGGGTCGCGCACGTCGAGTTCCAGTGCCAGCGCGTCGCTTTGCTCCAGCGCCTTCTGCACGGTGGGCCCGGGCCGCACCCACTCGGCGCGCCCGAGATGAATGGTCCCGTAGAGCCAGGAAGTGCGCCCGTCTCGCTCGGCGCGCCACAGCAGGCCGCGGTCGGCCGCGTTCCACTGGCCGACGGCCGCGCCGGGCTTTCCGAGGCTGGCAATGGCAGACGGCGGGCAGGCGGCCTGCGCCGCCAGCGCGAAGACGCAGCAGGCGCCGGCCAGCGCAAGGCGCGGCAGGCGCGAAAGCAGGGACGCACGCGCGGGCGTCTTCGTCTTCAAAAGGGTGTCGCGCCTCGGCGCAACCAGGATCCGGAGTATCCGCAAGGCTTGCTCCACGATGAAAGAAAGTCCGGCATTCTCACAGCACCGCTGCCCATAATCCGGAACATGCAGAGCATCTTCCATCTTGCCTTCCACGTCCGCGATCTCGACGCGGCCCGCCGCTTCTATGGCCAGGTTCTGGGCTGCGCCGAGGGCCGCAGCACCGGCACGTGGGTCGATTTCGACTTCTTCGGCCACCAGATCTCGCTGCACCTGGGCGAACCCTTCGCCACCACGCGCACCGGCCGTGTCGGCGACGCGATGGTGCCGATGCCGCACTTCGGCATCGTGCTCGCGCTGCCCGACTGGCAGGCGCTCGCGAAGCGGCTGAAGGCCGCCGAGATCGAGTTCGTGCTCGAGCCCCAGGTGCGCTTCGAGGGCCAGCCGGGCGAGCAGTGGACCATGTTCTTCTGCGACCCGTTCGGCAATCCGATCGAGGTCAAGGGCTTTCGTTCCCTGGCAGCGCTCTACGACAAATGAACCCTCCGCCCCGAGCCGCCCCGGGCTGGCTCGCAGCCTCTGCGGGCGCCGGCGCAGCCGCATTGCGCGCCGCGGCGGCGGTACTGTGGCTTCTTTTTGCGGCGGGCACCGCCCACGCGGCCATCGATTGCGAGCTCAACGACCGCAAGGCCGATCCGTCCGACGGCAGCAGCACCGCGGGCAAGACGGGGCTGATGCGCTGCAAGGAGCGCGAAACCGGCGAACTCCAGCGCGAGCAGCAGATCCAGAACGGCGTCTTCATGGGCCTGGCGCGCTTCTATGAAAAAGGCAAGCTGGCCAGGGAGCACACGCTCAACGCCAAGGGCCACATCCACGGCCTCGCCCGCGAGTTCGCGCCCAACGGGCAGGTCGTGCGCGAGGCGGTCTACGACGACGGACAGGAGCAGGGCCTGGTGCGCAGCTTCTACCCGGGCGGGCAGCTGCGCCGCGTCACCTTCTATCCAGCCGTCGGCACCGACCGCGCCTTCGTCGAGTTCACCGAACGCGGCCAGATGTCGGCGCTGCGCTGCGGCGAAACGCCCATGCTGGCGCCGGCCGTCGACGACGCCCGGCTGTGCGGGTTCATCAGCGGGCCGTCGCAGGTCGAGCTGTTCGATGCGGGCGGCATCCTGCGCTCGCGGCTGTCGTACCTGTCGGGCAAGCGGGTGCGTTCGCAGAGCTTCTACGACAACGGCAAGCCTTCCGTGCAGGACGAGATCGTCGGCAGCCAGCGCACCGAGCGCCAGTTTTCATCCGAAGGCGTGAAGCGCCGCGAAACGGTGTGGCTGCTGGTCGAGCGCAGCGCGGTGCGGCAACGCGAGCAGGAGTTCTCCGAAAAGGGAACGCTGATCCGTGACCAGCGATGGAACCCGGCGGGCGAACCGATCGGCGACGACAGCTACCACCTCAATGGCCGGCCGCGCAGCAAGTCGGTCTACCGCGGAAGCGGCAATGCGCGCACGGTCGAGATTACCGAGTTCTACGAGAGCGGCCAGCGCGCCGCCCACGGCCGCTACCTGGTGGCGGGCCGCGGGCGCCAGGTGCCGGTGGGCACGCACCGGCGCTTCAGCGAAAAGGGCAACCTGCTGGCGGAATCGAGCTTCGATGCCAAGGGCCGCGTGACGCGCGAGCGCAGCTGGGACGAGAACGGCGAACTGCAGCACGACGAGCACGTGCTCGAGGACGGCTCGCGCAAGGCCTACACGCAGTAGCACGGCCCACCCCGGGGCCGCGCGGGCTTCATCAATCCAGCTTGATGCCGGCCTGCTTGATGATCGGGCCCCAGCGTTTCGACTCGGCGCGCGACAGCGCCGCGAACTGCGCCGGTGTGCCCGGCATGGCTTCCATGCCGAAATCGTCGAAGCGCTTCTGCACGGCCGGCGTGCCGAACGCGCGGTTCAGCTCGCTGTTGAGCCTTGCGACCACCGCGGGCGGCAGCCCCGCCGGGCCGAGGATGCCCTGGAACGCGAACACTTCGGTGTTGGGCACGCCCACTTCGGCCAGCGTCGGCACGTTGGGCAGCGTCTTGCTGCGCGCGCCCGAGCCGATGGCCAGCACGCGCACCTTGTTGCCCTGCATGATCGGCAGGCCCGAGGCCAGGTCGAGGAACATGCACGGCACCTGGCCGCCCATCACGTCGGCCATGGCGGGCGCCGCGCCGCGGTAGGGAATGTGGGTGATGAAGGTGCCGGTGCGGGCCTTGAACATTTCCATGGCCAGGTGGTGCGGCGAGCCATTGCCCGGCGAGGCGTAGTTGACCTTGCCCGGATTGGCCTTCACGTAGGCCAGGAACTCCTTGAAGTTCTTGGCCGGAAAGTCGGGATGCACCACCAGCGCGAGCGGGAACTTGCCGATCGCGCCGATGTAGGTGAAGTCCTTTTCCGGATTGAACGGCAGCTTGCTGAACAGGTGCTCGTTGAAGGCCAGCACGGCGTTGTCCGCCGAGAGGATGGTGTAGCCGTCGGGCTTGCTCTTGGCGACGAGGTCGGCGCCGATGTTGGTCGAGGCGCCGGGGCGGTTGTCGACCACGATCTGCTGGCCCAGCGTCTGGCGCATGGCCTCGGCCAGCACGCGTGCGATCACGTCGGTGCCGCCGCCGGCCGGATAGGGCACCACCCACTTGATGAGTTGCGCGGGGTAGTCCTGCGCGCGGGCAAAGGGCGCGGCGGCCACGGCGGCGCCGGAGGCGAGCGTGGCGAGAAGGGTGCGGCGATCCATGGATCAGTCTCCTTTTTGTAGTGGTTCGGTTGCGGACAGCGATGGTACGGGCAGCGCGTGCAGTGCGTCGGCCAGCGCGGCGCGGCAGCGCGCCTCGTCGCCGACCTGCTCGAACAGCAGCAGCGCGAGGCGAGCGAGAAACAGCGACTCGCGCTCGAGACCGGCCTCGGTGATGGCACGTGCGCATTCGGCGTAGAGCCGGTCGCGCGCATCGGATGGAAGCGGTGTGGTCATTCGGCAATCTCCGTGGAAGTGGCGGCTGCAGCGCGGGCCAATGCGGCCTGCAATGCGCCGCCCGGCAAGCGCCGCCAGCGCGCGGCCACATGGCCGTCGGGGCGCAGCAGAAAGACGGCGCCATCGCGCGCGCCCAGCGCCTCGAACACGTCGGGGCCGGCGTGCGCGTCGGCGCCTGCAATGCCCGGGCCGGCAATGGTGCGCACCGCGAACGGCAGCGCGCCGCCAAGCGCCTGTGCCACTTCATCGTCCGGCAGCGGCATGGCATCGGCGTCCGGCTGGAGCACCAGCAGCGTGAAGACCGGGCCGATCCAGCCGGTCAGGTGGCCTTGCTCGAGCTGCTGCTCGGCCATGACTTCGCCGGGCAGCGGGCCCGCAGGCAGCGCATCGCCTTCGCTCGACAGCGCCGAATCCGCATAGCGCACGGCCTGCGTCTGGCGCGGGTTGATCAGCTGCGCAATGCCACGGTGCACCTGCGACAGCGAAAGCGCGGCCTCGCGCAACAGGTCGAAGCCGCGCGACGGCGGCGACATGAACTCGGTGCTGCGCATGGCGTTCTCGGCATTGACGTGAAAGGCCGCGATGCGCTCCTGCGAGTACGAGTCGAGCAGCGACGCATCCGAAAGCCCGCGCGCCACGAAGGCCAGCTTCCAGGCCAGGTTGTCCGCATCGTCGAAGCCCGAGTTGAGGCCGCGCACGCCGAAGATCGGCATCGCATGCGCGGCATTGCCCGCGAACAGCACGCGGCCGTGGCGGTAGCTGTCGAGCGTCATCGCACCGGCGCGGTAGACCGAGGTCCAGACCGTCTTCCACGGCAGGTGGCCTTCGCCGATCGCGTCCAGGTGGCGCTGCACGAATTCGGCCACCGCCGCCGGCTTCAGCGCGTCCTCGGTGCTCTGGCCTGCGCGCAGCTGGTAGTCGATGCGCCAGATGTCGTCGGGCTGGCGGTGCATCAGCACGGTCGAGCCCGGGTTCCACGGCGGGTCGAACCAGGCGCGGCGCTCGGTCGGGTGCGTGCTGTGCAGCTCGATGTCGATGATCACGTAGCGGCCTTCGTAGCCCGTGCCCTCGAGCGCGAGCCCCAGCGCCTTGCGCACGAAGCTCTGGCCGCCGTCGCAGGCGGCAAGCCACTGGCCGCGCAGCCGGTAGGCGCCTTCGGGGTTGCGCACGTCCAAGGTCACGCCGTCTTCGTCCTGCGCGAGGCCGGTGAGTTCGGTGCCCCAGCGGATGTCGACGAGCCCCGGCGTCGCTTCGTTGCGGCGAAGGATCTCGTCCAGCAGGTACTGCTCGATGTAGTACTGCTCGAGGTTGATCATCGGCGGCAGCTTCTGGCGCTCGTCGTGCGGCATCTCGAAGCGGAACACCTCGGCCGTCTTGTAGAAGCTGCGCCCGCCGGTCCACGGCAGGCCCTTGGCCATGAAGGCCGGCAGCACATCGAGCCGCGCCATGATCTCCAGGCTGCGGCGCGAGATGCAGGCCGCGCGGCTGCCCACGCACACCGTGTCGTCGGCCTCGAGCACCACGCTGCGCACACCCTGGTTCGCGAGCCCCAGCGCCAGCGCCATGCCGACCGGCCCGCCGCCCGCAATCACCACGGGATGGTGGCCGGGCTCCACGCCGCCGTGCCCGAGTGCCGGCGTTCGCGCTTGGTAGCGCGTGTAGTGAAAGGCGCCGACGGAGGGCGGCAGTTCGGTGGCGCTGGCCGGCGGCGGCACCGGGCCGCTGGCGGCATCGGCGGCCCGTGCGCCGGCGGCGGCAACGGTGGGGTTCGTCATCATGCAGCGGGATTGTCCCGATGTGCGGCGCCGGCCATTGTCATAACTTCGTACGAAGTAATTACCCTGCCCTATCTGCTCCCTCATGAGACGCTGGCGCATCCAGTCCGCCGCGGACACCACGCTGTCCGCCGCCCTCGCCAGCGACGTGCTCGCGGGCATCGGCACGCCGCACCTGGCAGCCAACTGCCTCGCGGCGATGCACCGCGTGATGCCCGTCACCTTCTGCACCGTGTTCGCGGTCGACGCCACCGGCCGCATCGAGGCGGTGTCGGCTGCCAGCAGCTACGGCACCACGGCCGAACGCACGGCCGAGCGCTACGTGGCGCAGCGCTTCGACCTGCTCGATCCCAACATGACCTGGCTGGCGGCGCGCAAGCTGCCCCGGCGCGCGCAGCTCTGGCTGGGCCACCAGCGCGCCGACGAGGTGGCCGACCCGGCCTACCGCGCGGCCTGCTACGGCGACGTGGGCATCCGCGAGCGCGCGTCGGTGCTGCGCCTGACGCCCACCGGCCAGCGCGTGGCCGTGAGCTTCTACCGGAGCCTCGCGCAGCCCGAATTCGGCGCCGCCGACTTCGCGGCCATCGAGCGCCACGCCACGCTGCTGGCCGACGCCACCCTGGCCCACGGCCGCAGCGCCATGGCCGCCCAGGAAGCCGTGGCGCCCACCCTCGCCTCGCGCCTCCTGACCCTGAGCTTGCGCGAGCGCGAAGTCATCGGCCACCTGATGGCCGGCCGCACGGCCAAGGAAGCGGCGCGCGAGATCGGCATCGAACTGACGACGGTGCGCACCCACCAGTACCGGGCGTTCCGGCGGCTGGGGATACGCAGTCAGAAGGAGTTGCTGCTGCGGGCACCGGAAAAAGCCCTGTAGCGCCCACCTGGCATTGCGCTTGCCGTCAGGGAGCCTTCTTGCTCGCGTTGAGCCGTGCTTCGGCCTGGGCAAGACGGTCGAGCATCTGGTCGAAAGCCGGCGGCGTGCGGATGAACATCTGTTGCATGGCCATGTAGTCCTGCGCCAAAGCAGTGCGCCGCGATTCGGCCGGCATCAGGCGAAAGCTGCCGGCCCGCGCGAGGTCATAGCGAGCCCAGGCGCGGGGAAACACGCGGCTCTTCCAGTCGACCACGTGCGCGCACAGCGCCGCATCGGCCAGGTGGCGCGCCGCATCTTCGCGCTCCAGCAGACGCGCCATGTCCGAGTAGTGGCGTGCGTAACGATCCGGCATGTGCTGGTCCGGCGGACGGTGGAACTCCGAGTGCAGGATCGTCGCCTTTTCCCAGAAAGTGCGCTCCAGCGCGAGCGTGGTGACCTCGCACTGCCAGTCGCCGAAGAGCGCTGGAAAGATTCGGCGACCAGCGGACGGATCGGGTAGCGCCCGGTCGGCTGCTGGTCGGTCAGCGTGCCGAGTTCGAGTTTGACCTCGCGCTGGATATAGGCAAAACCGGCGTGCTCCTGCGTGGGATAGCGAAAGTAGATGACGGGCGAGCGCGCAGCGGCATCCACTTCATAGCGCAGCCATGCGTTGCCAACTTGCGGTTCGCCCAGCGCTTTGCGGATGCCTGTTTCCAGCACCGGCTGCACGACTTCCTGTGTCTTGATGCCACACATCTGCTGCATTTCCAGCACCGCGGCATCGCGGCGCGTGCGGCTGTCCAGCGCATCGAAGGCGGCCGCATTGGCCCCCACGAAATCGGGCACCAGGCAAAGATCGATGTCTTCCGAAAATCGATCGATCACGCCGTAGGCCTTCGAGAGCGACGTACCGCCCTTGAAGACCAGGTGCGCAGCCACCTCGGGCAATGCGAAGAGCAGCCCCAGCAGCCAAGTGACCCAGAAGTCCTTTTCGAGGATGACTGTCGACACGCCGGTGCGCACCGCAGCGTCGGCAATGGCCAAGCTTCGATCTTCCGTCGAGAGCGTCGCGAATGCAGGGCCGAGATGGCGCGTGGGCATGGTGCTCAGGGTTTCGCGAGTTCGACGAAATGGGCGCGCATCCATTCCGGCGCCAAGGCCAGATCCTTCACCAGTTCAGCCCGCTGCGCGGCCGGCAGATTCCTGCGCAGACGCTCGATGCGCTCCGGCGTGATGTGCGCCGCGCCCAGGCTGCGGAAAGCCTGGACCAGCAGGCCGCTCAGCCGACCGGCCGCTGCCATGTTGCGGGGCGTGGTGCGCTTCAGCGTGATCTGGGTCGGCCCGACCTTGACCGTGCGCGTCGCACCATCGGTGAGGAACACCACCTTGGCCGGCACCTGCTCCGACAGGCCGAGCAGATTGGCCGCGTACGCGCCCGAAGGCTGCAGCCGAAGGCCGTCCTTGCGCTCGAGTGCCTTCCCCACCGCTTCGATGGACGGCCACAGCAGGCCGAGCACCGGATGCTCGCGCGGCACGTCGTAGAGCCCGCGGCCCAGCAGCCGGATCACCCCTTGGGCCTTGTGGCGCTTGAGGGCGGTGGCCACTGCGGTCCTGCTGCCCAGGTCCATGAAGTCCGCGGGCGTGAACACCCAGCCGGCTTCGTGCGATTGCACCCGTGCCAGGACAAGCGAGTCGACGGAATCGGTGTGCTTTCCCATTTTTGCCACGAAAAATAGCAGTTATTCGTGGCAAAAACAAGGCATTCAGCTTTTCACAGCTCAGAAAGCGCGCTGCTTCAATCGTCCGAGACTTCAGATGACGGATCGACCAGCGACACCGGCGCCACCTTCGCCCGCCCCGCCGCCGACACGATTTCCTGGTCGATCGCGCCGAACAGCGAGCGGCCATCGAGCCCCTTCATCTCGATGCGGATGGTGTCGCCGAACTTCATGAATTCGGTCACGGGCTCGCCGCCCTGGATGGTTTCGATGCAGCGCTTCTCGGCAATGCACGAATAGCCCTTGGGCCAGTCCATCTGGCCGTTCTTTTCCACGCCCTTGTTGCTCACGGTGCCGCTGCCGACGATGCTGCCGGCGCGCACGTTGCGCGTCTTGGCGATGTGGGCGATGAGCTGGCCGAAATGGAAGGTCATCTCGGGCCCGGCGTCGCACATGCCGACCTTGCGGCCGTTCCAGCTGCTTTGCAGCGTGAGGTGCACGCGGCCGTGCTGCCAGGCTTCGCCGATCTCGTCGAGCGTCACGGCCACGGGGCTGAAGGCGGTGGCGGGCTTGCTCTGGAAGAAGCCGAAGCCCTTGGCCAGCTCGGCAGGGATCAGGTTGCGCAGGCTCACGTCGTTGGCCAGCATCACCAGGCGGATGCCGTCGAGCGCCTGGTCGGGCGTGGCGCCCATCTTCACGTCGCCGGTGATCACCGCGATCTCGGCCTCGAAGTCGATGCCCATGGCTTCGCTGGGCACGACCACGTCGTCGACCGGGCCGAGGAAGTCGTCGCTGCCGCCCTGGTACATCAGCGGGTCGGTGTAGAAGCTCTCGGGCACTTCGGCATTGCGCGCCTTGCGCACCAGCTCGACGTGGTTCAGGTAGGCCGAGCCGTCGGCCCACTGGTAGGCGCGCGGCAGCGGCGCCATGCACTGGGCGGGGTCGAACGGGAAGGAATGGCGTGCGCGGCCGGTGTTGACCGCGTCGTACAGGTCCTGCAGCTGCGGGCTCATGAAGCCCCAGTCGTCCAGCACCTGCTGCAGCCGGCTGGCGATGCCGGTGGCGTAGTGGGCGAGCGTGAGGTCGCGCGAGACGACGACGAGCTGGCCGTCGCGCGAGCCGTCCTTCAGGGTGGCGAGTTTCATGATGGCAAATGCGTGATGAAGGACACGGCGCGAACACGAGAGCCGCCGCCGCGCCCACTAAACTGGTTGAACGGGCGGCAGTGTACCGAGGTGCTCCTTGTGAACCTCGGCGCCGGCGCTCACTCCACCACCTCATGCCGACGCTCGTCGCCTCCCAGCTGCCGTCCTCCGCCGCCCCGCCCCCACGCCCCTCATGGCGCGCGCTGGCCGGGCTGACACTGGCGGTGGCGCTGGCCCACGTGCTGCTGCTGGACCTCGCGCCCACGGCCATCGGGCCCGACCCCTCGCCGCTCGCGAACAAGTTCATCACCCGCACCATCGTGATCGCGCCGCCGGCCGCGGAAAAACCGGCCGCGCCGGCCGCCGCACCGCCCGTTGCGCAAGCCAAGCCGCCGCCGCCCGCAAAGCCGCGCCGGCCGCGCGAGCCGTCCAGGCCCAGGCCGGCGGCGCCACCCGAGCCGGTGCCGCAGCCGGCGCCGGAACCCCAGGTTTCGGAACAGCCTCCGGCGCCCCCCGCACAAACGCCCGACCTCACGGCGCAGAGCGCTATTGATTCAGGAGCATCACCTCCCGAGCAGGCGGCCAGCGCCCCGGCAGGCGCCGTGCTGGGCGGGGCGGGCAGCACGGCCAACACCGGCGTCGGAAACGCCGCGCCCGGCGAGGCGGCGGGTGCCGCCAGCGCCGCGGCGGGCAATGTCGTCGGGCCCGAAGCGCTGCGCATCCCCGGGTCGGTCAAGCTCGCCTTTGCGGTCACGGGCCAGCAGGGCGCCTCGCCGATGCAGGGCGTTTTCGGCGACCTGGTCTGGCTGCAGGACGGCAGCAGCTACGACGCCCGGCTGTCGCTCAAATTCCTGTTCCGGACCATCCGCAGCCAGCACAGCACCGGCCGGATCGGCCCCACCGGCATCGAGCCAGCGCGCTTTTCGGAAAGCCGCAAGGGCGAGGTCGCCTCGCACTTCCTGCGCGACCAGGGCCAGATCATGTTCAGCAACAACGCGCCCAGCGTGCCCCTGCTGCCCGGCGCGCAGGACCGGCTCAGCGTGGTGATGCAGCTGGGCGGCATGCTGGCGGGCGATCCGGGCCGCTACCCGGCCGGCAGCCGCATTTCCATCCAGACGGCAGGGCCGCGCGACGCGGGCGTCTGGGTGTTCAACATCGAGGGCGAGGAGCAGATGAGCGTGCCGGCGGGCGACTATGCGGTGCGCAAGCTCACGCGCAGCCCGCGGCGCGAGTTCGACGACAAGATCGAGATCTGGCTCGCGCCGGCGCTGGGGTACCTGCCGGTGCGGATGAAACAGACACAGCCCAACGGCGATTTCGCCGACATGCAGTTGCGCGAATCCCTTCCCGCGGGGCCGTCCAGCTGATAGTACAAATGAGGTAAAGAAACACCGTTGTGACCGCAATGCGACAACCCTTCTTGAAACTGGCGCGTTGATTGCTATCTAAACCCCATGAACGCCATCGACATCCTCACAGGCCCCGCAATGAACATGCTCTATGACTCGGAGTCCTTCGTCGTCGTGCACGTGCAGCCGAACGAAAGCGACACACCGGACCAGCCCAATGTCCCGGTGCTGGAACGCCACGGCTTCGAGATCGTCGACAAGCGCTCGGGCAAGGAGGTCTACCTCGACGGTTCCTGGGCCGAACTGTTCCAGCAGCAGATCGCCGCCTGGCAGCTCAACACGCCCACGCAGGAAGAAGTGGAAGACACGCTCGAGGGCTATGCCGAGCTGGCGCACACGCCGGTGCTGGTGCACTGAAAACCCGGGTTCCCCGCCCGCCCGAACAAGAAAGCGCCCGAGCGGCGCTTTTTTTGCGCCTTTTCAGCGCCCGCCGCTCATTTCCGTTGGTAAATCCATCGGTACATCGGCCCCACGAGCAGCAGCACCGCCACCAGCCGGCAGACCTGGAACGCCGTCACCACCGGCACGCCCAGCTGCAGCACCTTGGCGGTGATCGACATTTCGGCAATGCCGCCCGGCGAGGTGCCCAGGATCATGGTGGCGGGATGCAGCCCCGTCGCCCAGGCCAGCAGCCAGGCGGCGCCCGCGCACAGCACCAGCATGCCGACGGTGCCCAGCGCCACCGATCCCAGCCAGCGCGGCGCCGTGTGCAGGAATTCGCGGCTGAAGCGCACGCCCAGGCTCACCGCAATCACGAGCTGCGCGGTGTTCGACATCCAGCCGGGCACGGCCGACAGCGGCTGGCCGGCGATGGTGAAACCCATCGCCACCAGCAGCGGCCCCATGAACCAGGGGTTGGTGCGGCCCAGCGCCCGCATCGCAAGCCCGCCGGCGGCGGTGGCCAGCGCGAGCAGCAGGAGCCCGCCCGCATTCACTTCGCGCACCGTGGACGGATTGACTTCCAGCCCGTGCAGGCCGCTCCACTGCATTGCGAACGGAATGGCGATGGTCACCACCACCAGCCGCAGGCTGTGCGCCGCGGCCACGAGGTCGGTGCGCGCGCCGGCCGATTCGGCCAGCAGTGTCATCTCGGAGGCGCCGCCGATGGCGCCAGCGAAGTAAGTCGTGGCTCTCATGGAGCTGTCCGGCACATGCGGCATTCGCCGGGCGTGCAGCCCATGCAGCCAGCGCCCGAACCCCCAGCCGAGCAGCAGGGCCCAGGCGATGGCCAGCGCAATGGCCCACCAGACGCCGGCCACCAGCGCCACCACCTGCGGCGTGAAATAAAGGCCCAGCACCGTGCCGATGGTCCACTGCCCGGCATTGCGCAGCGGCGTGAAGCTGGCCGTGGGTGCGCCGGCGATCGATGCCAGCGACACCGCCAGCAGCGGGCCGATCATCCACGGCAGGGGCGTGTGCAGGGCGAGGCAGATTTCGGCCGCGGCGAGCGCGAGCAACAGCGTGGCCAGCACGCGAACCAGGAAGCGGAGAGACACGGGCAGGAAGGGAAGAAGCGGAATTGGATGGCACTGCGTGCGAGCGCCAGCGCATAGTATGGCGCGATGCGATGCCAACACTTTTCCGCACAGGCTTCCCGATTGCTGCTGACCTTGTTCGCTGCCATGGCCCTTGCGGGTTGCTCCGCGCTCCTCGGCGGCCCCGATGCGCCGGTGGCGCGCCGCGCGGCGGCCCTGCTGCCGGCGGATGCGCTCATCCTCGGCGAGCAGCACGACGCCCCGGAGCACCACACGATCGAGCGCGAAACCGTCGAGGCGCTGGCCAGCCGGGGCCAGCTGGCCGCGCTGCTGCTCGAAATGGCCGAGGAAGGCCACAGCACCCTTCGCCTCGACGCCGCGGCCACCGATGCCCAGGTGCGCGACGCGCTGGCCTGGAACGACAAAGCCTGGCCCTGGCAGAGCTACGGCCCGGTGGTGATGGCCGCGGTGCGCGCCGGCGTGCCCGTCATCGGCGCCAACCTGCCGCGTTCGCGCATGAAGAACGCGATGGCCGACGTCTCGCTCGACGTGCAGCTCAACGGCGAGGCCTACACCGCGCAGCAGGACGCCGTGCGCGAAGGCCACTGCAAGCTGCTGCCCGAGCCCCAGATCGTGCCGATGACGCGCATCCAGGTCGGGCGCGACCGCGCCATGGCGCAGGCCATCGTCAAGGCCCGCCAGCCGGGCAAGACGGTGCTGCTGGTCAGCGGCGCGGGCCACGCCACCAAGGTGCTGGGCGTGCCGCAGCACTTGCCGACCGACGTGTCGGTCAAGTCGGTACGGCTGCAGGCCGAGGAATCGGCGGACGAGGACGAAAACAAGGGCGCTTACGACGCTGTCTGGCGCACGGCGCCGCTGCCGCCAAAGGACTATTGCGCGGACATGCGCGCTCGATAACCGCGGCCTTCGCCCTGAAGGCCGCGCGCCGGCTCAGGCGAACTTCTTGATCGAATCCGCCAGCGTGTTGACCAGCGTGTCGATGTGCTGCTTCTCCACGATGTAGGGCGGCGCAATCACCAGCACGTCGCCCGCGGGCCGCACCAGCGCGCCCTTGTGGAAACAGTCCAGGAAGATGTCGTAGGCGCGCTTGCCCGGCGTGCCCGCGATGGGCGCGAGCTCCACCGCCGCGGCCAGGCCGAGGCTGCGGATGCTGACCACGTTCGGCAGGCCCTTGAAGGCGCTGTGGAACGCGTCGCCCAGCACCTTGCCCATTTCGCCGGCGCGCGCGAACAGGTTTTCTTCCTTGAACAGGTCGAGCGTGGCAATGGCGGCGGCGCAGGCCACCGGATGGCCCGAGTAGGTGTAGCCATGGAAGAACTCGACCACGTGCTCGGGCGCGTCGGTCTTCATCATCGCGTCGTAGAGCTTGTCGCGGCAGATCACGCCGCCCAGCGGAATCACGCCGTTGGTCACGCACTTGGCAAAGTTCAGCATGTCGGGCACCACACCGAAATAGTCCGACGCGAAGTTGGTGCCCATGCGGCCGAAGCCGGTGATGACCTCGTCGAAGATCAAGAGGATGCCGTGCTTGTCGCAGATCTCGCGCAGGCGCTTCAGGTAGCCCTTGGGCGGCAGGTACCAGCCGGCCGAACCGGCCACCGGCTCGACGATGATCGCGGCGATGTTGCTCGGATCGTGCAGCGGCAGGATGCGCGTTTCGAGCTCGACCAGCGGGTCTTCGGCCCACACCGGCTCCTCGTTGTGGATGTAGGCGTGGTTCACCGGGTCGTGGATGAAGCGCATGTGGTCCACGCGCGGCAGGAAGGCCGAGCCGAACACCTTGCGGTTGCCCGGGATGCCGCCCACCGACATGCCGCCGAAGCCCACGCCGTGGTAGCCCTTCTCGCGGCCGATGAACACGTTGCGGTGGCCTTCGCCGCGCGCACGGTGGTAGGCCAGCGCCACCTTCATCGAGGTATCGGCCGCCTCGGAGCCCGAATTGCAGAACAGCACCTTGTTGAGGTCGCCGGGCGCCAGCGAGGCGATCATCTCGGCCGCCTTGAAGGCCTTGTCGTTGCTGACCTGGAAGGCGGTGGCGTAGTCCAGCGTGTCCAGCTGCTTCTTGATCGCCTCGTTGATGGGCTTGCGGTTGTGGCCCGCGCCCACGCACCAGAGCGACGAGATGCCGTCGATCACCTTCTTGCCGTCGTGCGTGGTGAACTCCATGCCGTCGGCGGCCACGAAAACGCGAGGGTCTTTCTGGAAGTGGCGGTTGGGAGTGAAGGGCAACCACTGGTTGCCCATGTTGAAGTCCTGATAAGCCATCGATTGCTCCTGCTTAACGCGCACCAAAAAACGGCATTCTGGCACCCCTGCGACAATCGTGCCCCTCATGACGACCACAACGCCCGCTTACATCCTGACCCTCTCCTGCCCCGACCGGACGGGCATCGTGCATGCCGTTTCGGGCTTTCTGCTCGAACGCGGCGGCAACATCGAGGAAGCCGCCCAGTACAACGACCACGACACGGGCCTGTTCTTCATGCGCGTGCGCTTCGCCTGCAGCGACCACCCCGAGGCGGCGCTGCGCGAACAGCTCGCCACCTTCGGCGCCGGCTTCGGCATGAGCCTGCAGCTGCACGCCGCGGCCGAGCCCATGAAGACCGTGATCCTGGTCAGCAAGGAAGGCCACTGCCTGAACGACCTGCTGTTCCGCTGGAAGAGCGGGCTGCTGGCCATCGACGTGCGCGCCATCATCTCGAACCACCGCGACTTCTACCAGCTGGCCGCCAGCTACAACGTGCCCTTCCATCACATTCCCGTGACGGCCGCCACCAAGGCGCAGGGCGAAGCAAAACAGCTGGAGATCATCGAGTCCGAGGGCGCCGAGCTCGTGGTGCTCGCGCGCTACATGCAGATCCTGAGCAACGGCCTGTGCAAGAGCCTGGCGGGCCGGGCCATCAACATCCATCACTCGTTCCTGCCCAGCTTCAAGGGCGCCAAACCCTACTACCAGGCGCACGACCGCGGCGTGAAGCTCATCGGCGCCACCGCGCACTACGTGACGGCCGACCTCGACGAAGGCCCGATCATCGAGCAGGACGTGGCGCGCGCCGACCACACCGACACGGTCGAGGACCTCACGGCCCGCGGCCGCGACACCGAAAGCCAGGTGCTGGCCCGCGCGGTGAAGTGGCACAGCGAGCACCGCGTGCTGTTGAACGGGCACCGCACGGTCGTGTTCCGGTAGGCGGCGCCCGTCCAGGCATACCGCTAGTCAATACCGGTTCGGATTGTCCGGGCGGCGGTCGTAGCGGTTCGGCACGCCGTCGCGGTCGCGGTCCCAATAGCCGCGGCGGTATTCCCAGCGGCCATCGCGCTCGCGCCATTCCGGCGGACGGTAGGCGTAGCCCGGGCGGGCGCGCACCCACATGCCCCGGACCCACACATGGTTTCCACCGCGCCATTCATAGTGCCCCGGCGCCCACACGTAGCCGCGGCGCGGCGGCGGAATGCGCTCGTGGCGGGGCGGAGGCGGCGGCACTTCGACATACACCCCGGGCTGCGCCTGGGCGGCGGTCGGCACCATCAGCGCGCCACCCACCGAGAACAGCGAAGCAGCGGCAACGGAAAGGGTCATTGCGAGTTTTTTCATGGGGATCCCCTCATGAGTGGTTGGAGCCTTCATGCTGACCAACCCATGTGAAGCGCCTGTAAGCACTCGGCGGGACTTTGTGTAGAGGTGTTTCCTCGAAAGTAGTACCTTTGTAGGCACTTACTGCGCCCACTACTCCTGCAGTTCGCGCAGATCGACGGCCGCGGCCATGGCGGCGTGGCCTGCCTTGTTGGGGTGCAGGTGGTCGCCGTTGTCGTAGGCGGGGTTCAACGTCGTCGGATCGGCCGGGTTGCGCAGCACGGCGTCGAAATCGATCATGCCGTCCACGTCCTGGCGGCTGCGGATCCAGCGGTTGACCTCGCCGCGCATGGCCTCGGTGGCCTCGGTCCAGTAGGGCGTGTTCCTGAACGGCGGCACGGTGCCGATCAGCACCTTCACGCCCTTGGCGCGGGCCTGCTTGATCAGCTGCTGCAAACCGTCGGTGATGCGCTCGGCCGTCGCCACCTCATGGTCCGGCGTCGGCCGCCCCGGCAGCACGAACACGCTGCGGCCGATGTCGTTGGTGCCCAGCAGGATCATCACGTGCGTCACGCCGCTCTGCCCGAGCGCATCGCGCGCAAAGCGCGACAGGCCGTTGGGGCCGATGCCGTCGACCAGCAGCCGGTTGCCGCCGATGCCCATGTTCAGCACCGAAACCGCCTGCGCCGCCGCAGGACTGTTGCGCAGGCGCGTGGCGAGCAGTTCGGGGTACGAGCCGTCGCCCGCCTCGCCGCCGCCCGCGGTGATCGAGTCGCCGAAGGCCACCACCGTGCGCACGGGCTGCGTCGCCATCACGTCGAGGCCGGTCACGATGTGGTTCAGCGGCAGGGGCGCGGCATCGTGCAGCCTGGGCGCTGCAACGGCGTTGCCGCCCGCCACCCAGCCGGTGCCGGGCGATTGCAGGTGAACGGTTGCAAAGGGCACGGCGCGATCGAAGAAGGCGCTCACCGCCACCGCCTGCCCGGCGTCGACCTTCAGGTCGGCGCCGTCGCTCCAGGCTTCGGCGCCCGGCGCGATGACCGTGCTTGCGCGCCCGCCGAAGCGCAGCTTGCGCAGCGTGGCCGGCGAGACCGCGCCGCCACCGGTGCCCCGCCCCACGCTGGCCTCGGCGATGCGCAGGGGCGTCTTGCCGAACCGATTCGAGAAGCGGATGCGAACGCGCTCGCCGCGCAGCGCGGGCTCGACCTGCTGCCGCAGTGTCTGTCCGCGGAACGCATCGCCGCCGGGCCGGGGTGCCGCAGCCGTGAGGAGCGGATTCGCACTGAGTTCGCGGAAATCCACCGGTGCGGCCGCCCATCCGGCCACCCAGTGCGCCTCGGCAGGCTGCTTCGGCCGCGCGTCGGGCTGAACGGCCTGCACGGCCACGGCAACGACGAACAGCAGGCAACCCACTGCGGCCATCCAATGCCGCAGAGCACCTCGGCGAAGAGCGAAGAACCAATGCGAACCCAGTTTCATGCACGCAAAGCGCTTCAGTTTACGAAGCCGCCTTGCCATTGCATGTGACGAGGTCTAATGCATGGTTACCAAGTGTCTACATAGGGCGACGCGGTTTGCGCAGAGCGCCCCAAGGAGGCGAGTCCGCGCACCAGCCAGGTGCGGGTTTCGGCGGGATCGATCACCGCATCGATCTCGAGCGTCTGCGCCATGTGGATCGCCTCGCCATTGGCGTATTGCTGCGCCACCAGCGTCTTGAACAGCGCGTCGCGCTCGGCGCCCTCGGCCACCGCCGCCAGCTCCTTGCGATAGCCCAGGCGCACCGCGCCCTCGAGCCCCATCGCGCCGAATTCGCCGGTCGGCCAGGCCACCGTGAACACCGGCGCATCGAAGCCGCCGGCCGTCATGGCCTGCGCGCCCAGGCCGTAGCCCTTGCGCAGCACCACCGCAAAGAAGGGCACGCGCAGGTGCGAGGCCACCATGAACATGCGGCAGACATGGCGCACCTGCGCCTGCGCCTCGATCTCGGGGCCGACCATGAAGCCCGGCGTGTCGCACAGCGAGACGATCGGCAAGCCGTGCGCATTGCACAGCTGCATGAAGCGCGCCGATTTGTCGGCCGCCTCCACGTCGATCGCGCCGCCCAGGTGGTGCGGGTTGTTGGCCATCAGCCCCACCGGCTTGCCCTCGATGCGCGCGAGCGCAGTGACGATGCCCGCGCCGAAGCCCGCTCGCAGCTCGAGCAGCGAGCCCGTGTCGGCCACGCCGCGCATCGCGGCGCGCACGTCGTACACGCGCAGCCGGTTCTCGGGCACCACGTGGCGCAGCGCGCGCGGGTCGGCGCATTGCCAGTCGCTCAACGGCCCCTGGAAATACGAAAGGTATTGCTTTGCCGCAGCCACCGCCGCGGCCTCGTCTTCCACCAGGATGTCGATCACGCCGTTGCGCGACTGCACGCTGCTCGGCCCGATCTGCTCGGGCGCGAAGCTGCCGAGCCCGCCGCCTTCGATCATCGCGGGGCCGCTCATGCCGATGTTGCTGCCGCGCGTGGCAATGATCACGTCGGCGCAGCCCAGCAGCGCCGCGTTGCCCGCGAAGCAGCGGCCATGCACGATGCCGACCACCGGCACCTTGCCCGAGAGCGCCGCGAACCGGCTGAAGGTGTGGTTGTTGAGGCCCGCGACGATCGGCATGTCGGTGTCGCCGGGCCGCCCGCCGCCGCCTTCGGCGAACAGCACCACCGGCAGCCTGAGCTGGTGCGCGATCGACAGCATGCGGTCGGTCTTGTGGTGGTTGCGCATGCCCTGCGTGCCGGCCAGCACCGTGTAGTCGTAGGCCAGCACCGCGCAGCGCGAGGCCTCGGGGCCGAACAGCTTCGCGTTGATGCTGCCCAGGCCCGTCACCATGCCGTCGGCCGGCGTGTTGGCGACCAGGTCTTCGAGCGTGCGGCGGCGCGTTTGCGCGGCGACGGCGAGCGCGCCGTATTCGATGAAGTTGCCGGCATCGGCGGCGGTATCGCACAGGTCGGCGATGTTCTCGCGCGCGGTGCGCCCGCCCTGCGCATGCCGCTTGGCCACGGCCGCGCCGCGGTTGGCATCGAGCGTGAAGGCATGGCGGTCGATCACCTTCTGCAGGTCGGGGCGGATCGCATCGAGGTCTTGTTCGGTGCGCGCCTCGGCTGCCGCCGCCTCGGCATCGACCGGCTCCAGCCGCACCAGCGACTGGCCTTCGACGAGGTAGTCGCCGGGTTCGGCCAGCAGCGCAACCACGCGGCCCGCGACCGGCGCGTGCAGCAGGTGCTCCATCTTCATGGCCTCGAGCACGCCGAGCTGCGCACCGGCAGGCAGCACATCGCCCACCGCCACTTCGAACTGCACCAGCTTTGCGGGCATCGGCGCCTTGATCGCCAGGCCGTCCGCATCGTCGTCTTCGATTGCCGCCGCCTGCGCATCGGCGGGGGCGATCTTCTTCGCATGCTTTTCAAGCGATGCCGCGGCAGCCAGCAGGTCGCCCAGATGCGCTTCGACGAAGCGCGTGTGCACCGCCTGGCTTGCGAACTCGGGCCGCGCCGCAATGGCGCGCAGCAATGCAAGATTGGTCGCGATGCCGTCGATGTGGCATTCGTCGAGCGCGCGCAGCGAGCGGCGCAGCGCGTCGGCAAAACGCGGCGACGGCGAATGCACGATCAGCTTGGCAAGCAGCGTGTCGTAGTGCGGCGATGGCGCAAGCCCTGCATAGCCGTGCGTGTCGACGCGCACGCCGGGCCCGCTCGGCAGGTCGAAGCGCGCGAGCGTGCCGCCCGAAGGCCGTGCGCTGCCATGGGCATCGAGCGTCTCGGCGTTGATGCGCCATTGCACTGCAAACCCGCGCTGCACCGCCGTGCGGCCGGCTTCCACGCCGAGCGCCTTCAAGGACTGGCCGGCTGCCACAGCCATCTGCAGCTGCACGAGATCCAGGCCCGTCACGGCCTCCGTCACCGTGTGCTCGACCTGCAACCGCGGGTTCGCCTCGATGAAGACGAAAGGGAGCGTGGGCGACTGTGCATCGACGAGGAATTCGAAGGTGCCCAGGCTGCGGTAGCCCGCGGCCTGGGCCATGCGAAGCGCGGCCTGCGTGATGGACGTGCGCAGCGCATCGGGCAGCGAGGGGCTGGGCGCGATCTCCACCAGCTTCTGGAAGCGCCGCTGCAGGGTGCACTCGCGCTCGCCGAGGCTGGCCACGGCCTGGCCGTCGCCGAGCACCTGGATTTCGATATGGCGCGCATTGCGCATCAGGCGCTCCACGTACACGCCTTCGACGCCGAAGGCGGCCTTGGCCTCGGACATGCAGCGCGCATGCGCTTCGGAGAGTTCGTCCGCATTCATGACAGCGCGCATGCCGCGCCCGCCACCGCCGCCGATGGCCTTGATCATCACGCCCGCGGCGCCCTGCGCCTGCTGCTCGGCAAAGAAGGCCTGCGCCTGGGCGAGCGTCACGGCGCCGGCGCTGCCGGGCATCACGGGAACGTCGCATTGCGTGGCAAGCGCGCGTGCGCGCGCCTTGTCGCCGAACAGCGCCAGCTGCTCGGGCGCGGGGCCGATGAAGACCAGCCCCGCCTCCGCGCAGGCCTCTGCAAAGTCCGCGCGTTCGCTCAGGAAGCCGTAGCCGGGATGCACCGCGTCGCAGCCCTGCGCCTTTGCTACGCCGATCAGCGCGGCAACATCGAGGTAGGCCGAGGGCCCGGCCGCATCGAGCGCGACGGCCACGTCGGCCAGCTGCACATGCAATGCCGAGGCATCGTCGCGCGCATGCACCGCCACGCTCGCAATGCCGAGGTCGCGCAGCGCACGCACCAGGCGCACCGCGATCTCGCCGCGGTTGGCAATCAGGACTTTGGAGAACAAGGGAGGACCTTTCAGGCTTTGTCTTTCAGCAGGCGCCGCAGCACCTTGCCGGCACCGGTGGTCGGCAGGGCATCGATGAAGCTCACGGCGCGCGGGGCCTTGTAGCTGGCCATGTTGTCGCGCGACCAGGCGATGAGCGCATCGGCCTCGAGCGCCGCGCCGGGCTTGCGCACGATGAAGGCCTTGACGACCTCGCCCTTCTCGGCATCGGGCTGCGCAATGACCGCGGCCTGGGCCACCGCGGGATGCTTGATGAGGATGGTCTCGACCTCCTCGGGGAACACGCTGTAGCCCGAGACCTTGATCATTTCCTTGAAGCGGCCGATGAAGGTCAGGTAGCCATCGGCATCGAGCTTGCCCATGTCGCCGGTGTGCACCCATCCATTGCGCAGCGTGGCTGCCGTGGCCTCGGGCTTGTTCCAGTAGCCCTTGAAGGAACCGGGGCTCGCGAGCACGATCTCGCCGACCTCGCCCGCGGGCAGGTCGGCTTGCGTGTCGGGGTCAATGATGCGGATGCGCACGCCCGGCACCGCAACGCCCTGCGTGCCCCAGCGCGGCGCATGGTGCGGCGTGTAGGTGTCGCAGGTGTGGGTTTCGCTGAGCCCGTAGGCGGCCTCGAACGACGTGCAGTTGGGCGCATGCGCGCGCCACTGCGCGGCCAGCGGCTCGGTGAAGGCGATGCCGAAGCTCGTGACCGGATTGCGCCGCAGGCTCGAGAGGTCGAAGCTGGCGATGTCGGGCACCTGCATGCAGGCCACGTTCATCGGCGCGATGCTGTACCACCAGCTCACCCTGTAGCGCGCAATGGCCTGCAGCACCGCGCGCGGATCGAAGCGGTGCAGCAGCACCGAGGCCGCGCCGCTGAGCACCGGCACGTTCACGCCCATCAGCATGCCGGCGATGTGATAGAGCGGCGCAATGGAAAGCAGCACGTCGTCGCCGGTCACGCCGTTGCAGTCGGCCGCCGCGCGGGTCTTGAAGAGCGCATTGCCGTAGCTCAGCATCGCGCCCTTGGGCAGCCCGGTGGTGCCGGAGGTGTAGGTCATGAGCGCCACGTCGTCGAGGTCGATGGCCACCGGCTGCGGCACCGCGCCGCCCTGCATCACGGCCAGGAAGTCTTCGCATCCTTCGGGCACGCTGCGCGGGGCGCTGCGCTCGGCGAGCAGTTCGGCGGGAAGGTCGGGCACGGGCTCGTCGGGCAGCAGGTCGGCGTAGTGCACCACGAACACATGCGCGAGCGCGCTCTGCGGCTGCACCTTGCGCACCACCGGCAGCAGCGGCGCGGCGGCGACGATCACGCGCGCCTGCAGGTCGTTGACCTGGTAGGCCAGCTCGTGCTCCTTGTTGAGCGGGCTGCCCGGGCAGACGATGGCGCCGATCTTCTGGATGCCGAAATGCGCGACCAGGTACTGCGGGCAGTTGTTGAGGAACAGCACCACCGGCTCGCCCTTCTTCACGCCGATGGCCTGCAGCCGCGCCGCGAAGGCGTCGCTCGCGCGGTCGAGCTGCGCCCAGGTCATGGCGTGGCCGTACCAGAGGCAGGCCGGGCGTTCGCCGCGCTCGCGCGCATGGGCGCGCAGGTACTCGTGCAGGGGCTGTTGCGGACGGTCGGGCAATGTCTCCATGGCGTCACTTTCTCAGGGTTATCGATAGCCGGCTGCAGGAGCCAAGCGCTTGCCAATGGGTGCATGGTGCACCAACAATCCTACCCATGGGTATAACTTCCGCGACACGGCACAAACCCTCTGGCAAGGCCGCAAGCTCGGCCGCCGCCACGGCACAGCCGCACCTGCCCCAGGGCACCGGGCGCCAGCGCGCGGCCACGCAGGGCACCGACCTGCAGCGCGAGCGCATCCTGCAGGCCGCGGCGCAGCTCTTTGCGGCGCAGGGCTATGCCAACACCACCATGGCGCAGATCGTGCGCGCGCTGGGCGTGACCAAGCCCTTCGTGTACTACTACTTCCGCGACAAGCAGGAGATCTTCGAAACGCTGTCGTGGCGCCCCGCGGTCGACTGCTTCACCGCGCTCGATTTCGCAGCCGGCGATCCGCGCCGCGCGAGCGAGAAGGTGCTCGAAGGCATCGAACGGCTGATCCGCGCGACCATTGCGCACCATCCCTGCGCCTTCTTTCCGTACCGCGAGCCGCAGGTGTACCGGCCCGAATACATCGCGGCGCAGAAGAAGCTCGCACATCACTTCTACGACCTGCTCTGTCCGCTGCTCGAAGAAGCGCGCCGTGACGGCGACCTGGACTTCGAGGAAACCAAGATCACGGCCCTCGCGGCCTGCAGCCTGCCGGGCTTTCTCTACAGCTGGTATCGGCCGAACGGCCGCCTCTCGCCCGACGAGGTGGCGGCCGAGCTCACGAAGCTCGCGAGCCGCGTGATCGGCCTTCGCAGCCCGGACTGACTTTCCCCAAAAAACCGAGAGAGACAAACCATGAAGTCCACGCACGCGCCACTGGCGCCGATCGCCCTCGCCTGCCTGCTGGCCCTTGCCGGCGGCGCACAGGCGCAGCAGCAACCCACCTACAAGATTGCCTACATCGACCCGCTCTCGGGGCCGTTCGCGAACGTGGGCGAGCTGATGCTGACGCACACGCAGTACGCCATCGAGGAGATCAACGCCAAGGGCGGCGTGCTCGGCGGCACGAAGCTGCAGCTGCTGCAGTTCGACAGCAAGCTCTCGGCGCAGGAGAGCCAGAGCGCGCTGCAGGCGGCCATCGACCAGGGCGCCCAGACCATCGTCACGGGTGGTTCGGGCTCCTCGGTGGTGTCGGCGCTGGTGCAGTCGGTGGCGCGCTGGAACCAGCGCAATCCGGGCAAGGAGCTGATCGTGCTGAACCATTCGTCGATCGACCCCGAGATGACCGGCAAGAACTGCAGCTTCTGGCACTTCCAGACCGAGGCCAACACGGCGATGAAGATGAAGGCGCTGGCCAACTACATCAAGAAGACGCCGGACGTGAAGAAGGTCTACCTGCTGAACCAGGACTATGCCCACGGCAAGCAGTGGGCGAGCTATGGGCGCCAGCTGGTGGGCCTGGCGCGGCCCGACGTGCAGTTCGTCGGCGAAACGCTGCATCCGATCGGCCGCGTGAAGGACTTCTCGCCCTACATCGCGAACATCAAGCAGAGCGGCGCCGACTCGGTGATCACCGGCAACTGGGGCCAGGACATGACGCTGCTGCTCAAGGCCGCGGGCGATGCCGGCTACAACCTGCGCTACTTCAACCACAGCGCGGGCTCGGTGCCGGGCACGGTGCTGGCGGTGTCGCAGGCCAAACTCGGGCAGCTGACCTGGGTGGCCGAATGGCATCCGGGGCAGGCCGACACGCCGCGCGCCGATGCGCTGGCCAAGGCCTACAGGGCGAAGACGGGCAAGGACTTCCTCGCGCCGCGCATCGACTTCACGCCGCGCCTTCTGGCCGCCGCCATCAACAAGGCCGGCTCGACCGACACGGTGAAGGTGGCGCGTGCGCTCGAGGACATGAGCTACGACTCGGTGGTGGGGCCGATCCGCATGCGCGCCGAGGACCACCAGTTGCTGCTGCCGCAGGTGGTCAACACGATTGCGCCGGTCGATGGCAAGAGCGTGAAGGTGGGCTGGGAAGGGACGAACTACGGCTTCCGGACGGACGCTGTCTATACGGGCAACGAGCTGGCGCAGGGGTCTGAGTGCAAGATGGTTCGGCCTTGAGGGCTTCTGTCTTTGTTCGGAGCCTTTGTTCAGGGCGCGTGCACAGATCACCGGGTACTCCCCTCCGCGAATGTCCCCCGGGGGCTACGCCCCCTCCTCCTTGTACCGGGACTTCTCGCGCAGTCAAGCACGGGTTTGGGTTGGTTTTTCTACCAAGCTGTATCGCTTGCGAGGCATTGAGGATCGAGGCGCAACGAAACGAGGAACAGACTGCACATCTACCGACGGTCTTGTTGCACTGGCACGT
>NZ_JBFTRJ010000029.1:0-47824 GCF_056399465.1 Variovorax sp. 01N425 | reverse complement strand
GACAACCCGGTGCGAGTCGTCGACGCCTTCGTCGAGGAACTTGATCTTCAGGCACTCGGCTTCAAAGGCGCGGACCCAGCTGCTACCGGTCGGCCTGCGTACCACCCGGCGGTGCTTCTCAAGCTCTACATCTACGGCTACCTGAACCGTATCCAGTCCAGCCGGCGCCTGGAACGCGAAGCCCAACGCAACGTCGAATTGATGTGGCTCACTGGCCGGCTGGCTCCGGACTTCAAGACCATTGCCGACTTCCGTCACGACAACGGGGCGGGCATCCGCAACGTCTGCAAGCGCTTCGTGGGCATGTGCCGGGAGCTCAAGCTGTTCACGCAGGCCATCGTGGCCATCGATGGCAGCAAGTTCAAGGCCGTCAACAGCCGCGACCGCAATGTCACCCCCGCCAAGATCGATGCACGCCAGCGCCAGATCGAACAGAGCATCCAGCGCTACCTCGACGCGCTGGAGACGGCGGATCGCACACAGCCTGCTGAGGTGGAAGCGAAGACCGAACGCCTGCAGGACAAGATCCGAACCCTGCGCGCGCAGATGCGCCAGCTCGACGAGACCCAGGAGCAATTGAAGAAGCTGCCCGACGGGCAGATCTCCACCACCGACCCCGATGCCCGTTCGATGAACTCGCAGGCCAAGGGCTCGGGCCTGGTGGGCTACAACGTGCAGACAGCGGTCGATGCCAAGCACCATCTCATCGTGGCACACGAGGTGACGAACATCGGCAACGACCGGGCCCAGTTGAGCAAGATGGCCAAGGCGGCACGTGAGGCCATGGACACGAAGAAGCTGCAGGCCTTCGCCGACCGTGGCTACTTCAACGGCACCGAGCTCAAGGCCTGCGAGGACGCGGGCATTACGGCCTTCGTGCCCAAGCCCATGACCTCGGGCGCCAAGGCTGCGGGTCGCTTCGACAAGAGCGACTTCATCTACATCGCGAAGGACGATGAGTACCAGTGCCCAGCGGACGAGCGGGCCATCTACCGGTTCAGCACGCTGGAGAAGAACGGGCTCAACGCCCATGTCTACTGGACCAACGCCTG
Source organism: Variovorax sp. 01N425 (assembly GCF_056399465.1). Taxonomy (NCBI): domain Bacteria; kingdom Pseudomonadati; phylum Pseudomonadota; class Betaproteobacteria; order Burkholderiales; family Comamonadaceae; genus Variovorax; species Variovorax sp. 01N425. The sequence goes on along the minus strand of NZ_JBFTRJ010000029.1, from coordinate 46,772 downwards.
CCCCACATGCGCGATCAAAGACCAATGCACGATAGGCGACTTCCGACGCATCCGCCGATGGGAACATGAAGAAGTACTCGAGCGTGCGCAGCAGCGGCTGGACAAGAAGCCCAAGGCCATGACCTTGCGACGGCGCACCGTGGAGCATGTCTTCGGGACGTTGAAGCACTGGATGGGCTCGACGCACTTCCTGACGAAGACGCTGGCGCATGTGGGCACCGAGATGAGCCTGCATGTGCTGGCTTACAACCTCAAGCGAGTGATCGCCATCCTGGGAATGAGAAGAATGATGAAGGCGGTGCGGCTGGTGGGGGCATGAGCCTCTTTACCGCGCTTCAACGGCGCGCAGAGGGCCCGCTGGGCTTCAAACCCGTTCGTGCCCGCCTACGACGACTGGATGGCCTGCGAGGCTGGCGGTGGCCCTCGCGACGCGAATGCTCGGCATACTGGAGCGCCGAGAGCGTTTCCACACAACCTCGGCCGATTGTTGCCGGTCTGTCGGTTGCGTGCACGCCCTTCGTTCAGCAAGCGTTCCGTGCGCAAAACGGGCCTTCAAGTCTGCGCCGGCATGTGATTTTCTAACGATGCTGGCAGCGGTCTACCACTGTGGCGAACGATCCTCGAGAAATGGCCAGTGTGAAACCGTCACAGGCTTCTTGTGAGGGGAAGTAGGCATCGCTGTCGCGTGGGGTGCCAGCCATTCTCAATAAAGCGTGGAACTCAAGCCCTTTGATCGGCGTTCCACATGTCGCAGCCAACCCGGCCCGAAAGCGTTCCTGCATTTGACCTCGGAAGGCAGCACATAAGTTGTCATCCAACATGTCAATCTGAGCGAGTAGCCGGCCGGCAGAGGTCATTTGTAGGTGCTGGGCGGTGTCCGCGCGTGCTGAAACGGTAAATCCGACGACCGCGATGGCCGTGGCGGCGAGGAGAGCAACCTTCATGCGGCAACGCAACTTTCTGATGAATTCAGACAAAGCGGCAAGTCGAACTTCATTTCGGCTGCTCCTTTTTTGGATCGTGCCCGACGCCGCCCGATGTATGTCGCTCAAGATCGGATGCTCAATGGACAGGGCGACTCGGCCAATTTGACCGTTGTATCTCATGCTGCCTTTCGTCTGCTCCACCAAGCAGCCACCGCTACAACAATCACGACAACCACAGCGGGCGCAATTGCGATCTCTCCCACGGCTTGGTCCCTTATGAAACCGGGTGCTCCCGCGGGTGCCTTTGAGAGCACTAATGCTGCTATTGCGACGGTGGCAACGGACAGGAAAGAAACCCGACCAGCCGAGAACTCTTGACGATTGTCCGCCCCGATACCCGGTTGATGATCCGGCTTCCCGCCGAACCGGCGAGGTAGGCGATGGCGTAGAGAGCAAGGACGATGAAAGTCATGGTGCAAGTTTTTGCGCAACGTACCTGCTACTGTGCGGGCGCCTGCCTTGGTGAAATAGAGAAATCGCGCCGGCGTGCCGAATGGTCCGCTCCTGGCCGGGAAGCGCAGTCGACCTACTGCCAAAACTTCCAAGAGGGTTTGGAGGTCGCTCGGGCCTTCTCAGGTCGCTTGTAGTTCGCATTGAACTTCCACGCCCCACCTTCTTGATAGAACTCGATAGTCGACTCCAGCCAGGCTTCGCCGTGCTCCTGAAAAACCGCCCAGTACTGCTCGCAGAGCTGCGCAAGGTCTTGAGAGATGTTCGCCCTGTCGCCCGACTGATCGCTTTTTAGCCCGTAGTTGATACGGCTGCCATCGCAGTCAATCGTGAGCACGCCTCGTGTCCAAGATTCGGGTGAGCAGCGAATCGCCTCATGCAAAAGTGCAGTGAGGGCATCGGTGTATTTGTCTAGCTTATCCGTCATGCCTTGATTGCCCGGGATGTTAGTCGCCACCCGACCGAATCTAGCAATTGTTGACGCGCCTTCGGTTGGTGTGCACGCGCTTCAGCGCGACCCGCCCCAGGTTGGCCCGAAACTGTTGTGTACCCGCCTCGAACGTCAGCTTCCAAGCAAATTGAGCCTCGTCGGCGAATGTCGGGTCGTGCCCGACTTGTAGCCAGACGAACTGAAGGCACAAAGGGCCCGGAGCGACCTTCGGATCATGCGGGCTTCCACCATCAAACCGACATGGTGTCGAGCATTGCTGGCGCGACGGTCGATTCGCAATGCATTTCGGCGTCGCCCCTGAAGACATCGGGCTCATGATGCACAGCTGAATTCCTAGCCGATGGTCCAGCTTGGATATCTGCATCTTGATTTACAGTCCGGCATGCTCTCGATCCTGCCCGTACTTGGGGCGATGTGCCTCGTTTTCGTGGCGTCCTTAGTCATCGAACGCTTCCTCGGGCGCAGCCGAAGGGACTTCGAGAAACCGGGGTGGTACTGGGTCGCCGCCTCTGCGTTTTTGCCGCTGATCGCGCTGATCTACCTCTACGTGAGCGTTGACAGCCTGTACATCTACGGTCTCTACGGTGCCGCTGGCGGGGTGGCCAGTCTGGTTGCCCAGTGCATCTATGGACGGAAAATCAAGCCCGACGGGAGGCAGGGTTGAGGGTCCGCTCCTGGCCGTTCTCGGGTATCGCGCTGGTCAAGTGCGGTTGCCAACGATCTGATCTCGGTACTCACGCCACCTTTGCAGGTTGCGCGCGGGATCATCGGACTGCTCCAGAAAACTACCGTCGCTCAGGTCTATCGCTTGGCATTCGAGTTTGCCGCAGAGCAGTAGGATGCCATGAACAATTTCGTCACCGGCACGCACATGCAGTCCGACGCTTTGAACAGGGTCTGCCTTTCCCACGTTGAACTCAATCGAACCAATCTTGCTGGAGAAGATGCCCCAATGCGGATCGCTCCAGTCCGTGTCGGGAAAAATGTGAGCGTCCAGTCATCCCATCTTGACCGGCCCCACGCGGTTCACTTGGACTGCAACTGCGCTCCGACGTAGGCAACGCACTCCACGAGGTTGAGTGCGGCCAGCAGCAAGAACTTCTCGGCGTCAGTTCTCACGCGCAGCAGGTCGTGCTCGCCGAGATAGCCGTACACGAACGCCAGCAGGTAGCGCTCGGGGTGGTCGACGCAGAACTTTGTGATCATCTGCTCGACGAGGTCTGGCGGCACGTCCTCGGTGAACTGCATCGTCGCCGTCAGCCGCTGCAAGCAGGTTTCCTGGACGTCTTCAGAGATCGTCGGCACGGCGTGCCCGCAGTGCTTCATGGCCTGGAAGGCGACCAGCAGAACGTGGATCGGCACCTCAAGCTGCAGCATGTCGACCCCGTAGCGAGGCAACACGAGGATGGAGGCCAGCAGGTTGGGCTGCTGGACGTGGATTTCGTCAGCCAGATCAACCTTCTGCTGCGCGCTCATGCGGTCGACGTCGATGTTCGCCCGGACCATCACGGTCTGCGTGAGCAAGGTCATCCACAGGCGTGTCCGCCCAAATGCACTTGAGGCGGAAACTTGCATCCGGCAGTCCTGCGATACAAGGTGGCGCGGCTCAGTGCGGTGATCCGTATCACGTCGGCCATGCGAAAAAATGCGGGGCCTGTCGCGCTCGACAGATCAACATGGCGGTGATTGGCATGGGATTCCAATTGCATGACAACTCCTTGAAATTGGGTCGAGCCTTGGCGGCGTGCTTGCGGACATTGAATTTCTGACTTGAAGACTCTGGACAAAGCAGAGCAGCGCTGCCGTTCGGACTCGCCCCGGCAATCGCAGCCCAATCCGGCGGTTCTTAAAAATTGTTATCCGCATGGATTTGCGCCGAGCGTGCGACAAGCTCGACTTCGGACAACTGACAAATCTGCTAGGGAAGTCCGGTCCGCGAAGGACGCGGAGAGTTTCGCTTCGTTCAGTTCATTCGACTCGGATGCGTGATGGGCGAATTCGAATAGCCGTCCGGATCATCGATCCAGCGCTGAAGCGCTGCACGCGGCCATCCAGAGGCGCGGCCTCCCAGGTGCACGGGAGGCGGGAACTTGCCTTCGGCAATTCTTCGGTATACGGTGGCGCGACTCAGTGCGGTGATGCGAATCACGTCAGCCATGCGAAAGAATGCAGGCATACCGACGGTCTGCGGACCGAGTTCGCGGCGGTTTACGTGGGCGTCGAGTTCCATGACAGATCCTTTTGGGTGCCGTGCTTTCAGGCCGTGCATCGTTGGATGTGAAGTCCCCGGCTTGAAGAGCTCGAATAGGAGCAGAACCAGTGCCAGGCAAGAGTGACTGCGCCCTGAACAGCTGTCGGACCCAGGGGCGGCCTGCTCCCACGAAAAGTTCTCCGCCTGGATCTGCGTCTAGGGTGCGACGAAGTATGTCATTCGACAACTATCACTTTTGACAGTGCATATGAAAATTGCGGGATGGCCTGGTGGAGAGACCGCCGCAACGGTCGGATATCGATCCTTCGTCGATCACCATCGTCCTTCCTGCTTTCTACGGTGCCCATGCACCTCAAGGGCGCTGAGGAATGTGGACTGCTGCAAAATTCATGCGGATAACGGTGCGCCCAAGGTCATGCATGGCGCGACTCCAGCCACTGCTTCATTTGTTCGAGTTGCTTGTCACGCTCGGAGATCGCCAGGTCCAACGCGCGGGCACCATAGCGCCCGACGCTGAACGACTTGCTGACGTTCCGATCACCAATGCGCGTCTGTGCTCGCCAGATCGACGGTTTGCCATCGGGGGTACAACGGATGCAAGTCACGCCAGCGATGCCACTGGGCGAATCGACGCGCGGCTTGGCTGCCTGTACATGGCGAGGCGTGAGCGGCTTCTCGGCTTCGATCTCATCGCGCCATTGTTTGGCGACTTTCAACGAAGCACGAACTCCACCGTGCGTACTGAGCAAGAACACGCGGCGATGGCGCTGGCCTTGCCGGATAAGTGTGACTTCCCAGCGGTCTTCCATGCGCCAGATGCCTCGCATCGAGAACGAATTCGGTGTGCCCTTGGGCATGATCGCTAATCAGAAACTCGCATTCAGGTTGAAGCCGAAGGTGGTCTTGGCCGTGCGATACCCCTCGGGCTTGCGGATCGGCGCCCCCATGTAGAAGTCATAGCTGAGCTTGCTCCACTGCCCGCGCACGCCGATGACCGCGCCCGCGAGATTGCGGCCCAGCAGGTCCGCGGTGGAGCGCCCGCCGACATGCCCGTAGTCAGCACCGACATACAGCTCCGCCCCGCTCTGCCCCATGGCCCAGCCAATGTCGTTGCGGATCAGCCAGCCGCGCTCGCCCATCAGGCTGGTCTCGCCATCGAAGCCGCGCACCGTGTAGCGCCCGCCGATGGCGAAGCGGTCCTGCGGCGTGAGCGGCGTGCGGTTCCACTGCGCGCGCACCAGGCCCGAGTAGCGCAGCTTCTGGTCGCCCAGCTTGAACGGCGCGTTCAGGCTCACCTCCGCCGTGTACAGCCGCATGCGCGAGCTGCCCTCGCCGAATGCTTCTTCCGGCGCCGCGATCGACCCGAAGCCGCCCGTGCCGTGCTTGTAGGCGAGCGTGCCCTCCAGGGTGGCCTCGCCGATGAACTCCTTGTGGTTCAGCCCGAGCTCCCAGCCGCCCACCACCCGGTGCTGCACGTCGACCTCGGTGTCGTCCACGAAGTTGCGCGATTCGCGCCGGAAGCCCTTCAGCGCCAGCGTGGTCTTGCGGCTCTGGTCGCGGTACAGCAGGCGCGAGAGCTTGACCTCGGCGTTGTTGGTCTTGCCCGCGTAGACATAGTCCTGGTTCAACCCGGCCACGCGCTGGTGGTACTGGCTGTTGGAGGCCGTGAGGCCCAGCATCCAGTAGCCGTACGGCAGCGAGTAATGCACCGTCTGGCCTTCGGTGCCCTTGGCCGGATCGCTGAAGACGTGGCCGTTGATGTTGTGGTTGGCGCTGACATAGAACAGGTCGTTCAGGCCGAACGGGTTGTCCAGCGACAGCGTGGCGCCGGCCTGGTAGCGGCCCGTGGCCTCGGTGCCGCTGTCGTCCAGGCTCAAGGTGAGGCGCCACTTCTTGGCCTGCACGTACTTGACCACCAGGTCGCTGTCGCCTGGCCTGGCATTCGGTGCGGTCGAGGGCTCGATCTGGATGTCGGCCTCGGCCGTGGGCGCGCGCTTGAGGTTCTCCAGCCCTTGCTCGATGTCGCGCAGGTTCAAGAGGTCGCCCGCTCGCGCGGGAATGGCGGAACCCAGCAAGGCGCCGCTGCCCAGCAGCGTGGCCGAGGAATCGGGCGTGGTCCGGATGGCCGCGATGCGCCCGGGCACCAGCGACAGGGTCAAGGTGCCGGTGGACAGGTCCTGTGGGGCGGCCAGCACGCGGGTGGTGACGAAGCCGCGGGCAATCACCGCCTGCTGGGCGCGGGCCAGGACCACGTTGACGCCGGCGGTGCCGAGGCAGCGGCCGACCGGTGAATCGTTGCCTTCGGGACCGGACAGATCAGAGACCGCCCACTGGAAGGCCTCGGCCTGCTCGCCGACCAGCAGCACGCGGCCGATGCGAAAGCACGGCGCTTCGGAGGCCGCGATGCGCTGAGTGGGTGCGGGCGGTGCGGCCTGCAGCCGCAGGTCGACCGTGCGCTCGTTCTGCTCGCGCAGGGCGCGCTCGCGTTCCTGCTGGCGTTGCTGTTCGACGAAGGGTTGGGGAGTGCTCGCCAGTTGGGCTGACGCGAGCGACGGCAGGCCGAGGATGGCCGTTGTCAACAGCGCACGCGCAAGCGGTCTATTTTGGGTGTTCATTTGGAATGTGCTCTTACGCGGCGCGCAAAGGGGCAACGGCCATGCGGTCATGCCGTCAGGTTGCTTGTGGTGCGGGTTATCTGGGCGGACGCGCGCAGCTCGGCGCATCCTTCGTTTCGACCGGCGCGCCGTCCATCGAAGTCACCGAAAGTGAACATGCCATTGGCCCGGCCTTGAAAAGGCGCACTCGGTATCTCGCGCCGGGCTTCGGGGTCAAGATCTTTGCCGCCCAGGGACAACTCGTCGCCGGCATGACGGTCTTTCTCTGGCTCAGATAGTCATAGCCAGCTGAGGAATAGCGCGTCCACTGACCCGCGATCAGAATCGGCTTATCGGCAGGGGCCGCGATCTTCCAAGGGCCCGGCGCGTCCGCTCTGCGTAGGTAGGAGTCCATCTGCTGCAGGTACGCCACCCGTTTGGTGTCGAGGCAGTCGTCGCCGTCCTGCACGGCTTCTGTCTTGGCTTTGAACTGCGAGTTGGTTCCGAATTCGGACTCGAAGAAGAACTCCGAATCGCCTGCTTGGGCCGCATAGTTGTATTCGGGCTTGGGATAGCCAGCGCCGTCGTATGCGCAACCGGCCAGCCAGAACGCAGCCAGCAATGCAAGACTTGGCGCGGAGAACCTATTTTTTAGCATCTGGAGAATCAATAGGATTGGCGAGAATGCAGCTTCGAACGCCGTCATTCAATTTTCATCGCGGACATTAAGCGCGTAGAAGAGCGAGAGTGCCGCGCAAGAATCAGACAACGCGTGCGAACACATGCCTGCTAGGAAGTGGAAAGTTGTCGATACAAGCCTCGCACCGTTAGGCCTTCATCACTCTCGAGTCGATGGTACAGACCAGAAAGCAGCTCGTCTGGTACCGCAGGTCCGATTGGCCACAAGCGCGACCAAGGGAATTTCATGAGTGGGTGATTGACCTGTGGATTCACAAGGCCTGCTTGCTCTCGCAACCGAAACAACATCAGCACGTCAACGGGAAAATGGCTGAAGCTATTTGAAAAATCGGCGAACTCTTGAACGCCAGTCAAACGAGTATGTTGATTGCACAGTTGCACGAGCCATTTTCCGAGGGTCTCGGAGTCCTGAGTGTCCCAGTTCTGCAGTATTTCCTCTGCTACTGCATAGCGCGGATAGTTCGTACCCGGATAGTCGATGCGCCGCACATCGCACCACAAACGCAAGATCCATTGCAACAGTCCGCGCGAATCGGCGTCACGCAAGTAGCCGCGCCTCGTCACATCTACGGCCAAAGAAGCCCAGCGCTCCAGAACGACCAAATCACCCACCGCGGCGGCAAGACCCAACCAACCGGCGAATCCAACCGACATGCCGCAAAGCTTCCGTCCAAAGCGCGCGGGGAACTCGGATTCAACCAATACGGTCTGCAAGAACGAAAGCTCTCGATAGAGAACTCCGAGCGCAAATTGATCACGTGCCGTATCAGCAGGCGCCAGTCGGCACCCATGCATTACCTTTGCTATCGACGTCGTTTCGAGCGCCCCACTTAGAAACGCGGATCGCGAGGGATGACTCACCACTTCCTCATGACCCGTCAATATGGATGTGTGAACAATTCGTCCCGTGCTCGCGTAGTCGCCAAGAGTTTGAAGGTCAGATGATTCAAACGACTGCAGCCACTCTTCATTCATCCGAAGGTGTTTTTTCAACGAAGGCCAGGAATCGAGTGTCTTTACGAGCGGTGGGTCGATGTGCAAGATTTCTCCTCGGAGTCGAAAATGATCAAGGTGCGGTGCCAGGACGTGGTAACCCCTTGGGAACAGGCCACGGAACTACGGTTACTGTCGGACGCGCACTCTGCCCTTGCGGTGGGACAGCGACTTCAACTACGTAAGGTTGAATCGTATAGCCTTCGCGAAGCAAATTTTGTAGCCCCCTTGCATACGCCCTATCAGCTGCGCTAACGCGCTGTCCACTGATCATGCCTGTATTCGCGGCTTCATTGACCCAATCATTCACTCGTTCAGGAAGCGGCTTTGGTTTGTCGACAGGCTGCCGATTCCCGGTATCAGTCGTTTTGATCTCGAATGCGGGAATCGTCTTGTTCTCCGTATTAATCTTCCCGCCAATGCTATCCACACCATAGCCTCCGCCGGTTTGCAGGGGCCTGGTCCCTGGCGACAGTTGCTCAATGATCTCCGTACCGAGGCCGCTCGGACCTTCACCCCAAGCCCCAAGCCGCACCCCGGCGTTTTGCCCCGAGATTCTTTGTCCTTGTGGGGGCATCGTGAATACTGTTGCCCCAGAAATGTCCTCAATGGAAGTGCCCCTGATGGGCATATGGACGACGGTTTGATTCTGCGTCGAATAGACATTTGAAAGATCCCCGTCGCTGGTGATCTCCGTTGGCCGAACAGAATTCCTGGAGGGGCTGACAGGGCGTAATCCTCCTAGGGCCTGTATGGCCGTCGGAATCGCGACGGTGGTGGCTCCGAGTATCAAGGCACGCGTCGCTCTGTCGGCAATAGCGTCGTCCACCCTTGCGTCGCAAGCTCCAGCACTGAGCCCTCCGCAGTAGGTCTGTCGGAACTTCGCTACTTCCAGTGCCTGTTGGACGTCAGTGCCACCCAGTGCCCCCACCCCGCCAACTGTGCCCAAGACGTTCACGTTGTTCTGCCAGCCTTGGAATACGGTTGACATCTGGGCATAGCCAAACGGGATGGCCGAATCCACGTCGGCAGCACTGGCTGCTTGGCTTTCCAAGGCACTGACACTGGCGACGTCGCCGGCCTTGATGTAGGACTTGATCAGATCGATGTTCTTCTGCGAGAGGGCAGCATATTTGCCCGCGATCGCTCGGACTTCCTCATCATTGCACTCCCCCTTGGCCCTGCACGCCGCGAACTCCTTCTTCATCGCGGCCACTTGGTCGTGCTTTAGAAAATTGTTGACCGTTGCATTGTTGGCAACTGTCGCGCCGACGCCGGCACTCGAGCTTCCGCCAGCCACCGTGCCAACAGCCGCACCCACCAAAGTCGAAGCGGCCGTCAATAGCGCGCTGTAGTCACTCTTCTTCTGTGCAGCTTGCTCAACCGTTAACGAAGGGTCGTTGTAGTCATAGCCGTTCTCCTTTAAGTATTTCTCCATCGCAGGCAGCAACTGCTCGTTGACAACACCAGCAGCGGCCCCCGCCAAACCGCTGCCGTCGCCGACTTTGGCCTGGATGAACCCGGCAATCCCGTGCAGTACAGTTTTTTCCAACGAACCATCTGCAAAGTTGGTCACAGTCCGTGGAGCTTCTCCAGCAGCGAGCGCTCTTGCATTCTCTTGGGCCTGCGCTTGTTGATTTAACGACTGGCTCACGTCTCCAATCACGCCGCTCAAAACGCTGCCCACGAGCTGAGCTGCGCGCTGATGATCTTGCGCTTGCTGCTGCAGTCTCGGAATCTCCTTGGCCTGTTGCAAGGTCAGCGTATTGACGAGCGCGCCGTTGGCCGTAACCGGATCCCTAGTTGTCAGAGTGGCCACGTTGGCGTTGCTCTTGTCGTCGATCTCCTTGACGCCTGTGCCAACGATCTTGATGTTGCCCGGGCTGATCACGCTCAAGGTCTGGCTGGACTGGCTGTTATCCGCAGGCAGTCCCTTGCCTCCGTTCAGATTCGCCAGCACGGTGTTGGTCGCGCTCCGAGCTACGTTGCTCAGCACGTTGTTCGCTGCACCCGTGCCATAGCTGAAGCTCAGGCTGACGGCGCTGCTGCTTGAATTGGTGTTCTGCCGGTTCTGCAGATCGCTGGTCGTGAGGCTCCCAGTGACCAAGCTATTCTTGCTTTCGGGCGCTGTGCTGGTGATCCCGCCGCCCTTCAGGTCGGTGTTGCCCTTGACCGACACGTCGTAGCCGCCATTGCCCGCAGCGATGCCACTTTGCCCGGTGGCGCTGCGGTAGTTATGGTCGACTCTCTGTTTGGAGGCATCGACCGTGGCGGAGACGAACTGACCGTAGCAGATCGGCGGAATACACAGGCTGAGCGCGACTCCGCTGCTGCTCTGGTTGCTGTTGTAGGTGGTGCTGTCCTGCAGGCTCTCGATGTTCAGGTTGCCTGCGATGTCGGCCTTGACCGAATCGGCCGTGATCTGCGCCCCCTTCATGTTCACGTCGCCGCCGCTCTTGATCTTCACGGAGTCGGTGGCGGTGATGAGGGTGTTGTCGCGGCGCGTCTCGATGCCCGTGGCCTTGCCCTGGTTGCTGCCGGCATTGACCTGGATGCTGAAGCCGTTCTGCGAACCGAAGCCGAAGGTCACGCCCCCGCCGAGCGAACTGCCCGAATTGGTACTGAGGGTGGCCGCCTTGTTTTCCGCGGCGAGCATGTTGATGTCGCGCTTCGCGTCCAGCGCGATATCGCGAGCCTGCAGCTTGGCACCCTGCATGTTGATGTCGGTCTCGCGCGCGGTGATGTCGATGCTGCCGGCCTGGATGTTGGTGCCGCGCTGGTTGCTGTAGACCTCGGCCGTGTCGCTACGCGAACGTGTGCGGCTTTCGCTCACGCTCACACCAAAGGCCGCACCGCTGGGGTCGCCGCCGGTGCCCGCAGCCGTCAGTCCCTGGATGCCATTCCCTAACGCCCCATCGGTGGCCAGCTTGTAGGCGTCGTACCCAGCCTTGAGTTCCAAGGCGCCCTTCAGCCGGCTGTCATCGGTCTTGCGCGACTCCTGCGCCGCATCGTAGGCGCTGGTGATCGCGCTGCCCACGATGCCGCTCAGCTGCGCACCGATGGTGTGGCTCTTGGATTCTGCGTGGTGCTTGCTGCTGCCGCTGGACGTGGCGGCGTTGAGGTTCACTGCATTGCCAGACAAGGCGACTTTGTTCTTGGCCAGCAGATCCGCGCCTTCGGCCGTGATGTTGCCTTGGCCAGTGCCCGCATATTTGGAGTCCAGGCCAGCCACCATGGTGAGATTGCCGCCGTTGGCACTGATCAGGCTTGTGACGGCGGTGCTGGACTCGCCCGTACCGTCCTCCGAACCCTTCACATTGCTGTAGGCCGTATGGCGTGGCGCAAGGCCTGGCGACGGGCTGAAGCTGCGGCTCTTGCCGCTGCTGGCAGTTGCCGACACAGAGGTATCCTGAGCCGCCAGCACGTCGATGTTACGGCCGGCAGTAATGGCGATGTTCGTGTCGGCCAGTACATTGCTCGCCACGATCTGGGCATCGCGCCCAGCATCGATGCTGACGCTGCCGCCACTGATGGTGCTGCCGACCTGTGTCGTGCCAGCACTCATTTCGTTGCGATTGCTGGAACTGCTGCTGTAGCCCTTTCCGTACAGCAGGCTGTCTTTCACTCCGTTGAAGCCGCTTTGGCTGCTTCTCGAAACGTTGCCGGTCGCATGTTGCTCCTGCGCGCTCTCGATGCGCACATCGCGACCCGCGCTCAGCACGAGTTGGCTCTCTGCAGACACTCGACTGCCGCGGACGCCCAGGTCATTGCCCGCGGACATCACCACGTTCTGCCCGGAGAAGTTGCTGCCAAGCACGGTGGTGTCGCTCTGCGCCTTGATTTCGGAGCTGCTGCTCTTTGAAGTGAGCGTTTTGCGTGAGGAGTTGCTGGTTGTCAGGATTGCTTGGCTTGACTGTCCGGCATCGATGCGGATGTCATGCTCAGCGGTGACCGCCAGGGTGCCTCCGGCCGACACGTCAGCGGCGCGTGCCCGGACATCGTTGCCCGCGGTGATGGCGACACTGCCGCTGCCCACGATGGTGGAGCCGATTTCGCGGCTCTGCGAGGACACGGCGCTGAAGCTACGGCCCTTGTTGCCGCCGCTGGCGAAGATGGTGCTCGATTCAGAGACGGTGCCGAGGTTGACGTCCCGCTCCGCATTGACCAAGGTTCGGCTGTCCTTGCCGACATTGGCGAGGACCGCGCCGACGAGGTTGACATCGCGCCCCGCGGAGGCCAGCAGGACTCCGCCAGGGTCGCTGACATAGACCCCGGCCACACGGTCCACGGCCGTGTTGTTCAACAGCCCGCCCGTGCTCTGGGTGGTCGTTCGGATGTTGATGTCCCGGCCGGCAGTCAGCATGGCCGCGTCCCGCGCATCGATGGTGCCGCCGATATTGTTCAGATCGGACCTGGCGTCGAGGGCAACGCTGCCACCCGAGATGCGGCCACCAAGATTGTTGACGTTCTCGGCCGTGATCGACACCAGACGCCGTCCGGCGATGGTGCCCGTGTTGGTGACATCGCCCGAACTCTCGATGATGGCGGCATCCGCGCTCAACAATGCGCCTGAACCGTCGATATCGCCTGGCCGCACACGCACATACACCTGAGGCACCAGCACGCGTTGCATCGTTCCGTCCGGCAAGGTCACCGTCTGTTCGACGAGCCACACGATGTCGCTGGTCAGCTGCGCCATCTGCGCCGCGCTCAGCGCCACGCCCGGGCGCAATCCGTATTGCTTCGCGAAAGTCACGCCGGCGTCCATCAGCGCCATGTACTGGTCTTCGTCGCTGTTGTAGCCATCCAGGTAGCGATAGCCTGTGAGTTGCGCCACCTGTTCGCGGATCAGCTTCTGCTCGTAGAAACCATCGCCCAGGCGCTTGAGGATGTTGCTCGGGTCCTGGCCGAGGCTGTTCAGCAGGTAATCGCTGCTGAGCCAGTTGCGGTAGTTGGCGAAGCGCGGGTCGGTCTCGATCAGGTAGCTGCCCGGACCGGCACGAAGGTTGAACAGGCTGGCATTCGGGATACGCACGTTGGGCATGCTGGTGCGCACGACCATCGGGACGGTCCGGCTTGCGCCGGCTTGGGCCGACGAAGCGGTGCCGGTCGCAGCTCCGTTGGCACCTACGTCCGTGGCGCCCGTACCCAATTGCGTTGCCGTCGTGCCATCGGGTCCGGTCGACCCTGTCGCGCTGCCAGCACTCTGGCCGTCGACCTTGACTGTGTCGCCCACATTCGCCGGCACTTCGACAATGGTGGCCGGCCCTTGGCCGCCGCCCACCGCGCCCTTGCCGGTCGCCCCGCCCGTCCCGCTGCCGACCGGGGCGACGCCCGCGTTGTAGCCGGCGGCCGCATTGATGTTTTCCTGGTACTTGTAGGCGCCCAGCGAAATGGTCTGCGGCGGAAGGATCAGAGGCACATTCATCGCCTGCACCTGGCCCTTGTTGTCGATCACGGTGGCAGAGCCCGTGATCGTGCGCGTACCCGTCAGCTGGTAAGACTGGTAGTCAGTGGCCGTGATCGTCCCGCCGGCCAGCACCTGGCTGTTCTCGTTGTACAGGCGCCCGTTGACGGTCATGCTGCCGCCCGCCACCAAGTGGGCGGGGTCGATGTTGGTCGCCGTGTCTTCCGTGGTCGTGATGGCGTTGTGCCAGACGGCGTAGCCTCCGATGCCGACGAGCTCGCCGGTAGCCTTGAGATAGACGAAACCGTTGACGGGGTCGACATTGACTTCGTCCAATGGATAGGTCGTGGTCCTGCCGACACCGCTGCCCACGAGCGTGTTGGGTGCGATGCCGGTCAAGGTGCTGGGCGTTACCGTGGGCGCGCCCTTCTGGATGTGGACATCGCGGTTGTTGACCTGCGCCATCGAGATGGACATGTCGCCAATGGACTCGATGTCGGCGTTCAGGTTGTCGAGCGTCCCACCTTGGCCGATCGCCTGACGGTTGGCATCGAGGGCGCCACCGATATACATGTTGCCCTGGCTGTAGATCAGGGCGTGCTCACGGTTGGTGATGGTGCCCGCACCGATGTCGAGGTCGCCGCGCGATGCGATCGTTCCCGCCTTGGTCACGCCATTGGCGGTTTCGCTGTCGTTGAGCAGCGTGCCGGCCGAGATGGAAATCGCATCGCCATAGATCCGGCCGGTGCCGATGTTGTTCAGCGCGCCTGCGTTGATCTCGGTTTCGCCGCGGCTGTCAATCAGGCCGCGGTTGGTCAGCGTACCGCCGGCATTGACGATGGTGTTCGTCCCCGACATCTCCGCATTCGCCGTGTTGTCCACGTTGTTGCCGCCCACGGTGAGCGTCTGGCCCGCCAGCAGCTTGCCGTTGTTCGTGAAGTTGCCCGTCGTCGTGTAGCTCAGGTTGCCATTGGCAGCCACCTCGCCGTTGTTCACGATGTCCTGCTGGAGCGCAATGCTCAGGTTCTGGCCCGAGACGGCCCGGCCATCGCCGCTGAAGTTCGCAACATCGATCTTCAGGCTCTTGTCGGCCACCAGCGTGCCGCCGGTATTGACCAGGTTGAGCGTCTTGGCGCCGGGGTTGGCGGCATTGGGATCGGCGATGGCGAGCGTGTTGCCGGCCGAGATCAAGCCATTCGTGTTGTTGACGGTGCCGCCGCTGGTGATGGTGGCGTTGACGTCGGCGCGGATGGCACCCGAGCTGTTGTCGAGATTGCCGGCACCAACGGCCACATTCAGGCCTTCGATGCCCTGCTCGGTGCCAAGAGTGCTGGTGTTGACGATGCGGCCGGCGTTCAGCGTCGTTGTGGCCGCCGAGCGGATCAGGCCGCTGGTATTGGTCAGCGTCCCGGCGTTCACGGCCAGATCGCCCGCGGCCAGGGTGCGGCCGCCGGTGTTGTCGTAGGCGGCCGCGTTGGTGTTGATGGCGACGGTGGACTGCCCGAGCACCAAGCCTGCGCCCGTGTTGGAGAAGCCCTGGGTGCTGGCCGTCACGGCGTTCTTCGCGCCGATGAAGCCCGCGTTGTTATTGACCGACCCGGTGGTCAGGTTCAGCGTGCCGCCGCTGCTGATGCCGCCTTGGCCATTGATGTACCCGGCCGCATTCGTGTTCGTGAGCAACTGACCATTCGTGTCGATGGTCATCGCGCCGCCCGACTGGATCAGGCCGGCAGCGTTGATGAGCGCGCCCGAGTTCACGGCCACCGTGGTGGTGGCCGCCAGCGTGCCTTGCGTGTTGTCCAGCGCATTGTTCTGCCCGTTCGCGCGCGTGTTCACCGCCAGGCTGTTGCCAAAGATCTTGCCCGCGACATTGTTCAGCCCGCTATTGAGCAGCGTGGTCGCGGCGCCGGCCTGCAACGTGCCGCCGTTGTTCGTCGTCGCGCCTGACGTCGTGACGCTCAGGTTGCCATTGACCGCCGCGGCGGTTCCGCTGCTGTTGTCCAGCGTTCCGGCCACGAGCGTGGTGTTGCCGTTGGCCGCCAACGTGCCGCCCACGTTCGAGGCCGCGCCGCCGACGGTAACGCTCAGGTCTTCGGCAGCGGTCACGCTGCCCGCGTTGTTGCTCAAGCTGCCGGCAGCGATGGTGGTGGTGCCGCCCGCGCCGATCACGCCCTTGCTGCTGTTGTCGAGCAGGCCGCCCACGGTCAGGCCGAGATCGGAGGCCTCGGCGGCGCGGAGGATGCCGCCCTGGTTGGACAGGCTGCCGGCCGCGACGGTCGTGTTGCCATTGCTGGCCAGCGTGCCGCCGCCGTTGTCCAGCGCGCCCACCACCGTGATGCGCGTGGCATCGGCGCCGGTTTGCACGATCTGGGCGCCGGCGCGGTTGCCGAGCGATCCGGCGTCGATGGTGATGTGCTTGGCGCTGACTGCGGCCGTCGCGCCGTCCTGGTTGAACGCGCCCGACATCGCGACGGTCAGCGCACCATTGGCCGTGACCTGGCCGTTGGTGCCGTTGTAGCTGCCGCCGGCAATGCTCAGCGTGCCGACACCGGCATGCTCGATCTTGCCGCCGGCGTTGGTGATGTTGGCGCCACCCAGGCTCAGGTCCTGCCCATTGCTCGCGATGCGTCCGCCGTTGTTGTTCAGGGTGCCGGTGGTCGCAATGGTGGTCGCGCCCGTGCCCGTCTGCACGATCTCGCCGCCGTTCGTGTTGGCGAGGTTCGAAAGCTTCAGGTCGAGCTGTTTCGCGTTGAGCCGGCCCGCGTCGTTGACAAGGGTCTGCGGCGCCTTGCTGTTGGCGGTGACGCTCAGGGTTCCCGGCGTGACGACCGTAGCTTTGCTGGTGATCACGTCGCCCTGCGTGGCCGTGATCGCGATGTTCGCGGCGCTGGTCTGACCGGCCGAGACATCGACACTGGCGCCTTGCAGCGCGGCATTGCCGGCTGCCAGGTTGGTGCCGTGTGTGGCGAGCGCCCCGGAGACCGTCACACTCAACTCGCCCACCGTACCGAGCTTGCCATCGCTCTGGACGCCTGCACCGAGCACGCCGGTGCTGCCGCCTTGCAGGCTGCCGGTGGTGATGGTGGCATTTCGCCCGGCCGTGATGCTGCCGTCGTTGGCGAGCAGGCCAGCCACTGCCACGGTGGTGTCGTTGGCCCCGTGCAGGCTGCCGCCCGCGGCGTTGCTCAGGCTGCCCGCCTGCACGCTGAGGTCGGTGGCGGCGCCGATGTAGCCCTGGCCATTGGTCAAAGCGCCGGTGACGTTCACCTGGGTCGCGGCCTGGGCCGACTGGATCGAGCCCTTGTCGTTGGCGAGCGAGCCGGCGTCGAGGGCCAGCTCCTGGGTGGCCGCCAGCGTGCCGGCCGTGTTGTCGACTGCGCCCTGGACATTGACCGCCAGGCGGTTCAGCGCGGACACGGTGCCGCCGCTGTTGTCCAGGCTGCCGGCATTCAATGCGGTACTGCCATTGGCGGCGATGGTGCCGCCACGGTTGCTGGTGGCGCCGCTCGTGGTGCTTGCGACATCCCCCGTGGCAGCCGTGACGCGCCCGGCATCGTTGGCAAGGCTGCCGGCTTGCAGGGTCGTGTTGCCGCCCGCACTGATCTCACCCTGGCCGTTGTCCAGCAGACCCGTCACATTGACGCTCAGGTCGGAGACCTGGGCGGCCTGCAGTGTGCCGCCCCGGTTGTTCAGGCTGGCTGCGGTGAGGGCGAGGCTGCCGTTGCTGGCCAGCGTGGCGCCGCTGTTGTCGATGGCGCCCGAGGTCGCGATGGTGGTCGCCCTCGTGCCGGTCTGCACGATCTCGCCGCCGTTCGTGTTGGCGAGGTTGGAGACATTCAGGTCCAGCTGATTGGCGCTGAGCTTGCCGCCCTCGTTGACCAGCGTCTGGCTAGGCTGTGCGTTGGCAGTCACGCTCAACGTGCCCGGCGTTGTGATCGTGGCCTTGTCGGTGGTCACGTTGCCCTGCGTCGCCGTAACCGCAATATTCGCCGCACTGGTCTGGCTGGCCGAGAGATCGACGCTTGCACCCTGCAACGTGGCATTGCCAGCCGCCAGGTTGGTGCCATTGGCGACCAAGGCGCCGCTCGTGGTCACGACCAGGTCACCCGCTGCGCCAAGCTTGCCGTCGCTCTGGATGCCGGCACCCAGCACGCCGGTGCTGCCGCTTTGCAGGCTGCCTGCGGCGACCGCCGTGTGCCGCCCGGCCGTGATGCTGCCGTCGTTGGTCATCGCCCCGCCGACCGCGACACTCACATCGTTCGCGCCGCGCAGGCTGGCGCCATTGGAGTTGACGAGTGAACCCGCCTGCACCTTCAGGTCGGTGGCCGCCCCGATCGTGCCGCTGCTGCCATTGGTCAGTTGGTTAGTCACCCCCAGCTGCACTGCAGCCTGCGCCGACTGGATGCTGCCCTGCGTGTTGTCCAGGCTGCCCGCGCCGAGCGCGACGCCTTGGTTCGCCACCAGTGTGCCGCCGGTGTTGTTCACCGCGCCCGCCACGTTGGCCGTCAGCGCGCCCGCCGACGAGATGGTGCCGCGTGTGTTGTCGGCCTGGCCGCCCACCGCCAGCGTGGCATCGGTGGCGCTGGTGAGCGTGCCGCCGACGTTGATGAGGTCGCCGGTCGTGGCGATGTTCAGGCTGCTGGCGTTCAGCGTGCCGCCGGTGTTGTCGAAGCGATCGACATTGGCGCTGAAGCCGTTGCTGACATTGAGCGTGCCGCCGTGGTTGTCGAAGCTCGGCTGGCTCACGGCCATGCTCGCGACGCTCAGGGTGCCGCCGTTGTTGTTGACGTTGGCGCTTTGCAGGCTGATGGGGCCGCCCGCGTAGATCTTGCCGCCGTCGTTGCGCAGGGTGCCGGCCGCGGTGATGGTGCCGGGCGATGGCGGCACGTACGGTGCTGGCGCGATGGTGCCGCCGGCGCCGGTGTCCGTGCCTGCGGTCGGCGTGCCCGGGCTGGCCGTGCCGCTCGTTCCGGTTCCGGTTCCTGTGCCGCCCGTGCCGCCGCCGGTGCCAGGCGTGGACGGCGCAGCCGCCACCGGCTCCAGCCCGATGACGCCGCCGCTGGTGTTGCTCAAGGCCGGCGCGCTCAGCCCGAGGCCGGCGCTGCTGGTCTGGCGCAGGGTGCCGCCGCGGTTGTCGATGTCGCCCGCGGTGCTGGCGAGCTCCAGCCGCGCGCCTTCGAGCGTGCCGCCGGTGCCGTTCAGTGCATTGGCCAGGTCACCCTGCGTGGTGATCTTGAGGTTGCCGCCGCTGCTGACGCGGCCGCTGTTGGCGAGGGCCGAGGCCGCGAGGTTCGCATCGGCGGTGGCCTGGAGCGTGCCGATGTTCTCCAGGCGCCCGGCGCTGGTGACCACCAGTTGGCCCGCGCCCATCAGCGCGGTGGCGCCCGGCGCGGCCTGAATGGTGCCGGCGTTGCGCACGCCCAGGCCGGCCTCGGTGCCGATGAGGGTGATCTTGCCGGCGTACATGCCGCCGAGCGCGGCCACGTCCAGGGCAAAGGTGGGGGCCGTGCCGGTGCCCGTGGTGGGCGTGACCTGGCTGTGGTCGGCGCTGACCGTGTTGGCGCCGGTCACCACCTTCAGTTCGCTGGCCCAGATGCCGGCGTTGGCCTGCACGGCGCGCGCGAGGATGGCGGCGTAGTCGGTCTTGCTGGCGTCCAGGCCCGCCCCGTCGATGGTGATGGTGCCGCCGCGCACGAGGAAGCTGTCCAGGCCGCCCACGGCATTGAACTGCGGCGTGCCGGTGGTCAGCGTGGCCCGGCTCGCATTGATGAAGCCGCCGCCGTCGACGCTGATGCCCGCGGGGTTGGCGATGATCACCTCGGCCCGCGTGCCGCCCACCTCGATGTAGCCGCGCAGCTGGCTCGGGCTGCCGCCGTTCACCTCATTGAGGATGATGCGTGCAGGCCCGGTCGCGAGATACGGATTGCCTTGCACGAACCCGCCGAGCTGGCTCTGCACATTGGTGCGGCTGTTGTTCAGGATGGCGCCGTTGGGCGCCACGTTGAACTGCTGGTACACATTGCGCGAGACACCGGCGGCGCTGGGCGTCTGGATGTTGATGAGCGGCACGCCGTTGGGCGCGACCAGCACCGTGGGCCGCAGGTTGGCGGGAACGTTGGGCGCGCCGACGATCTGGGCTTCTCCAGGAAGCGCGACCAGTGCACCGAGCAACGCGACAGCCTTCACCGCGGCGCCCGCGCCGCCGGGCCCGCCCGTGGGTTTGGATTTGCCCTTCCCCGTGCTGCTGGCTGTTTCTTGGACCACCATCCGCATGCCTCTGGCGGCGTTGAAGATGATGCGATGCAGATGACGATTCATTGTTCGGCGCTCCCTCGGTGTTGTCTGCTTGCGACGTCTTTTGTGACAAGACGCACGAGACGGGGAGCGATTATGCGGAACGGGTGCGCGAGGACGCGCGGTACAAATTCACAGATCCGACCTGTTCGCGAGACCGCCGGCCGAACGTAATCAATACGGCCTACATTTCGCTGCGGGATGTGTGGGTCCAATACGACGAATGGTCGCCCGCAGCATTGCGGGATGCGTTTGCGCACTCCCAACGCGATCCGACAAGTGCCGACGACGACGACCGCGTGTCGGGCGACACGACCAACTGGCTCCCGGAGCCAGTTGCTGACGTCGCTTGATACCGCGACTGAAATGAGGCGGCGATGGCGGCGCGGGTGAGGTGCCGCAACAGCCACACCGAGGGTATTGCCTCAGCCCCGATAGCCGACACGGACCCGGTCGGCGTGCAGTCGCAGCAACCGAAAGTCCGCCCCTTCATTCTGGGAGAGAGATTCGAACGGACTTGGTTTCCTCGACAAGCTTGGCCAGCAGCAGAACGCGGGTGTTGATCTCTGCAAATTGATAGTTTTGTAAGCCGCCCCGTGATGCGCTAAGTGCGTCCACGTGGAAAAACTCAGTTCGCCCGCCGAAGGTCATCTATCAAATACGCGCCGCCAGTGTGTTGAGCATGTTGGCGAGGCCGGTATCCGCTGAACTGTAGGGATGGTCAAAGTGCTCAATTTGCAGCCACTGTGCTTCTTGGCCGAGATGAACGTACTTCTCAAAGTCATCGACCGGCAATACTTGATGTGGATGTACGCCAGGGACAAACCGAAGGTTTTTGTCTCGCCTTGCCAAGTGATGTATTCCACTTCCGCAAACCAGGGGGGCGCGACGCCCTCGTCCACCAATAAGCGCGCGATCTTCCTGAACCGTTCTTCCTTGACAGTGGGGTGAACATGACGATGCGGGGAAAAAGTTCAGCGCAACGATTCAGGAATCCAGCCAGACCTGGCCACGGTATCTGGCTCATCGCATTTGAGATCAATGTGCCTTCGAGATCGAGAGCAAGGACGTAGCTTTTCATGAATGGACGTTGATCGGTCACAAAACTCCGGACTTTGGCCGCATTCGCCCTTACCAATTTCGCACACGACTGGGTCAGGTGGCGCCATTCTTCAGCGAGGCCAAGACAAGGCACGTCCGCAGGCAGGGCAGCTCGAAAGCTTGCAGCTGTGAGGGACCTCGGTGCGCGCGAAGTTGCGGGGCATCCAATCGCACGAAGGTTCACGTGCCACAGCCGCAAGCCTTGCCTCACCAGTCGCACGAGCGCAGCCATTCACCGAATCTTTGGCAGCATGGGCTGGTCCTTCGCGTGCTCCAGCACTCGACTTCTCTCCGCCCCTCTCCAACGCTCCGCCAATCGCTGCGCTTCGGTCTGCACGTCCGGCATTCGTGCGACGAAATGATCCACTTGGTCGGCAAGACTTGTCTCGCCCCGTCTGCGAAGCGCATCTGCTGTGGCGCGCCAATCTGCGACCACTGCCCGCCGGGTGTTTCGCATCTTCTCTTGGCCGTCATCCACGGCGCCTCGCCCCGACCTCAGTGCCTGGAGCAGGCTCTCCAGCTTGGCGCGCATGAAGGTCGAGGTCTTCGGCGACCGATGCCTGGCTCGGTCGCTCAAGGGCAGTTGCCCGAATGCCCGAAGCGCGCGCAGCCGATGATGGATCGCATCCCTGTACGGCTTGCGGGTCTGCCCTCGCACTTGGCGCGGCGTGGCATTGGCCGCCACGCCCTGCTCTCGCATCAGTGCGGCGAACTGCTCGCGCCACTGGCGCAGCGTGTCCTTTCGGATGTAGAGGCGCTGGCCGGGCTCGAACTCGTGCTCGCACTTGACCACCAGGTGCACATGCGGGTGCGGCTGATCGGTGTGCAGCACCATGGCGTAGCGATACTGCAGCGCGAAGTTCTCGCGCGCAAAGACGCGGGCGGCAGCCCGTACCTTGTCCGGCGGCGTGCCGGCGGGCATGGACAGGACGATGTTGTGCACCAGCTTCGCACGCGTGTCTTTCTGCCCCGGCGCGGGTTTCGGCTTGTACTGGCTTCTGCAAAGCTTCAGCTGCCAGTCGGCCGCGATCTCCTTGCCTGCACCCCGGCCCTGCGGCGTCAGCCCCTCGTCGGTTTCGATCGGCAGCTTGCCGTGCCGGCCGATGTAGCGCAGATGGGCCTCGACGCCGCCGATGTCCCGGCCGCCGCCGGAGACCTTCACCATCACCTCGGGCGTGCGCCCCACCGTGCGCTGGATCTGCGCGATCTGGTCGGCCCCGAGGCGCAGCGTGCCGCCCGGTCCTCGCCGGCCGTAGCTCACGATGTCCAGGGTCATGTCGCGCGGCGCACCGGCCGGGCCGCGGTCGCTTCGGCCTGCGCGCATCCTCTGTTCAGGCATGGGCACTCCCGGCGCCGGTCTCCCAGCTGATGAGGTTGCGCCGCACGAGGGCGGCCGTGGCTTCGCGTGCCACTTCGACTTCCCGCCGGACTGACGCAATCGCTTCACTGAGGTCCGGTGCCACCGTCGCTGGCTGAGTGTTCGGCGTGCCGAACGTTCGAAGCTGTCGTTGCAGCGCAGCCAGTCGGGCGCCGGTCACTTTGATCTGGTCCAGTTCGTTCGGCGGCAGCACGGCCGCGTCACGCACATGGTTGTGGATCAGGAGGGCCAGGTAGCTGGCTGTCTTCATCCCGCGGGAATGGGCCCGCTCTGTCGCCAGCGCGCGATCGCCTTGGCGAAGCCGCAGCGTGATGCGATCCGCCACGCGGGGGCGGTTTTCCGATTCGTGTGGGAATCGCTGTGCACCCGAGCCCGGCGAGGTGTCGCCGTGGGTCTTGAGGACCTCGTCGACCATTTTCGCGAGCAGGCTCGACGCACTGAGATGATGACGCGCGGCCAGTGCGGCGAAGCACGCCCTCGTTTCGGGCGGCACCCGGGTGGCGATCACACGGCTCGATCGAGAGGTCTTGGTCATTGCAACGCCGTCGCTGTTAACAATGTCTGACGGCAGTCTATCCTGCCCTCATAGCCGCACAAGGACTTTGCCCTCGGAATTCAGCGTCGAACTCCCCTCGCCGTTTCACGGCTCCGGAGCGTTGCGGTCGATCGGCAGTTCGGCGCCCTCCATCAATGTTCGGCATGCCGAACATTACGGAGGTAGACGGAACGATCCCGCCCTCATGGCCGCACAAGGACGTTGCCCTCGGAATTCCAGCGTCAGTCTCACCTCGCCGTTTCGCGGCCCCGGAGCGTTGCCGTCGATCGACAGCTCGAAGGCCTCCATCAATGTTCGGCACGCCGAACATTACGGAAGTAGACGGAACGGGCCCGCCCTCGTAGCCGCACTAGGACTTTGCCCTCGAAATTTCGAAGTCGTCCTGCGACCGCCGCGTCCAGGCTACCGAATCCGAAAATTCATTCCGCTCGCAAAGCAAGCCCACACAGCCGCTGCATGGCTTACTCACCGCCCCATCAAGCAGAAGACTCCGCTGATGCTGCCGTTCGAGACTTTCTAGGTGTTCGGCATGCCGAACACCTAGAAATAGAGCCGGACAGAGAGGTGAATTCGGCACGCAGCGAATTCGCGGGGGAACCATCGAATGGGCATCCGTATCACCCGCGCTGCGGGGCAAGGCCCCAAGAACAGCCTACTCTCGCAGCGTGAACACTACCGACAGGTATGAGACCGGCTGGGTCTGGATGGCCTCGATCCCATGCAGTGCGGTCGCATCGAACAGCAGTGAGTCCCCTGCCCTCACCTCCGCAGTCCTGCCGCCGTAACGGTAGCTAACCTCCCCGGACAGGAAGTACAGGAACTTGAGACCCGGGTGCTGGAAGGTCACGTAGGGATCGGCGCCGGGCAGCAGCGTGACCAGGTAGGGCTCGACGAACAGGTTGCCCGACAGCAGGTGGCCCAGCAGCTCGTAGCGGTAATCCGCCACCGCCCCGATGCGATCGACCAAGACACCATGTCCTGCGCGCACATGGCAAAAGTCCGTGCGCCGCGCCTGATCACTGAAGAAGCGTGAGGTCGGCACATGCAGGCCCTGCGCGAGGCGCTCCAACGTCTCCACCGAAGGCGAGACCAACCCGCGCTCAATGCGCGAGAGCATCGAGGCAGAAATCCCAGAGGCCTTCGCCAGCGCGCCGCCAGACACCTCGGCCGCCATGCGCAGCGCCCTCACCTGCGCGCCGATGCGGGCCGCGGACAGGCTGCGCACGACAGGTGCTGGTTGCCGCGCCCGGACGCGTGTGATCGAGATTGGTAGCCGCAGGGGCCGAACCGTGGGCAGAGGTGAGGGAATTTGGTGACGCGTCATTTGAATTTCGCTGCCGCTGGCGATGCATTCATCTGCTGATGCCCATCTTCGATGTCACGATTAGTGTGTTCACGATTAAATCACATGACACGACCATCCGTCGCACATGAAGTCTGTGCGTCGTCG
The DNA here is from genome assembly GCF_056399465.1 of Variovorax sp. 01N425. Classification (NCBI taxonomy): domain Bacteria; kingdom Pseudomonadati; phylum Pseudomonadota; class Betaproteobacteria; order Burkholderiales; family Comamonadaceae; genus Variovorax; species Variovorax sp. 01N425. The sequence goes on along the minus strand of NZ_JBFTRJ010000029.1, from coordinate 22,201 downwards.
ATTTGGAGAACGCATCCGCCTGCTGCGGATCGCTACCGGCATGACCCAAGAGGCCTTCGCCGATCGATGCGGTTTCGCGCGCACCTACATGAGCAGGGTGGAGACGGGCGGAGCCAACCCGTCGCTTGATGCACTGCAGACCTTCGCAACCGCACTAGGAATGCCGTTGAGCGAGTTGTTTGCTGGCATATAGTCAATCACGCGGGCTTGTTCGCTGGCACCCACGCTGTGTAAAGACCACTAACAGACAAGACACGGCACGCGGATGAATGGCTCGATTCCATCAGCGCGCTCGAATCGAGCGCAGTGGGCCCCCGACATCACCGAGCCGTTCGCCTTTTAAGCTGCAGCCCGGGTACCCTGCACGTAAAAATGCCGCCGGATCCTGCTTATCCGGTAGCTCCGTTGCCACTTGGTCCGTCTTGATCGCAAGGTTATGTCCGTGAAAGATGCGATGTCGCGAAAGAACGCCGTCTCGTATTTGCGCGAGCAAGGATTCTCGTTGCCCGAACAATCCGCCGAAGCACATGCCAGGTGTCTACGACTTGCGCAAGAAGGAGATGTTGGCGCCCAATGTGCTTTATCCGTTCTCTCCTCCGTCGGACTTACGGGACACAAGGATGAGACGTTGGCCTTCAAGTGGTGTGAGACCGCGGCCAACAACGGCAGCCAGGACGCGAAACGCGCGCTGGCGTCGTATCTGATTAGCGGAAGGCAAGTGGAGCGGCAGCCGCAACGCGGAGTCGCTATGCTTGGCGAGCTCGTTGAGGAGGGCCACCTTCCTGCGATGGTCTCACTGGGAATGCTGATGTTGAGCGGGCATTCCGAACTCGTACCGAAAAATGAATCTGGTGCGATCGATCTTCTTTTGGCGCCTGCACAGGCCGGCGATCCGCTCAGTCAGTGTCTTGTCGGAGCCCAGCTTATCTTGAGCGACGATCCCGGTTTGCAGCTCTCTGGTGCCAAGTGGATTGCATCAGCTGCAGAGGGGGGCCTGTCTTCGGCTCACCGGTACCTGGCGGCTTTTCATCGGCAAGGGAGCTACGGCTATCCAGTGGATCCGGAGAAAGTGGCAGTTCATGATGCGATCGCTCAATGTCTCGAAGAGGAAGGCACGTAGCACCCGAACTGCCCACGGCAGGTGCGGCAGCCCAGATTGCAGTTGAGCACGAGCTGAAGCCAGCGCGACGCGGCCTTAGAGGGTGGCTCCCCCGAACGTCTGCGGAAAGTTCCAGAGCCCGCATAGAAGGCATGTGGGATCTGGTCCATGTGATTGTCGTTCTGATCGAACAGATGGGAGGTGAGAACTACCCTCGGCTTTTCCAACCTGAGATCACCGTAGATCTCAAGAAGCTGAGTAATAGTCCGCTCGAGGCCGTTGTTGACGGCTGGACCGTTTAGGGCGTGATGTCTGCGACGCGCTGAAGCAGAGCGAACGCCACGCGCCATGCGCGGCCGTCGCAGTGAACAGTGGCTGTGCGCTGGTTGAGCCGAACGATTTCTCCGACGTGGCGCTTGAGGCTTTGGTCGGTGAAGCTCACGCGCTGGCCGACGCGGAAGTCCTGCTTGTGATGGATCTCCGGCGGCGGCCTCAGCGGCGCTGCGGTCGCTGGTGAGGGTGACGCGCCTGCCTGCTGATCCTCGACCGGCACGACGGCCGCGTACAGCACGCTGAAGCGCTGTTTGCTTTGCTCGTCGATCAGCGTGACCTGCCGGTCTTTCATCGCCGCGATGCGAGCCTCACGCAGCTTGCCGGTGCCCCAGTCCCAGTACTTCACCAGTTGGCCCATGTGCAGCTGCGAGCGCGCCTGCACGATGCGCCTGGGGTCGGCCATGAGCTGCTCGATGACCCAGCTGAGCTGGTACAGCTCAGCGCTTGTGGCCATGGGGAGATCTTCGATCTGCTTGACACGCATGCTGGCGATTTTGCCAGCGGCGATGCGCTCAGGCCGCGAGCCTGTCGGTCGGCGGTGAGCTCGTCGGCGCCGCCTTGGCAAGCTCACTGGCGACCGCCCACGACAGCAACTCGTCGATGCGGTTGCTCGGATGGCCGGCGATGCGCTCGAGCACGTGGCGCAAGTAGGCCTGCGGATCGAGGCCGACGAGCTTGGCCGAGCCGATCAAGGTGTAAATCACCGCCGCGCTGTGCCCGCCATTGTCCGGGCCGAGATGCAGGTCGTTCTTGCGATTACCCGTTCGAGATTTTTTCGATGTTCGGCATGCCGAACACCGAGAAATAGAGCCGGGCAGAGAGGTGAATTCGGCCCGCAGCGAATTCACGGGGGAACCATCGATGGGCATCCGCATCGCCGCGCGTTGCGCGGCAGTGCCGCCAAGAGCAGCCTACTCCCGCAGCGTGAACACCACCGACAGGTAGGAGACCGGCTGGGTCTGGATGGCCTCGATCCCATGCAGTGCGGTCGCATCGAACAGCAGCGAGTCCCCTGCCCTCACCTCCGCAGTCCTGCCGCCGTAACGGTAGCGGACCTCCCCGGACAGGAAATACAGGAACTTCAGGCCCGGGTGCTGGAAGGTCACATAGGGATCGGCGCCGGGCAGCAGCGTGACCAGGTAGGGCTCGACGAACAGGTTGCCCGACAGCAGATGGCCCAACAGCTCGTAGCGGTAGTCCGCCACCGCGCCGATGCGATCGACCAGGACACCATGTCCTGCGCGCACATGGCAGAAGTCCGTGCGCCGCGCCTGGTCCCCGAAGAACCGCGACGTCGGCACCCCCAAACCATTCGCGAGACGCTCCAGGGTCTCCACCGAAGGCGAGACCAGCCCGCGCTCGATGCGCGAAAGCATCGAGGCAGAAATCCCCGAGGTCTTGGCCAGTTCGCCGCCAGACACCTCGGCCGCCATGCGCAGCGCCCTCACCTGCGCACCGATGCGCGCCGCAGACAGGCTGCGCACGACAGGAGCGGGTTGCCTCGGCCGAACGCGTGTGACCGACGCCGGCAGTTTCGGCAAATGCACAGTGGGAAATGGCGACGGCACCCGAATGTTTCGCATGACCACAGACCTCTTGTAGAGCCATCAGGTCTTTCGATTGTGACTCAAACACGGCTGACGTAAAAGCAGCTTTCTCGAAGACTTCCCCCGTGACCAGTCCAAGGAATTCTTCGAAGCAACCCCAAGCCTCGGCGAGGGAGGTGCTTGCTTTGAATTTGATCCGCCAGCGCGGAGCAAAGGGGTGGTCCCAGGAGGCTTTGGCGTTCGAAGCAGGACTGCATCGGACGTTCGTCGCCCACGTTGAGCGTCAGGCTCGCAACATTTCACTCGACAATCTCGAGCGTCTCGCTTTGGCACTGAATCTCAGGCCGTATCAGCTTCTCGAGGAATAGTCGCCGCCGGATCAACGATCCGAAGCGTCTCGCGCCCTTCTGCGCCCCCAATACAGACCTCTCTTGAGTGCGCCGGCCGCTCTATTTGGACCGGTGCCGCGCCTGCAAACAGCACCTGAGGACGCTATAGCGACTTTGACTGGAGCCGGCGCCTAGCTACCGGTGATTCGGAAGTCCTCGTCTCAAAAGCGAGACATACCGACGTCCATTGAAGCGGCAGGTTGTTGTTCAAGGCCACGCCAAGACCGGAGGCCATGTTGAGGCCGCCCGGCCCCCTCTCGCCCAGCGCCACCGCGATCCGCCCCGGTGCGGCATGGGCTGCGGCCGCCATCATGGGCCCCGTGCCCTCGTGCCGCACCCCGACGAAACGCAATTGCTCCTGCTGCGCGACGGCGTGCAGCAGCGGCCCCAGCTTGCCGCCAACAATGCCGAAGACTTCGCGCACCTGCGCCGCGAGAAGCAAGCGCACCAGCGCCTGCGCGCCGTTGATCTGCAGGGCCATGCGTCAGTCCTCCGCCGTGAAGTTGGCCGCCTTGGCGGATAGCCGGCGTGTCGATGGAAGCGGCCGCAGCGGCAAGGTCAGTCACCATGTCGGCGGCCGCCGCAGGTAGGCCATTACTACGTCGATTCCTACCGGAAATCCCGGCTCACCGTCGCCCCCGCCAACCGCCCCAGCAGCGGCGTCAGATCTTCCAGCCGCGTCGCAACCAGGTTCTTCACCGCTCCCTCGCGCTGCCACCTGCCGTGGACAGCCATGAGCCGCGCGCCCAGCAGTTCTTGGCGCTGCACGTCCCTGAGGCTCTTCCAGACGATCACCTGCACCACGCCCGTCTCGTCTTCCAGCGTCACGAAGATCGTGCCCTTCGCCGTCTCGGGCTGCTGGCGCAAGGTCACGATGCCGCAGTGGCTCACCTGCTCGCCGTTGTCGATCCCGTCGAGATCCCGCGCCGTCATGAGCCCGCGCCGCGCCAGGCGCTCGCGCAGCAGGGCGAGCGGATGCCGGCGCAAGGTCAGGCCGGTCGAGGCATAGTCGAACACGATCTCCTCACCCTCGGGCGCCGCCTCGAGTTCCAGAAAATCCTCGTCGACCGGCGCGTCCCGCAATAGCGCAGGCGCCGCGCGCAGCCCCGCCGCTTCCCAGACCTGCTGGCGCCGGTGGCCCGAGAGGCTCGCGAGCGCATCGGCGGCGGCCAGCAGCTTCATCTCATGCAGTTCCAGCCTCGCGCGCAGCGCCAGGTCCTCCGCGCTGTCGAACACCTGCTGCGCGCGGGCCTCGACGATGCGCCCGGCCGAGGCCGACTTGAGCCCGCCGATCATGCGCAGTCCGAGCCGCACCGCCGGTTCATGCGCGAGGTCTTCCAAGGTGCAGTCCACGTCGCTGTACATCACATCGACCGGCCGCACCTCGACGCCATGGCGCCGCGCGTCCTGCACGAGCTGCGACGGCGAATAGAACCCGAGCGGCTGCGAGTTCAGCATGGCCGCGAGGAACTCCGCCGGATGGTGGCACTTGATCCAGCAGCTGGCGTAGACCAGGAGCGCGAACGACGCCGCATGGCTTTCCGGAAACCCATACTCGCTGAATCCCTTGATCTGCTCGAAGATCGCCTTCGCGAAGCTCTCCTCGTAGCCCCGCACGGTCATGCCGTCCACGATCTTCGCGTAGTAGTGCTCCAGGCCGCCCTTGCGCTTCCACGCCGCCATCGACCGCCGCAGGCCATCGGCCTCGCCCGGCGTGAAGCCCGCCGCCAGAATCGAAATCTGCATCACCTGCTCCTGGAACACCGGCACGCCCAGGGTCCGGCCCAGCGCTTCCTTCAGCGCCTCGCTCGGGTAGACCACCGGCTCCCGGCCCTGGCGCCGGTTCAGGTACGGGTGCACCATGCCGCCCTGGATCGGCCCCGGCCGCACGATCGCGACCTCGATCACCAGGTCGTAGAAGCAGCGCGGCTTCAGCCGCGGCAGCATGCTCATCTGCGCGCGGCTCTCGATCTGGAACACGCCGATGGTGTCGGCCTTGCAGATCATGTCGTAGGTGGTGCCGTCCTCGGCCGGGATGTCCTGCATGCCGAATACACAGCCCTTGCGCAGCCCGATGAAATCCAAAGCCTTGCGGATCGCGGTCAGCATGCCGAGCGCGAGACAGTCCACCTTCAGCAGCCCGAGCGCGTCGAGGTCGTCCTTGTCCCACTCGATCACGGTGCGATCGGGCATGGAGGCGTTCTCGATCGGCACCATGCGGCACAGCGGCCCCTTGGTGAGCACGAAGCCGCCCGTGTGCTGGCTCAGGTGCCGCGGAAAGCCGATCAGCTGCTCCGTGAGGTGCAGCAGCTGCTGCACCTGCAGTGAATCCGCAGACAAGCCGAGCTCCTGCAGCCGCTCGGGCCGCACCGCCCCTCCGTCCCACCACTGGTGCCCCTTGGCAAGCGCGTCCACCGTCTCCGGCGACATCCCCAGGGCCTTGCCCACGTCCCGGATCGCGCTCTTCGGCCGGTAGCTGATCACGACCCCGGTGATCGCGGCGCGGTCGCGCCCGTACTTCGCATAGAGGTACTGCAGCACCTCCTCGCGCCGCTCGTGCTCGAAGTCGATGTCGATGTCCGGCGGCTCGTTGCGCTCCTTGGAGATGAAGCGCTCGAACAGCACGCTCATGCGGCCCGGGTCGACCTCTGTGACGCCCGTGCAGTAGCAGACCACGCTGTTCGCGGCGCTGCCGCGGCCCTGGCAGAGGATGTGGCGCGAGCGCGCGAACATCACGATGTCGGCGACGGTGAGGAAGTAGTGCTCGTACTTCAGCTCGGCGATGAGCGCGAGCTCGTGCTCGATCTGCGCCTGGACCTTGGCGGGAATGCCACCGGGCCAGCGGCGCCCGGCCCCCTCGTAGGTGAGGCGGCGCAGGTACCCGGCCGGCGTCTCGCCCGCGGGCACCACCTCGTCGGGATACTGGTAGCGCAGTTCGTCGAGACTGAAGCTGCAGCGCGCCGCCACCTTGAGCGTCTCCGCGAGCAGCTCGGGCGCATAGGTCTGCGCGAGCCGCAGCCGGGTGCGCAGATGCCGCTCCGCGTTGGGCTGCAGTTCGAGGCCGCAGTCCGTCAGCGGCTTGCCCAGGCGCGTCGCCGTCATCACGTCCTGCAGCGGCTTGCGCGAGCGCACGTGGAAATGCACGTCGCCCGCGGCCACGAGCGGAATCTCCGTCGCCGCGCTGATCTCGCCCAGGCGATGCAGCCACATCTCGTCGTCGAGCAGGCGCAGCTTCTCCACGGCGAACCAGCAGCGCCCGAGGAACTCGCGCAGCAACCAGGTCCCGAGCCAGCCCACCTGCGCCGGCGTGGCCATGCGCCGGGGGGAGGCGAGCACCACGCAGCCGGCGAGTTCGGCGCCGCGGATCTGCGCGAGCGGCAGCTTGTAGGTCCCTTTCTCCGAGTTGCGGCGCAGCTTGGTGATGAACGCCGAAAGATTGCCGTAGCCCTCGAGATGGCAGGCCAGCACGGTGAGCGTGAAGGGCGCGGCTTCGGCGTCGACCTGTTCATCGGCCTCGACGAGGAACTGGCTGCCGATCAGCAGCTTCAGGCCCTGGTCCTTCGCCGCCACGTGCGCGCGCACGACCCCGGCCAGGCTGCACTCGTCGGTGAGGGCCAGCGCGGTATAGCCCAGCTGCTTCGCGCGCTCGACCAGCTCGTCCGGCTGGCTCGCGCCGCGCAGGAAGCTGAAGTTGCTCACGCACCGCAGCTCGGCGTACTCGGGCAGGTCCACGGGAGGCCTCTCAGGCGAAGGTGCCGTGCAGGAACCAGGCGGTCTCGTCCTGCGCGAGACGCATCTGGAAGATCCACAGCACGCCGGCGTGCTCGCTCACGGCCACCCAGTAATCGCGGCTCGCCTGGCGCGTGGTCTCTTGCGCACCGTCACTCCGATTCCTCCCGTCGCCCTCCAGCGTGCGGTCCCACCATCCGCCCTCGACGCGGTGCGGCCCGGCGAGCAGCTGCAGCACGCCCTGGTAGATCGGCCGGTTGTGCTGGGTTGCGAGACGCAGCGGCTTCGGCAGGATGAAGGTCGGCTGCGGCACGTCGACCGTGCGGGAGGTCGTGCGCGGCGCCGGTTCGGGCGCCGGACGCCAGCGGCACATCCACTCCAGCCGGTGGTCTTCGAGGAGGACCGGGCGCAGCACGCGGTCGGGCCCGAACCGCGCTGCGATGCGCTCGAGCACCAGCGCCAGGCTCTCGCCCGATTGCCGTGCCTCCGGCAGCATCGAGCGGCTCTTCTCCTCCAGCGACTGCACTTCGGTCGCCAGCAGCTCCAGGTCGCCCACGGGCGCGAGCAGCTCGACCTTGCCCAGGTGCTCGGCCAGCAGCCGCATCAGGTGTTCGGTGTCGCGCGTGGCCTGGGCGGTGCGGACGGTGAGTTCGCCGCCGTCACCGGCGGTCCTGGCGCGCATCGCGTCATGGCACCAGCGCAGCGTGAACGCGGTCACGCCGGACCGCCGCGCCATGAGCCAGCCCGCCATCTGCAGCATCAGGCGGCGCGCCCCGAACAGCATGGCCGGCGCGTGCTCGACCCGCGCCATCAGCTCGAGCCTGGCGCGGAAGGTCTCCGACAGCTGTGCCCAGGGGTAGGTCTCGGTCTCCGGCCGCAGCCCGTAGGCCTGGTCGAGGGCCGCCAGCAGTTGGGCATCGAAGCGGCGGCTCAGGCCGCCGCGCGGCAAGGCCCGCACTTCGCCCAGCGTGCGGCAACCCAGGCGGGCGAGCGTCGCCTGGTGAGCCGCGACCTGCGTCAGGGTTTCGATCGGCAGCGCATCGAGCAATTGGGTGAGCGGCTTCGCGAAACCGTTCGAGAGACCGGCCCGGGCCACCGCGAGCGCGGCGAGGCTGGTCGGCGCCCAGCTCAGCTGCCGGACTCCGAGGTCGGGGCATTCCTCGCGCACGCGCTCGACCAGGCGGCGCTTGCCGCCGAACAGGCGCACGCTCTGTTCGACTTCCATCACGACCGCCGGGCACGGCAGAAGCGCTTCGAGGACCGCGACGCGGGGCGTGAATTGCAGGCACCACGTTGCGAGGCCGTCGAGTGCCTCAGTGCGCGGCTGCGGGTCGGCCGGCAGGCTGTCGGGAAGAAGGGCTGCCCACAGCATGGGAAAGCTCACGGGATTGACGCGCCGCGATCAGGCGGCTCGGGTGGCGAAGACGCGGCGTGAGGATGGCCTCCAAGCCCCCGGGCACCGAGGGAAGCGTCAGTTCCCCCTCGTGCGGCGGCCCCTTGCGCTTGAGCAGGTGGATGCGCAGCTCCCAGTCGAGGCCGAAGCGCGCCTGCAGCCGCAGCGGGGCGGCCGAGGCCTCGTGCTCGGCGGCGGCCGGCCGGCACAGGATGACGGGTCCGTCGCAGCCCTGGGCGCAGACCTGCAGGCGCCGGATCTGCTCCTGGCGGGCCTGCGGCAGCCAGCTCACGAGCATGCCGGCGGCATTGGCCTTGATGAGCTGCTCGGTCGCCCACAGGCGCTCGACCGGCTTGTCGGCGGCGATCCAGACCAGGTGGCGCTCGTCGAGGCCGAGGTGGTGCAGCCCCGGCAGGTGCGGAGCCCTCGGCGGGCCGATCACCACGATCTGCCGGCCCTGTGCGACCAGCGTGCGCATGGCGGGCGCGAGCAGCCGCCATTCGAGGACCGAGGGCTGGACCTGCAGCACCTCGGTCAGCGACTGGCAGGGCCAGCCGCCGCCCGGCAGTTCGGCATCCAGGCGTTCGAACCCTGTGCTCACGGCCGAAGTGACCGGCGTGCCGAGCGCATCGCCGCGCCAGACGGCCGATTCGACCGCGTGCGGCAGCACGACGGCCGGGCGCCATGGCCGCTCCGACGGCGGTGAACTTTCGCGGGCCGACGGCGCTTCATCGCCATCGGCCCATGACAGGGGGATGGCCACAAGGACTCCAGATGCTGTATGGATGAACAGTATCCGTCCGGCATAGGCGAGTGAGCAAGAAGGTTTACAAATTTGCCCCGCCCATGCCACTTTGTGAAATCCGGCCCGCCTGCACTCCCAAGGAAAATCCCCGTCCGGCGAAGCCGGGACCGCCGCCACAATGGGACGCATGTGCTACTCAGCCCAGATCCGCGCGGACTACAAGCGGTTCTTCCGCCTGTTCGGCGGCGTCTTGTCGCTGCGCGCGTTCGCCAAGCTGTACTACGAGCGCCAGGGCAACCTCAGGATCAAGATTCCGAAGGCCGTCGACGCGGCGTTCATGAACCCGGAGTCCGACGAGGAGCGGGAGATCAAGGGCCTGATCGACGCGTTCAATGCCGAACAGGCCATGGCGCTCGAGCAGGATTTCTTCAAGCAGCGCAAGCGCCTCGCCGACGCCGAACGCAAGCTCCAGGTCAAGGAAACGAAGAAGGCCGCGGAGGATGTGCGGATCGCCACGGCGAAGATCGAATGGGATCTCGGCAAACTGGCGGACCTGAACCGTGTCGAGCTCGAACCGCGAGACGCACGGATCTTTCCGGGGGGGTACGCGCCGGTGATGATCTGGGAGGACGGCCAGCGGCTGGTCAAGCCGATGCGCTACCAATGCCGGCCCGCCGGCAAGCTGGCGAAGTTCGATTCGCTTTACCCGGGCACCTACAACGCCAGGCGCGACAACCTAGAGGGGTTCTGGAAGGACCTGTTCGGCTTGTCGCACGGGATCATGGTCGTCAATGCCTTCTATGAACACGTCAAACGAGACGGCGAAGATGTGGTGCTTGAATTCCGGCCGCGGCCCCAGCAGGACATGCTGGTCGCATGCCTCTGGTCGCAGTGGTTAGGACCGGGCGAGCCGGACCTGCTCTCGTTCGCAGCGATCACCGATGAACCGCCGGAGGAGATTGCCGCCGCCGGGCACGACCGTTGCATCATCCCGATCAAGGCGGAGAACGTCGATGCTTGGCTGAAGCCGGATCGCGCGAACCTCCACGCCGCGTACGCGATCCTTGATGATCGCGAGCGGCCGTATTACGAGAACAAGCTGGCGGCATAGAGCGCGCGTACAACTGCTTTCTCGATGGGAGCTCGAGACAGGGTGCTGTTCGTCAGCCAGTGGCTGAACGACGGCCGCCGCTGGAAGCGGCCAACTGGAGATCACATCGAACCTAGGGAAATATTCGCAAAGTCCCGTTCTGATTCGAACGGTACGCGATGGCTTGATGGTGTAATGCTGGCCCCATAGCCCCAGCCGAAGCTGGCAGTCTTCCAAGGAAGAAAGAATGATTGATGAGCGGGCCGTGCAGACGGCCAAGTTCTGGGAGGCACTTCGCCTGCTGCGCGTCCCCTCCGGGCTGCGGGAAGGGGGGTTCGAGCAGTTCGCGCTGATGGTACTCGGGCTCACCTGCGCGGCGCATTCGCCCGGGTTTTTGACCGGCGAGGTGACCGACCAAGTGCGGAAAGCGTTTGAGGTCCTCAGTACGGCAAATCCACCCCAGGATGAGCATCAGTTTCAGCAAACATGGTTTGGCGCTTGCGATGCACTGGCCAGCGTCTTCCGGAGTTCCGGCCAAGCTGACGTTCCCCGCGAGGTCGGATCCATCGAAGCATTCGGCGGCATCGTCAGGCTGCTCAATCACTTCCAAGGGGCCTGGGGCTCCCGGCGCGAATTTCTGCTGAGCTGCTTCGATGAGGTGTTTCATCGAGTCGTCAGCCGCCTGACGGCGACCGGGTACCGCAGTGGCGATACGGCGGCCGCTTTGGCTGCGCACCTCTCCCCACGGATCGAACGCGTCTCGGAGTACTTTGCAACGACAGGCGAATTCGCGGTATTGCGGCACGCTGTCCTCAATGTGGAGACGAGCGCGCGCATTGCGGCAATGGACCGTCTGAGCTTCTTTATCGGTCTTCGACTCGACCTGCACGGCATTGATGCGGAGGACCGCCCGCCCCGTGAGGATGATCTTGCCTCTTTCGTTGCTCATCGCTTTCTGTTGGTTGATCATCCACGCCGAGTTGCCACCAGACAGCGACCACATTCACCAAGATGGGCTGACCACCAAACCTCGCTAGAGGCGCTGGACCAACTGCTGCAGAACAGATCCGATTTCAACGTGGGACTGATCGTTGTTCCTGGTGCCGATCGATCGGCCATGGGGTGGCGGGGCGCCCTCCGAGGACACCTCGTTCGCAGCGGTCGGCTGCTGGCGGTGATTGACTTGCCCCAGGATCGCCGCGATGGATCGAGCAAGCAGGTTTCGGCTTGGCTCCTCGGAGAAGAAAAGCCCAGCGACCATGTGCTTATGGTGGATGCGAAGAGTCTCGCCGGCAGAGGTGAACTTCGCGAGATCGGCCCACTCATGGCGTTCGTGGCTGCCATCGTGTCGCTTGGCGAGCCAGACGGGTGGCCTTCTCCAAGATTCGCAAAACAGCGCCGATCCGGCTCCGAGGACCTCGAGGCGACGCTGGAGGCCTACTTCAAGGACGGGTACCGGGATGTTGAAGGTGTCTGTCGGCGCGTTCGTACCGGAGAACTCGCCAAGAACGCCTACAAGCTCGCCGCGTCCGTCTATCTCGGAGGCGCGGAGACGGAGAAGAAGCGCAAGACGTTCATGCCACTGCTCAACTGCGAGCCCGTGCTACGGGCACTGCGGCAAGGACATGACATTGGCACACGCATTTACGTCATCGGCAACAACGGCGAGGGCAAGAGCGTTTTGCTCGGTGATCTGGCAGAACGTCTGGTGCAGCAAGGCCAGCGCGTCGTGGGCATCTCGTTCGGATTGACCGATAGATTCCCATTTCAGCGGCCCAAGAACGACGGGCAATCCTTCATCTATGTCGGAGCCCGCACTTCGGAACGCGGCATCGCGCTGGACCGCACTTCGGCGGACGTCATTCGCATGATTCGCGAGATCCACGTGAGTGCCCAACGGCTCGAGGTCTTCAATGCAGTCGTAAGGCACCTCGGCTTCGGTGAGCGTCGTTACTTGGTGCCACTCGATCTGAAGAGCTCGTTCGATGACGACCGCTCACGCTACTCAGACCTGCAGCAGCTTACGGAAAGCACTGATGAGAACGCGCGCATCCTTCAGAGCGCGGCTCCCAGCAAGTACGCGCTTGGTCTCATGCGGCAGGAATCGCAAAGTTCGATCACGACTTTTGGCGAGTTGAGCTCGGGTGAGCAGCAGCTGCTGACCCTTGCGCTCAAGCTCACTGCCTACGCTGGCCACGACACCGTGGTCCTGGTCGACGAGCCCGAGTTGAGTCTTCACGTGAGCTGGCAGCGCGCCATCCCGGCAATGTTGGAAATCGTCGGCTCCGGACTGGGTTGCTCGATCGTCGTGGCAACGCACTCGCCCGTCATCGTCGCCAGCGCGACGCATCGTGACGACCAGTGCTTCGTCGCCCGCCGGCATGCGCTGACGGAACTCAGTGTTCGTCAGCGTCGATCGGTCGAGACTGCCTTGTTCGATGGATTCCGGACCTACACGGCCAACAATCGGCAGGTGCATGAGCGATGCGCTTTGATGGTGTCGGCGGCCATCCAACGTGTAAACGCCAAGTCGCCAATACATGAAACGGACCTTCCCACCGCAGAGTCGTTGCACGAAGAGCTGGAGTTGATGGACCGAATTATTCGGCAGGCGGACTCGGCACAGCTGTCGCATGCGCGGGACGACCTTGAACTCGTCGCTCGCACTCGAGCAGCCCTCGATGAGCTGGCTGGAATCCATCGAAAAATCGCCGAATGAGCTGGTTCAAAGGAACGCATCCTTCGCGGGCTGAGATGCGCGTGGAAATCAAGCTGTACCTCGGTCGGGCGCACGGAACCAAGAAGCATGTCCCGCGAACGCAGGAACTGCTTCGGAGCCTATGGACTCAGGCGCGCCTACGTCCGTTTGTCGACGTTTGGCCGATGCTGGATTCGTTGATGGACGTCACGGGGCTGGGGACCGTCAAGGGCGCCGCCATCAAGTCTGCCTTCAGGCGCAGGCTGTTGGAGTTGCAGGGTGGACGATGCTGCTATTGCCGCCGATGGTTGGTTAGCACGGCGTACGCCAAGCCCATCGAGCACGTCTTACCGCGGCGGCACTATCCGCAGTTCTCGTTCGAGTTCTGGAATCTGGCGGTGGCCTGCAGCGACTGCAATGGCGCCAAGACTGATAGCGTGTGGGGCACCATCGCGAAGGCGCGGCGCCGATACCCGAGGGCCCGGGAGTTCACAGATGCGTTCCACCCAAGGTTTCATCGATACGATGAACACGTTCGCTACATGAGGTCGGAGACCGATGTAAGCGCCGTAGTACTCTTCACCGGGCTGACGGCCCAGGGGCGGCACTTGTGTCGATCTTTGCTGCACCGCATTGCTGCAAAGGAAACCCTGGTCGCGAACAACTCAATCTTGGCGCCCGCAATTGAGCAGATCCGCAACTTCGAGGCGAAGGCCGACGGCCTACGCCTGGAACGGTTCGAAGCCTTCCGTGCCGCGCTTGACCAAAGCGTCGTGCGTCTGCTCGAGTAGGACAATCTGCATGCGCACAAAGCGGGATGCATGCGAGGCAAGCACGCGCCTGTCGACTACAACATCCGAGGGAGCCATCGCCGATTCGCCATCGGTCTGACGAATGGCCTCCGACCCATTCCGTTACGATGGAAAGCTATAACCCTATAGTGGTGCGAGTTCGATCGGCGCCTTTGGGTCGGAGCCGCCAGAGAGCGGCCTCTCGCTGCCCGAGCTACTTCATGCCTCGCTTCGGCAACGTTTTTCAACCTGGCGCCGCTTGTATCAGGAGGGACAATGCTGAAGGGGATCAAGAAGATCAAAGGACTTGGGGTGTATGGCGACTACTCGTCGTCAGCCGATACCGTTGAGTTTGGTATCAAAAACCTGATCTACGGCTGGAACTACTCCGGCAAGACGACGCTGTCGCGCCTGTTTGCCCACCTCGAGCGCGGCGACTACGACCCGGACATCACGGGATACAGCTTCCTGTTCGAAACAGACACTGGAAACGTGACGGAAGTGAATGCGAAGACATGCGGTCACTTGGTGCGCGTCTTCAATACGGACTTCATCCACGCCAACCTGAATTTTAGTGGCTCCCCCAGCCGGCCCATCCTGCTACTGGGGTCCGAGTCGGAGGAGACCCAAAAGGAGATCGCGCGGCTCACGGAAATACGGGGGCGCATCATTCAAGCGATCGCAAACCAGCAAAAGGCGGCGAAGGCGGATGCTGAGGCACTCGCCGACGCGAGGAAGACGGCCGCCGCGGCGACGAAAGCGGCCCTGTTGCTTACGGGCATCTACACGGCGACTCAAATGGCGCCGGACATCCAACTCGTGAGTCTGGGCATGGAGAACTACAAGCTCCTGCCCGAGCAGCTCGAAGCGGACACGAAGCTCGCCCACACCTCCTATCAGGACGCGCTCCCCTCGGTGGCGAAGGTCAACCCCAAGTCCGGGCTTGTCGGGCTCTGGGAGCAGGCCGGGCCTCTGCTAGCCAAGACACCGGAGTTCGCCAACGCCATCCAATACCTGACCGAGAACCCGTCAGTGGCGAACTGGGTTGAGCGCGGGCTGGACTTGCACGAGCACAAAAAAGACTGCGAGTTCTGCGGCAATAAGCTCGCAGGCGAGAGGCTTGACGCCCTCCGAGCCCACTTTTCCAAGGCGCAGGCCGACTTTAAGTCGGAGCTACAAGCCTTCTTGAAGGATGCAGAGGGCGCCCGTCTGGATTTCGTGGACTTCAATCCGCGGCAGGTCTCGGCCCAATTCAGGAACCGTTTCCGCGCGGCCAACGAAGCGGTCAAAAAGGCGGCCGGTGCCCACGACTCGGCGGCAGGGATCCTCGCGGCGGAAGTGGAGGCAAAGATCGCATCGCCTTTCGTCTCGCGCACCGTGCCGAAAATGCCCGATGGCGTCGTGGACGCTTGGATACTCGCAGGCGCCGAGATCGACGCGATCATCACCGAGCACAACAAGATCGCAGACCACTTCCAGGTCGAGAAGGCGAATGCCATCAAACGTGCCAAGTGGCACTACGCCCAAGAGTTCGTCGAGAAGCAGAGAATCGACGACCGAGCCAAGAAGCAGGCCCAATGGGAGGCCCGCGTACAGAAATTTCAAAAGCTGGGTGACGCGATCGACAAGCACAAGCTCGACCTCGAGGCGAAGATCAGCCAAGCCCAAAAGGGACGCGAAGAGATCAATCGGCGCATCGAGACGCTCTTGGGCTCCGACGGCGTGCAGATTGCCGTGACGAAATTTAATGGCGAGGAGCGATTCAAACTCGTGCGCCGCAACGGCACCACTGCCAAGCATCTAAGCGAGGGGGAAAAGACGGCCATCGCGTTCTCGTTCTTCCTCACCAAACTCCAGGAGATCAAAGAGTTCGACAAGGCGATCGTCTTCATTGATGACCCGATCTCTAGTTTGGATAGCAACCACATCTTTCAAGTCAACTCGATCATCAAGGATGTTTTCTTCGAGCAGGCTGCCGGAACGGGCGAGTGGAAGACGAAATGCAAACAGGTCTTCCTCTCTACCCATAACTTCGAATTCTTCGGCTTGCTGCGCGAGATCGGTCCGACCAAGCAGACGAAGGTGCGCAACTATTTGGTGAAGCGCCTGTCACCTACCTCTTCGACCTTCGTGAACATGCCGGATTCGATGGCGAAGTACTCATCCGAGTACCATTTCCTATTCTCGGTTCTCGACGAGTTCCAGAAGGCGCCAGACAAGACCGACTTCAAGGTCCTCATGCATGTCCCCAATGCCGTGCGCCGCTTCGTTGAACTCTATACGTACGCAAAGTATCCCGACGGCAGCGTCGACACTCGAGCCGACCGTCTATTCGGCCCCGAGAAGTCAAAGCGCATCTTGAAGGTCCTGCACTACTTCAGCCACGGCAACAACATCGAGCGGATAGCCACCAACAATGATCTCATGTGCGACATTGAGGGCGCGGTGCAGGACCTCGTCTCGCTGATCGCCGCAAACGATCCGATGCATCTTGAGGCGCTTCGCGCTTCGCAATAGTGGGTCGAACATCGCAGTTGAGCGATAGCGTTGGCCCAAGCAGCATGTCGTTCAGGTCCGCCCCGTGGAGGACGGACTCATCCTGCAACAGATCCTGTACGCGGACGAGGTCCGTTCCCTGCAGGACCAGGACATCGAAAAAGTCACCGTTGCGCCAGCCGAGTTGCAGCTCGCGCTCCAACTCATCGATCAGATCTCGCAGGACACCGAGAGAATGGGCATCCGCATCGCCGCGCACTGCGCGGCAAGGCCGCCAATAACAGCCTACTCTCGCAGCGTGAACACCACCGACAGGTATGAGACCGGCTGGGTCTGGATGGCCTCGATCCCATGCAGTGCGCTCGCATCGAACAGCAGCGAGTCCCCTGCCGCCACCCCGACTGACTTGCCGCCATAGCGGTAGGTGACCTCACCGGACAGGAAGTACAGGAACTTGAGACCCGGATGCTGGAAGGTCACATAGGGATCGGCGCCGGGCAACAACGTGACCAGGTAGGGCTCGACGAACAGGTTGCCCGACAGCAAATGGCCCAGCAGCTCGTAGCGGTAGTCCGCCACCGCGCCGATGCGATCGACCAAGACACCATGTCCTGCACGCACATGGCAAAAGTCCGTCCGCCGCGCCTGATCCCCGAAGAACCGCGACGTCGGCACCCCAAGACCATTCGCGAGACGCTCCAGGGTCTCCACCGAAGGCGAGACCAAACCGCGCTCGATGCGAGAAAGCATCGAGGCAGAAATCCCCGAGGTCCTGGCCAGCTCGCCGCCAGACACATCGGCCGCCATGCGAAGCGCCCTCACCTGCGTCCCGATGCGCGCTGCAGACAGGCTGCGCACGACAGGTGCGGGTTGCCGCGGTCGGGCTCGCGTGACCGAGACCGGTAACCGCAGGGTTCGGGCCATTGGCAGAGGCGAGGCAACTTGTCGACGCGTCATTTGAACTCGTTGGCAGCGGTAAAGCTGGGAAGCTTGGCAACTGAGGCAACCGGCACGAGAAGCGGTTCATTCAAGGCTTGAAGCGCAGCGGCGCAACCCATTATGTACCATACAAGCGGGTGCATAAAGAAGTCCATGCGGCGAGATTCGCTGCATGCGATCGACGCAGGATCCCGCACTATTGAAAGCCTTTGCGGCCGAGCTGAAGGCTCGGCGGGCAGTGCGCGGGTTCAATCAAGAAGAGCTCGGTTTTGCGTCGGGCCTCAATCGCACATTCATTGCCAAATTGGAGACAGCCACGACCAGCCCTTCATTGACCAGTCTCATCTTCTTGTGCAATGGGCTCGAGGTAGAGCCGTCGGAACTCATGAGTTCCTTGATGAAGCGCTACAAGAAGGAGCTGCGGACTAAGTCGGCGGCCGAGTAGGAGATCTCGCCGATCATCCAGGGCAATTGCTTCTCCGATTGAAGCCATCTCTGTAGATGCCGCTGACCGGCTCCGAAGTCAGAGTGCATGGGCGTTCTGCCCGAAGACACGCTCAGCAGGCAAGGCGCAAAAGGGGCACGATTTCTCAGTCATTGCAGATCACCCGACCAAACGTCGGAACGACGCTCGATAGTCGAGGGGTTCCAGATGAACCTGATTCGCCAGGCTGCCCTTGAGGATGTAGAGCTTCGGTTCCTCGCGGAACTGAAACACACGATAGAGATGGAACGCCTCCTCCGCCTCTGCGGCGAAGTCCAACTCGTTGCGGCTGATGATGAATGAGGAGGCATGGCCACCGTTGGTGGTCTTGACCTCGATGAAGCGATGCTCGCCGGGCCGCTCATGCGAAAGGATGTCGTAGCCAATCCCGTCACCGAGGCGGTCCGAGACCCAGTCCAGCTGCTGGAACAGTTCCGGGTACCCGGCGTCAGCGAGCCGCCGCTGCTCGAAGCCGATGACCCACTGTTCACCGGCACGGCCAAGATTTCGGTTCGCTTCGTCGCGCTGAGCCCAGTTCGTTTTGCGCGGGAACCTCACTTTGGGCCCTGGCTCGGCCACCTCCACCACGGTCTCAAGGTTCGGAGGCCCCACCAAGGAGGCGTGAAAAGCCTGTTGGCCCGGCGTCTTGACCTCCTCCATCGCATCGACAACCTGGGACACCAGACCCGGTTGATCCACGACGAATTGCTGGACCGCCTGCCGCAACAGGAGTTGCGCGTTGCTACGAGGCTTGTAGCCGCGGACAAAGGGCAGTTCGAGGTCGTGCAAGACGGCACTGATGTTCTGGTACTTCAGCTCAACCGAGCCTTTGCTACGCCCGCGCAAGTGTTGGCGAAGCTGCGCATTGAACTCCGTCTTGGTGTAGCGCTGCTGCGCCGCTTCTAGCCGGAGCATCTCGAAATAGGAAGCGACCGTGGCCTCCACCTCGTCCGAGGTCCAGTCCTCGCCGATGCGCACGACCTCGAAGCCGAGGCGCTGCAGCTTGGGAACGACGGTGGCCTCACCGCCGGAAAAGTCCGCAGGTTTGAGCGGGCCCTCGTCAGGAAATTGATGGCCGAAAGCGGCTCCCACGATGGCTTTGGAATCGCACAACTGCCCGGTTTTCCCATCGCGAACCAGAAAATCGCGCGACTTTCCAAACCCATATCGCACCAGAAACGCCGTTCGACCGACGCGGGAAAACTCGTCCAGTGCGGCTTGAATGGCAGCGGGACTTTGGAGGCGCGAAAGTTCAACAGCCATCAGCGTTTGGGAAGAGCCGCCTCAGCGGTGATAAATAGGGCAGTCATACATTTCAAAAATTGAACGTGGCGAGAACTTTCTGGACGTCTGCTCTTTGCAAGCTGGTGTTCCGCCTGTGGTGTGAAAGCCGGGAGTACCTTGGACAATTTCTTGGGTACCTAGATTCGCCAGACTCCTGTACGCGCACATTGAAGCTGAGGGTTGGGCCGGCTCAATTGCACGGCGTCGCGATAGCGTTTGGCCGGGCAAAACTACCTCTGGCGTCCGCAATGCAGCGATTGCTGTCGGCTGTGGCCGCAGCTTGACCTCACGGTGCCTGCCTCGCAGCAATCATCCGAGCTCCGGCAATCTTGCCGGCCCGACAGCTGATTTGAGGGGGTCAGCTCCAATATTGGCGGCGTACCGCTGCAGGCGGCATCTTGAACGTCCGCTGCTTGCGATCGGGTACTGCTGCTCTCGACCTGGCGCAGTCAAAGTCGGGGATGAATTCAGAGAACCAAGACTGACATCCAACGATTGGATTCAGCGGATGCCAAAGGCGGCCCGATGGAAAGTCATGCTAGGTTGTCCCGTCTCAGAGCTTCTCCCATGTTTTCCTTGACTTGAGATATGAGTCTTCGTTGTAGAACATTGCAAAAACCTCACCGAAACGCGGTACGGCTTCCCCCGGCACGGCATGTGCGGCGTACCCCAGCTCTCCGATGAGTTCCGTCCAGTATCGAATGACCTGTAGAACCGCTAACTGTCGATAGGGAGCAACCGCCTCCCACATACCTGTTCGCAGGCTACCCTCCTCAAAGTTGGTGATTTCTTCGCCTGTCTCGGCGGTGTGCCGAACCATTGACATAGCACCAGGCAGCTGAGCGCCGATTCTCGCGTTGCGCGCTATCTGGTCCTTTCTCCTTTGCGACACGCGCGACTTGTACAAGGGAGTATCGACCTCGTCGAACCACCTTCCAACGGGGTCAGCCGATAAACTCCCTCCGACAAGGACGTCGATGTTTGAATACCGATCGCCTTCCGCGAAGTCGTGTAGCACGCGCATGATTGCCGTGTGCACAGGATCGGAAAGGTCGCGCGTCATTCGCAGTTGAATCGAGCGCCTTTTGGTCACCTCCTGCGAACGCTCGTACAGTAGTTCCAACTTGTGACCGATCTGATGCTTCATCTCTCTCAGTGTCGGAAATGTTCCGTCCGTTTCGATGAAATGGTCGAGCATCAGACACAGTTTTCCGATCCGCTCCAACCCCGTCGAAAGACTGGTGAACGCTTGAAAGTAGACGCCCTTGGTTGCGTAGTTCGCGCGACGAATCTGTGTTGCGCCAGTTCCGAGCATCTCTTTCGTAAACTGCGCTTCCCGAAGCAGCGCATTGAACGTGGACGTGAACATTCGCGACCTTGCCACAAGCGACATAACGTTTGACCTAAGAGTCGGTGCAAGGGCGAAGCCCTTGTGCTTACCAGCATTTGAGCATGCAACCGTGCCGCCCGCAAAAGATGCTGTGTGTACGGCTTGCGCAGTCCAGTTGCCAGCAAGCGGCCGTTGACGAAAGCCAGCTGCCATGTTTTGGCAACCGCCGCCATTCAAATGCCGTGACCGAGCGGCGGCCCGCAGTCGGCATCAGCCGGGCTAGCCCCCTCTATCGCAGTCGCTTTGCAGCGGTTTGCCGTCAGCCGGGGCTGCACTGTGACCTCACGGCTTCTACTCCATAGCGGTCTCCGAGAAGAGGGGCACGGGCTTGATTCGGCGATATGGTCGACGATGAATCGCGCGCTGCTCTCCGCTTTCGGCGGTCCTCGGAGGAACGAAGGCGCCGATGATCCGTCCCCGCACTCCAAGTGCCCCGGCCTCGCCGCGTTGATCTACCCGGCGTCCCGGCTCATCCTGAGCAGCCCGGATCTCGCTCAGAAGTTCGACGGGGTCGGCGTTTGCCTGCATTTGCACCAACCTTTTCTTGGACATCTGGCCGATCGCATCGTGTGCAAGCACCCGGTCGGCCGGCGGCACGGGCGGGTGATATCGCTTGACGACCTTGGCGCCGATGCGCGACTTGCTACGCAGCTTGAACGATGGCTGCAATATGTTCGTGTGGATGCGAGCCGCGGCGTACAACTTGGTAAGCACGCGCAAGGACTCCAAGCCCTCGAAGCGGCCATAACCAACCAGCCTGCGAACGAGCCCCATTCTTCTGCTCCACCCATGCTTGATCGTTCTTACGGTAGGCGCGCGCTCGCGTGACCTCAAGGCCCTGCGCTCGACACCATCCACGACGCGCTCGTTCATGAAGACGCTGTCGTTGTCGAAGTCCACGCCGCGCATCGGGAATGGGAACAGAGAACGTGCTCTGTCGATGGCATTGATGACCAGGGTGCCGTCGCGCGTCAGCATCGGCACGCACTCCGTCCAGCCGGTGGCAACGTCCGTCAGGACCAACGTCTGGATAAAGGTGCCCGCGAGCTGAGGACCGCAATGGGCGACGAAGTCGACTTCCAGGTAACCAGGTGCAGGATCATCCCAATCGCCGAAGGTGCGGATCGGGACCGCGCGACGGACAGCCGAACTCTGGCCTACGGCCCGCCGCCTGCCTTTGCTGGCAGCGAGTCGCAGAGACGCGAGAAGGCGGTCGATGGTGGCCGCACTGACCGCGAGCAGTTGCGCGTGCAAGCTCGCGTCGTCGGTGATCCTTCCGTGTCGAACCATCGCCGGCAACAACGCCGGGATCATGACCTTCAGACGTTTCGAGCAGACCCGATCGGAGACCTCCCAGAGCGCTCCCAGGGCCTCGCGCACGACTGGCCCATATCTTGAGCTTGGACGGCGCTCCTTCGGCGGCACCGGAGGATTGGAAAGCAATCGGATGCAGCGCTTGCGGTGGTAGCCGGTGATCGCCACGAACTCGTCCAGGATCGAGCTACGTTCGCTCTTGGATCCCAGCCGATACCGAGCGCCGACGGAGTCGACCAACTCTCTGCGTGTTGACATGCTCACTTGCCTCGTCATGTTCGTGTGCTCCGGCCGGACCATCCAGCAGGCAGCACGTTACGTGAGGCACGGCACTAGGGAAGGTCTGAACAACGTGCAAACGCGATCACGTTCAGCCGTTCGACCTGCGTCAAGCCGCAAGAACGCCGATGCTTCACGCGTTTCAGGCGCGTTGCGCCGCGTTCCTCGCGCCTCATGCTGTCCGCAGGCGGACCACTCCCG